>JBDTTA010000001.1:0-83270 GCA_039930845.1 Gemmatimonadales bacterium
TTCCCCGCTACCCCGTCGCTCCGAACCCCGCCGCGATGCAGTTGATCGAAAGGAGGAGCGCGGACAGTTGCTCTTCCTGCGTGCGATCCCCGCCCGATTTCCGGAACCGCCGCAACAGCTCGATCTGCTGCCGGGAGATCTGGTTCATCGTCCCCATTCGGCGCGCGAGCCGCCGTCGAAAACGGGGGAACCGTTCGTTGAGCGCTGCCCCACCGGTGATCCGCAGCACCGCCTCCACCGTCTTGTGGTATTCCTCCTCCACTTTCGCGAAAATCTCCTCCCTGACGCGGGCGTCCGGGACCAGCTCCGCATACTCACGCGCAAGGGTGAGATCCACGTACGACAGCGTTTTCTCGAGCTCATCCACGATCAGCCGGAAGAGTCGCGAGTCGTTGAACATGCGCTGGATGAGTGTGGCGCCACGATCGCCGCGAACCTGCAGGAAGGTCAGCACGCCGCTGCCGAAGCCGAACCAGCCAGGGACAAAATGCCGGTTCTGCGACCATGCGAACACCCAGGGAATGGCCCGGAGGTCGTGCAGCGACCTGGCGCCGAAGCGCCGAGCCGGACGGGACCCCATGTTGAGAAGGGCGATTTCCTCCAGAGGGCTCGCCGCCTGGAAGTAGGCGAGAAGATCCGGATGGTCGAGCAGGCCCCGGTACGCCGCCTGCGCCGCGCCCGACAGCGCTTCCATCGCCTCGTCGAACTCCGCGGTCGGCACCAGTGCTTCCTCGCGCTCGGACTTGAGCGTGTGCTCGACGACGCTCGCGGCGAGCAGCTCGATCTGGTACTGGGCGGTGCCGCGGTTGGCGTACTTGTAGGAGACCACCTCTCCCTGTTCCGTGATCCGCATCCGCCCGGAGATCGACCCGGCCGGCTGCGCCGCGATCGCGCGGCCGGTCGGCGCCCCGCCCCGGCTCACCGACCCCCCGCGTCCATGGAAGAAGGCGAGCGGCACCCCGATCTCCTGGCCAAGGCGGGTGAGTTTGATCTGCGCCTTGTAGAGCTCCCAATTCGAGCTGAGAAAGCCACCGTCCTTGTTCGAGTCGGAGTACCCGATCATCACCTCCTGCACCCCGCCCTGCGCACGCACGCTGCGGCGCACGAGGGGGATGTTGAGCAGCTCGCGCATGATCGCGGGGGCGCGCTGGAGGTCGTCGATGGTCTCGAGGAGAGGGACGATCGGGAGGGTGCAGCTTTCAACGCCCTGCGTGTCCGCGAAGAGGCCGCCGAGCTTGGCGAGCAGGTACGCACCGAGCACGTCGTTCACGTTCCGGGTCATGCTGAGCACGAACGCGCCGAACGCCTCGCGGTCGATCTCCTCGCGGAGCTGCCGTACCAGGACGAACATGCCGAGTGTCTCGGCGGACGCAGCCGGGAGCTCCGGCGGCGTGTGCCCCTCGGCGAGGGGCCGGGCCAGCTCCGCGGCCAGCCAGGCGCGCCACTCGTCCGAGCCGGAGGGTGGGGGGTCGCCGGTCCGCCCCGTCAGCGCACGCCACAGGTCGGCCAGCGTGGCGTCGAACCTGGCCGTGTTCTCCCGCACATCGAGCCGGACGGTGCTGAACCGGAAAGCCTCGACCTCGCGACGCACCGGCCGCACGATGCTCGCGGCGATCTCCGATCGTTCTGCCTCGCAGAGCTCGGTCTCCAGCAGCCTGAGATCGGCCACGAGCGCATCCGCCGATGCATAGTCCGCAGGGCCGGGCCGGCTATCACCCCGTTCGGTGGCGACGATCATCGCGTCCAGACGGCGCAACATGCACACGAGGTACTGCCTGAACACCTCGCCCGGGTTCCGGTTCGCGATCGCCTCCGCCTCACCGGTGACGGCGAGCTCCTTCTCCAGCGCCTGGCGAAAGCGGTCGGACGGCGGCAGCGCCTTTTCGGTGACGCTGAGCGCGCGCATCAACTCGTCGAGCCGCCGCCGATACCGGCGGAGGACGGTCAGGCGATTCTCCAGCAGGGTGCTGCGCGTGACGGCGTTGGTCACGAAGGGATTGCCGTCGCGGTCGCCGCCGACCCACGATCCAAACTGGAAAAACGGTGGCACCACCCACTCCTCCGAGGGGTAGTACTGCGCCAGCACGCGCTCGACCTTCTGGATGAGGTCGGGCACCGCCTCGAAGAGCGTCTCATTGAAGAAGTGAAGTCCCCAGAAGACTTCCTGGGGAACGGTGGGCTTGGTGAGACGCAGCTCCCCCGTCATCCAGAGCAGCTCGATCTCGTTGCGCAGTCCGTCCACGAGGGCCTGCCGCTCGCGGGGGGTCCACCGCGGCGACTCCAGATCCACGAGACGCCGATAGATTCGCCGGTGCTTCTCGAGGACCGTGACGCGCTTGGCTTCGGTGGGGTGTGCGGTAATGACGGGACGGACGCGGAGCACCTCGAACAGCTTCCGGATTTCGGAGGCGGGGACCCTCGCGGCCGCGGCGCTCGAGATCACGTGGGCGAACGTGCCCCGCAACTGCTCGTATCCCCTCTCCACCTCGATCTGGCGACGCCGGCGCATTGCCGCGTTCTGTTCGGCGATGGACAGGAGCTGAAACCAGATGCCCTGCACCTGGAGCGTGCGGGCGAGCAGTTCGGGAGTGAGCTCGGCGGGCGTGCGCTCGCCGCGCAACACCGGCTCGACTTCGGGCATTCGCTTCCGCACGAGATCGAGCAGGAGGCCCGAGAGCAGCTCGACGACTTCGGTGGCGTAGTGCGCCGCACTTGCCGCGACCGGATCAGGTGATTCCGGCAGGTCCGCCGCGGAAAACGGCTCTAACGCCGCCTGGGTCACACGACGCGGTCCCGGAGCGGTGAGCCCTTGAAGAAAAGGCGAAGATTTTCGAGGGCGCGCATTCCCATCGCCACCCGGGTTTCCCGGGTCGCACTGCCGAGATGTGGCAGCAGCACGACGTTCTCCATGGCGAGGAGGGCGGCCGTGACCTGCGGTTCCTGTTCGAAGACGTCGAGCGCCGCGCCGGCGATCTTCCGCGCGACCAGCGCCTCGACCAGCGCGGCCTCGTCCACAACATCGCCGCGCGCCGTGTTGATGAGGTAGGCGTCCGCACGCATCAGGGCGAGCCGCTCCCGGCCCATCAGGTGGCGCGTCTCGGGGGTGGCGGGACAATGCAGCGAGACGAAGTCCGCCTCCCGGAGCACCTGCTCGATCCGGGCGCGCGGCTCGGCACCGAGGGATGCGGCCACGTCGGCCGACGGCGGATACGGATCGTGGAAGATGACCTTCATGCCGAAGCCATGGTGCGCACGGCGCGCCACCGCGCGCGCAATTCGCCCCATGCCGATCAACCCGAGCGTTTTCCCGGAGACGTGGGTGCCGAGCATGTGCGTCGGCCGCCACCCGGTCCACTGGCCGGCGCGAATGTGGCGCTCGCCCTCGCCCGTACGCCGCGCCACCATCAGCAAGAGCGTGACGGCGAGGTCGGCCGTGGCGTCGGTGAGCACGTCGGGGGTGTTCGAGACCGCAATGCCCCTGGCCCGGGCGGCCTCGGTGTCGATGTGATTGAAGCCGACGCCGAAGTTGGCGATGATGCGCGTCCGAAGGGGCTCGACCGAGAGGACGTCGGCGTTCAATCGATCGGTGACCGTGCAGAGCAGCGCGTCGGCGTGTCGCAGCGCTTCGCGAAGCCCATCGGGACCGAGGGGTCGGTCATCGGTATTGAGCCGGACGTCGAATTCACGGGTGAGTTCCTGCTCTACGGGATCGGGAAGCCGCCGCGTCACCACGACCGTCGGCCGTGCGCTCATTTCTTCACCATCGTGCGCCGCGGCTTCCTGGCCAGCGCGCCTGCCACCGTCGTGCCGAGCTCGGCGGGACTCGGCGCCACGACCAGCCCGGCCGACCGCATGATCTCGGCTTTTTCCGCCGCGGTGTCGCCGAACGCGGAGATGATGGCGCCCGCATGCCCCATCCGGCGCCCCTTCGGCGCGGTGAGCCCGGCGACGTACCCGATGACCGGTTTCGTCATGTTCTCCTGGACGAACAGCGCCGCCTCGGCCTCCTGCGGTCCGCCGATCTCGCCGATGATCATCACGGCCTCGGTCTCCGGATCCTCCTCGAAGAGCTTGAGCATGTCCACGAACGAACTGCCGTTGATCGGGTCGCCGCCGATGCCGACGCTTGTCGTCTGGCCGATGCCAAGGGCGTGCATCTGCGAGGCCGCTTCGTAACCGAGCGTGCCCGAGCGCGTCACCAACCCGACGGAGCCACGCGAGTAGATGTGTCCCGGCATGATGCCGAGCATCGCCTTACCGGCGCTGATGACGCCGGCACAGTTGGGGCCGATGAGCGTCGTGCGGCGCTCCTTCGGAAAGCGCCAGAGATATCGCTTCACCATCATCATGTCCTGCGCGGGGATGCCGTCGGTGATTGTCACGACCAGGCGAACGCCGGCATTGGCCGCTTCCATGATCGAGTCGGCACAGAAGGCGGCGGGCACGAAGATGATCGTGGCGGTGGCACCGGTCTCCCGCACGGCGTCCTTGACGGTATTGAAGACCGGCCGGTCGAGGTGGCGCGTGCCGCCTTTTCCCGGCGTGACGCCGCCAACGACGTTGGTCCCGTACGCGATCGACTCCTTCGCGTGGAAGGTGGCCTTCTCGCCGGTGAAGCCCTGGAAGACGACGGGCGTCTTTTCGTCTACGAGAATGCTCATTGTCCGTTCCCGGCCGAAGCCTTTGCCTTCCGCGAGGTGGGGAGGGCGGCCACGACGCGCTCGGCGGCCTCCGCAAGCGTATCCGCGGTGATGATGGGGAGCCCGCTCTCCTTCAGGATCTTTCGCCCTTCCTCGACGTTGGTGCCGGCGAGGCGGACGACGAGCGGAATGCCGAGCTGGGTCTCGCGCGTGGCCTGCACCACGCCCTGCGCCACCCAGTCGCAGCGGTTGATGCCGGCGAAGATGTTCACCAGCATCGCGTCGATGTTCGGATCGGAAAGCACGAGACGGAAGGCCGCCGCGACGCGGTCCGGGGACGCACCACCACCGACGTCGAGGAAGTTGGCCGGTGAGCCGCCCGCGTGCTTGATCATGTCCATGGTGGCCATGGCCAGGCCGGCGCCGTTGATGATGCAGCCGATGTTTCCGTCGAGCGCCACGTAGTTCAGGCCGAACTCCGCCGCCTGCGCCTCACGCGGATCTTCTTCCGCGTAGTCGCGCAGCTCGCTCACGTTGGGCCGGCGGAACATCGCGTTATCGTCGAAGGTCATCTTGCAGTCGAGGGCCAGCACCTGCCCGTCGGTCGTGACGACGAGCGGATTGATCTCCACCATCGTGGCGTCGAGATCACGAAAGGCCCGGTAGGCGCCGAGGAGCGTCGTGACTGCCCGGCTCACCTGCGCCGGCGTCAGCCCGAGGCCGAACGCCACCTCACGGGCCTGGAACGACGTCATCCCTACCGCCGGCTCCACGACCTCGCGGACGATGGTATCGGGCGAGTTCCGGGCGATCTCCTCGATCTCCATCCCGCCCTGCGCCGAGGCGACGACCATGATCCGCTCACTCTTCCGGTCGAGCACCAAGCCGAGATAGATCTCCCGCTCGATGGGCACGGCGGCCTCGACGTAGAGCCGGTGGACCACGCGTCCCTCCGGACCGGTCTGGTGCGTCACCAGCCGCTTGCCGAGCAGCAGCTTGGCGGCCTGGCGCACCTCGTCCTCGTTGGAACAGAGCTTGATGCCGCCGGCCTTGCCGCGCGCGCCCGAGTGGATCTGCGCCTTCACCGCCCAGCGCGAGCCGCCGATTTCCGACGCGCGGTACACCGCCTGCTCGGGACTGTATGCCACGCCCCCTCGGGGAATCGCGACTCCGAAGCCGGCGAGCAGCTCTTTGGCCTGGTACTCGTGAATGTCCATGGACGAGACTCCGGTGTATGCTGGACCTGGCTCGCAATAGCCAATAGCCCTCGGTCAACGGCCTACTTCATTCCAATGGCCCCAGCCATCTTCACAACATTTTCCGCCATCCGTGCCGAGGCGGCGTCAATCATCTTGCCGTCGAGCTGCGCCGCGCCCTTCCCCTGGCTCGCCGCCTCGTCGAGCGCTTGGAGAATCCGCTTGGCCCGGTCCACCTCCGCGGGCGGCGGACTGAACACCTCGTTGGCCGGCTCGATCTGCGACGGATGAATCGCCCACTTGCCCTCGCTACCGAGTGCCGCGGCGCGGCGGGCCGCGGCGCGGTAGCCGTCGGGGTCCTTCAAATCGCCGAAGGGACCGTCGATGGGGCGGAGGCCATACGCGCGGCAGGCCACGATCATCCGTGAAAGTGCCGCGTGCCACTGATCCCCGGGATAGTCGGGGTTGAGGCCGCCGATATTCACCGTGCGCGCACGGCAGCTTGCGGAGTAATCCGCAACGCCGAAATGCATCGCCTCGAGCCGGGGACTCGACTGCGCGATCGCCTCGACGTTCGTCATGCCGAGCGCCGTCTCGATCAGCACGTCGATGCCGATCCGGTGCCCGATCCCCTTCGCCGCTTCGATCTGCGTCAGGAGCGCATCGATCATGTAGACGTCCGATGGCACCCCGACCTTGGGAATCAGCACCGTATCGAGACGGTGGCCGGCCTGTTCGATCACGTCGACGACATCGCGGTACATGTAATGGGTATCGAGCCCATTGATGCGAACGCAGATGGTCTTTCCGTGCCCGCGCCAATCGTGCTGCAGCAGCGCCGCGACGACGTTCTTTCGCGCCTGCTCCTTCTCCCCCGGCGCGACGGCATCCTCGAGATCGAGAAACACGTAGTCCGCCGCCCCCGCGAGCGCCTTCGCGAACATCGCCGGCTGGGAGCCGGGCACCGCCAGCTCACTTCGCTGCAGCCGCTGGCGCGCTGGCTCGTGCCGAGTATGACTCATCGCCCGGCGCCGGCGGTGGCCTTCTCCTTCGCCGGTGCCGCTTCGGGCGCGCGCGGCGGCAGCTCGCGCCCGGGGAGCGGCGCAGCCGTGCGGCGCCAGTACTCCGAGGCCGCGGCCACACCGCTCCCAGGTGTGACGTCGATGCCCGCGTCCCGCATCGACATCTCGACGCCGGCCAGCGCACCGAGCAGCATCAGCTCGTTGAGATCGCCGAGGTGCCCGATCCGGAAGAGCTTTCCGCCCATGCGGGCCAATCCCGCGCCGAGGGCCAGGTCGTATCGGCGGTAGGCGATGTCGATCACCACCGCGGCGTTGATGCCCGCGGGCACCATGACCGCGCTCACCGTGTCAGAGTTCCACTTCGGGGCCCGCGCACAGAGCTCGAGGCCCCACGCCTTGACCGCCCGGCGGGTGCCTTCCGCAAGCCGGTGGTGCCTCGCGAAGACGTTCTCGAGCCCCTCCTCCTGAAGGATGGCGAGCGACTCGCGCAGGCCGTACAGCATCGAGAGCGACGGGGTATACGGGAAGTAGCCCGTGGCGTTTGCCTTCCGCATGTCGCCGAAGTCGAAGAAGACGCGTGGCAGCTTGGCCTGATCGTACAGCGCGAGCGCCTTCGGGCTCACACACACGATGCCGAGCCCCGCCGGCAGCATGAATCCCTTCTGGGAGCCCGCCACCGCGAGATCGACGCCCCACTCGTCCATCCTGAAATCGATGCTGGCGATCGAGCTCACACCGTCGACCATCAGGAGCGCCGGGTGCCTGGTATCGTTCAGCGCCTTGCGCATGGCGCCCACATCGCTGGTGACGCCGGTCGCGGTCTCGTTGTGCGTGAAGAGTACCGCCTTGATCTGGTGGTTCTTGTCGGCGGCGAGCGCGTCCTGGTAGCGCTCGATCGGGGCGCCTTCTCCCCATTCCGCGTCCAGCACGTCCACCGTGAGCCCGAGCCGCTGCGCCATGTCGATCCAGAGATGACTGAACATGCCGAATCGCGCGGCGAGCACCCGGTCCCCCGGCGAAAGGGTGTTGGAGAGCGAAGCCTCCCACACGCCGGTCCCGCTCGCGGGAAAGATGAATGCCTGGCCGGACGTGGTCTTGAACACCTTCTTCAGGTCCTCGAGGACCGGAACCGCCAGCGAAGGGAACGATGAGGAGCGATGGTCCTCCATGGCCACGTGCATGGCGCGGAGAACGCGGTCGGGCACGTTGGTAGGGCCCGGGACGAAGAGAAAGTTGCGGCCGGCCATGCGCGAAACCTCTCGAAAAAAAAGTGGAACACAGGCGAGAGCAGGGTGGCCCCGCCGAGTGATGACTACATTGGAGGCGGTGCGCCCCCACGAATAATTATGCGACTTTCCTGATATAGCACTTTGTGCTTTTTTTCACAAGGTTCCCGACCGTGGCCCAAGACCCCTCCCGATCTGCGCCATTGACCGACGCTGGCCGCCTGCTGGCCGACCTCTATCGCGTTGCTACCGAGGCCGTTAACCCGGGGCCTGCGCTGACCACGTCCCTGGGCCGGCTGTCTCCTTTCCCCTCCCGGCCACCCTGGATCCTCGCCCTCGGCAAGGCGGCGACACCGATGGCAGCGGCTGCCGTCGACGTCCTGGCCGGGCAGGGACTCGGGCCGGCCGGCGGTCTCATCGTCGCGCCGCATGCCGACCCGTCGGCGCACCCGCGCCTCGAGGTCGTCGCCGGAGACCACCCCGAGCCGGGCCAGGGCTCGCTCGCGGCCGCCGCGGCACTCGCCCGATCTGCCGACCGGATCGGGGCGGATGACGAGGTGTGGGTCCTCCTCTCGGGTGGCACCACCAGTCTGATCGGGGCGCCGGAGACCGGGATCTCCGCCTCCGACCTCGCCATGCTCTACGCGCTGCTCCTCGGCTCGGGGCTCGACATCACCGCGATGAATCGCATCCGGAAGCGATTCTCACGGTGGGGCGGTGGAAAACTCGCCCTTGCCCTCGCGCCCGCGAGGGTACGCACCTTTGTCGTCTCCGACGTCATCGGCGACGATCCGGCATCGATCGGGTCCGGGCCCTGCGTCGCCGATCCGTGCACCGCCACGGAGGTGCGCCGGATGCTCGAGGACGCCTCGCTCTGGGATCGCATCCCGGCGGCGGCCCGCGATCTGGTGACGGCGGCTGAAGCGGGGAGAAGAGCGGAAACGCCGAAGCCCGGCGACGACGCCTTCGCGCGCGTGTCCCTCGAGTTGATCGCCAGCAACCGTCTCGCCGTGGAGGCGGCGGCACGGCACGCGGCGGCGCTGGGTCTGGTTCCCGTCGTGAACAACGGGCCGCTGGCTGGGGAGGCCGCCGCCGCAGGTGAGCGTCTGGCCACGCGCCTGTTACAAAATTGCGGCCCGTCCACCTTCCCGCAACCGGAGGAAGCGCCGAGACGAAAGTGTTTCATTCAGGGTGGGGAGACGACGGTGACGCTCGGGGACGAGCCGCACGGACTCGGCGGCCGGTGCCAGGAGTTGGCGCTCGCCGCGGCGCGAGTGCTCGAGGGCAACTCGATTGGCGTCGCGCTCCTCGCGGCTGGCACCGATGGGCGTGACGGACCAACCGATGCCGCCGGCGCCATCGTGGACGGCCACACCTGGCGCGCCATACGCGCGGCGGGCCGCGACCCGGCGCACGACCTCGCGGCACACGATGCCTACCGCGCGCTCGACGCCGCCGATGCCCTGCTCCGTCCCGGCCTCACCGGGACGAACGTGATGGATGTGGTGATCGGGGTGTGCTGAGAACTACGGGTGCAGCGGAAGAGTCGGGCGGTAGTCGTTGCCCACGATCACCGTCGCGTCCACCCGACGGAGCGTGTCGAGCTGGATTCTGATTCTGCCGGCGCCGAGGGCCTCGATAACATCCTTGCCCCGCCCCGGGTCTCCACGGCGAACGGCCACCCGAGTGGTATCGGTGACGCTATCGGCGTTGCCGAAGAACACGACGTCGATCCCGTGCTCGCGCAACACCCTCGTCGCGACTCGCGCGAGCCCCTGACGCCGCGTCCCGTTCAGCACCTCCACCGTGATCCGCTCCCGCGCCGTGGGCACAGCATAGGCGTGCCCCTGGACGCGCTCGCGAGGCGGCGGCCAGAACCGCCAGACCGCGCCACCGACAGCGAGCACGAGGACCGCGCCTATCGCGAGGCTGATGGCGAGGCGACGAGACTGTTCCAGAAGCGCACCGTCGGTTCGGGGATGATCCAGCCGGATCGCACCAATCCCGCGACGCGGTCGCGGGCAACCTCCCGAAGCACCGACCCCGGCTCGGTCGGGTAGTCGCGGGCAAGCGTGGTACGACGCTCGACGTCCCACGGGCGGCCGGGCTCGAGGTAGTCGGCGCAGTACAGACTCCTGCCCACCATGTCCCACTCGGCCAGCCCCACGGAGTGGTATCTCACCGCATCGAGCACGCCCCGGTCCACCTCGCCCTCCGCCTTGGCCCGCGCGGCGCTGGCCGGGCCGTGTCGGAGCGCGGGCGGTCCCGGTGTGCTGGATGCCAGCCGCTCGAGCTCCCCCGGCGGTGCGTCACGCAGCGCATCGTGCAGCCAGACCGCTCGGAGCCAGCGGTTTCGCTCGTTGGCGGGAATGAGCATGTCGGCGGCCCACGACGAGACGAGGGCGGCGACACGCTCGATGTGGGCAAGGCGCGCCGGAGTGACCACGGCCCAGGACGGGAGTGTCGGACGGAGTCCCGGCGCGGCGCGGCGTTCGTCGGGCATCAGGGGAGCCCGTCACCGAGGACGATGTTGTCGATCAGCCGCGTGCGACCGACGCGCGCGGCGATGGCGACGATCGTTTCGGCACCCACGGCCGACACCGGAGCCAGCGTGCGCGGCTCGGCGATCGCGATGTACTCCAGGCGCACCCTCGAGAACCGCGCCAGGCGCCGCAGCATGACTCTCTCTATTGCCGGAGCGCCGGTCTCGCCGCCGCGCCAGGCGGCGTTGGCATCGCCGAGCGCGGCGCTCAGCACCGTTGCCTCGCGTCGCTCCTCCGCATCGAGATACGCGTTCCGGCTGCTGAGCGCGAGGCCATCCGCCTCCCGGACCGTCGGCACCACGATCATGTCGATCGACCAATCAAGATCGCGCACCATCTGCCGGATCAGCACCGCCTGCTGGACGTCCTTTCGCCCGAAACACACGACGTCGGGTTCCACGATGTGGAGGAGCTTGGCGACCACTGTCAGCACCCCCGCGAAGTGGCCCGGGCGCGCCGCGCCTTCCCAACGATCCGCGGTGGGACCGGGGACAACGCGAATTTCGGCGCCCGGCGGATACATCACGCCCACACCGGGAACGAAGAGCGCATCGACCCCGCGTGCGGCCGCCAGCGAACGATCGCGGTCGAGGTCGCGCGGATATCTGTCGAAATCTTCGGTGGGACCGAATTGAAGCGGATTGACGAAGATGCTCATGACGACCGTCTCGGACCGGCGGCGGGCCTCGTCCACCAACTTGAGGTGCCCTTCGTGGAGGTAGCCCATCGTGGGCACCAACCCGATCCGGTGTCCGGCGGCGCGCTCGGTGCGAAGCCATCGGCGCAAATCTGGAATCGCGTCGAAATCCACCGCGGGCCGCCTAGAAGCTGTGCTCGGAACCAGGATAACGCCCGTCCCGTACCTCGGCCGCATACTCCCGCACCGCCGATCGGACCGTTTCCCCGAGCTCGGCGAAGCGCTTCAGGAATTTGGGATTGAACTGATCGTTGAGTCCCAGCATGTCGTGAAGGACGAGCACCTGTCCGTCACAGCCGGGTCCGGCGCCGATCCCGATCGTTGGAATCGCAACTGACTTCGAAATGCGGGTCGCCAGTTCGGCCGGCAACAGCTCGAGCACGATGGCCGCCGCGCCGGCCTCCTCGAGGGCCCCGGCGTCGGCAAGCAGGCGATCGGCAGCGAGGGCGTCGCGCCCCTGCACGCGGTAGCCGCCGAGTGTGTGCACCGACTGGGGCGTGAGGCCGAGGTGCCCCATGACTGGTATGCCGCGGTCGACCAGGGCGCGCACCGTGTCCGCCATCGGCTGTCCACCTTCCAGCTTCACTCCGTGCGCCCCGGTCTCCTGGAGCACCCGGCCCGCATTCCGGATCGCTTCCTCGATCGAGACCTGATAGGTGAGAAACGGGAGGTCCACGAAGATGAGCGATCGACGGGATCCCCGCTTCACCGAGGCGGCATGGTAAATCATCTGGTCGAGGGTGGCGCTGAGGGTCGTCTCGTGGCCGGCAAGCACCTGGTTGAGCGAATCGCCGACGAGGAGAATGTCCACGCCGGCGTCTTCGAGCAGCCGTGCGAAGCCCGCATCGTAGCAGGTGACTACCACGATCCTGCGGCCGGCGGATTTGAAGGCCGGCAGATCGAGGATATTCATCGGACGGGATTCAGCGCTCATCGTGTGCCATGCGATTGCAGCTCCGCCAGCTCTCGCAGCCAGAAGTCTCGGTTGGGCAGCTCGGGATGGGGAATGATAAGGTCGGGCTCGGCGACGCGCTGATCGCCGTAGCGAACGATGTCGAGATCGAGCGTCCGCGCTCCCCAGTGCTCGCCGCGGGCGCGCCCCGCCTTGCGCTCGATCGCCTGCAGCGCGTCGAGCAGCGCGTGCGGCTCGAGCCCGGTCTCGAGCACGACCATCTGATTGAGGTAGGGGGGCTGATCCAGTCCGCCGAGTGGCGGCGTCTCCTCGATGGCCGATTGGGCGAGGAGGACGGTGCCGGGCAGGTGTGCGAGGGCAACGCGCGCGGTGTTCAGGTGGGCCTCGCGGTCGCCCAGATTGCTGCCGAGCGCGACGTAGGCGCGCTCGCGCCGACGTGCCTCCACGTCAGGTCTCGACGACGAAATGCCGAGCGATCCGCTGCAGATCGGCCGCGACGTCGCCGAGCTCGCGAATCGCACGCTCGAGGTCCGACTGACCCGACGCCGCCTCCGACGCCCGTCGCGCCAGGGCGTCGGTGTCCGCCCTGGTACGGGTAGAGCTGGCGGCGACTCGTTCGATCTGTCCGGTGAGACCGCTCACCGCATCGAGCTGCTCCGCCGCCGTCGCGGCAATGGCCTGCGCGTGCCGCCCCGCTTCGCCGGTGGTGCCCACGATGGCCTCCAGCGCCTGGCCGGCATTGGCGCTCAACTCCTCCACGCCGGCCACGGCATCTCGCCCGCGGTCCATCGTCAGCGAGACGGTGGACACCTGCGCGGCGATTTCCTCGAGCAACGTGCGCGCTTCGCCGGCCGCGTGGAGGCTCTGGGCGGCAAGGTCGCGCACCTCGTCGGCCACTACCGCGAACCCTCTTCCCTCGGCGCCCGCGCGCGCCGCTTCGATCGCCGCATTGAGCGCGATGAGGCTGGTAAGGTCCGCGATTTCCCTGATCGTCCCGATGAATCCCGTGATGCGCGCCGTGAGCGCCCCCAGCGACGCGACCTGATCGGCGCTGGCGGAGACGAAGCCCTTGAGCCCCACCAGCCGGTCGATCGCCTGGGCGATCACGACGCGGTTCTTTCCCGCCACCTCCGCCGCCGTGCCGCTCGCCCTGGCGGCCTGCGCGCCCTGCGAAGCCATGGCGCGAGTGGCCGAGGCGAGGAGATCGGTCGCGCGGAGCCCGCCGGTCACGAACGCCTCGAGCTCGGTGGCCCCCTGCCGCATGCCCTGCGATGCGTCGGCGAGCGCGATCGCCGACGCGCGGAGCGACTCCGTCACGCGGACCAGCGCCGTCACCTGCAGGCCGATCTGGTCCACGGTGCTGAGCAGCGGGCGCCGGAGCTCGGCGATATGGATCGCGGTGGCCATCTGATTCGCCAGCGTGCTGAGCGCGAGGAGGTCCTTGGCGCCGTAGGCATGGCGCTTGGGATGATCCACCTCGACGGTACCGAGCATTTCGTCGCCGAACCGGATTGGATGGATCACCATGCTGCCGACGTCGGGAATCGGCGAGCTCACCCGCGGATCGCGCCGGACATCCTTCACCACCACGGTTGCGCCGCGGGACATGGCCTCCAGGCGGAACGGTTCGGCGCCTGCGGGCGCCTCCCCCGAGCCCGTGCGCGCCAACGTCCCGCGGTACGCGAGCATGGGACCGGTGGGCGTGACCCGGTAGACCCGGAAATCGGTCCAGTCGAGCAGCCGGTACGCGAGCCGCTCGATCTGTCCGAAGGATCCCTGGAGCGTGGCGTTGCTCGCGATCGACGCCTCCATCATGTGCACCTTGTTCAGGTCCTCCGCCCCGATGGCCTCCTCCAGAATCCTGCGCGTGAGCACGCCGAGCACGCCGAGCGCGAGGCTCACGGCGAGCCAGCCGGCGGGCGCGAGCGTGCGGATGCCCGCGACGATGATGACGGTCGCGATCAGCGTGAGCAGGTACGAGATGATTTCCCAGCGCAGGATCAGGATCTTCTCGACGTATTCGAGCTTGTCCCGGACCAGCAGGGTAAAGTAGAACAGGGCACGACTGATGAAGAAGTAAAGGCAGACCAGAATCGCGGCGGCGGGAAGCAGGTCGATCGTGAACCCGGCTCCGCCCCCCAGCGCGAGGACCGCGGCGTAGGGCCCGTACGCGGCCATGAACGCGATGACTTCCCGGCCGGCGTTCACCAGACCGGCCCGCGGCAGCTTCCTGAGCCAGAGCACGTCAGACACGAAGACACCGGACCAGAGCCCGATGATCACCGGTGTCGGCCCCACGCACACCGCGCCCACAAGCGCGGGAATGCTCGACTGCGTGAGATAGGAATATTTGCTGAGGCGCACCGGCGCCGCGCGCAGTGCCGCCACGGCGGTCGCCAGGAAGACGCACGTGAGCGGCTGGAGCAGCCAGCGGAGATCGGTGGCCAGCGCACCGGCGGCGATGGCCAGGCCGCCGAGCCACAGCACCATGGCGTAGCGCTCGATGAGGCGCTGCAGATCGATGTTCATGCGGCCGCCCCGCGGTCGAGCGCCTGGCGGAGTGACGCGAGGAAGCGGCGCATCCCGGCGACACCATCGTGCCCCAGGACATCGACGAGCGCGCTGCCCACGACCACGCCATCGGCCAATCGTCCCACCTCGGCTGCCTGCACTGGCGTGCTGATGCCGAAACCGACGGCGACGGGAAGGCTCGTCGCCTGGCGGAGCTGAGCCACCGATTCCGCGAGACCCCTGGAGAGCGAGGCGGTCGCCCCGGTCACGCCGAGGCGCGCCACGAGGTACACGAACCCCTCCGCGCCCGCCACCGCGGCGGCCAGACGTTCGGGGCGGGTCGTGGGCGCGACGAGACGGATGAGATCGAGCGGACTCGCCTGGACCGCCGACTCGACGGCGGGATCGCTTCCGGCCGGCAGGTCGGTGAGCAGCAGTCCACCGATCCGGAGGGCATCCGCCTCGCGCAGAAAGCGTTCGACTCCATAGCGGAGCACCGGGTTGAAGTAGCTGAAAATCACGACCGGGTGCGAGAGCTGGGCGCGGGCGATGAGCTCCAGCGTGCCGGTCAGGGTCATCCCCGCCTGCAAGGCCTCGAAGGTGGAGCGCTGAATCGTCGGGCCATCGGCGAGCGGATCGCTGAACGGCACGCCGACCTCGATGATGTCGGCAAACTCGTCCGCGGCGCGCAGCGCATCGAGGCTCTCCTGCGCCGACGGATACCCCGCGGTGAGATACGGGATCAGCGCGGTGCGCCGCCCGGCGTCAAGCGCCTCCCAGGCCACCGAGAGCCGGGACTCAGACAAAATAGTCGCCGACCGTCAGGCCATACCGACCCGGGTTGGTGACCTTGACGATGGAGCGCCGGAATGCGCCGGAGTCGTCCTTGTCGCCGAGACTCACCAGCGTGCCGGGCGGCGGAATGGCCCCGCCATTCACCTCCACGGCGAGTCTGACCAGCGGACGGTTGAGCTGCTGGCTGTCGGGATCGGGGGCGGCGACGATGGCGATCTCGAGCGTGTCGAGAATCACGCAGGTCCCCACCGGATAGACACCGATGAGATTCACCAGCGCCTTGACGAGCAGCGGGTCGTACCCGCGCCTGGGATTCTCCAGCATCTCCCGGAGCACCTGGTCGGGCTCGATGGGAATCGTCTGGTAGGTGCGTCTCGTGGTGGCGGCGTCGAAGCCGTCGGCCACCGAGACGATACGCGAGAAGATGTGGAGCTTCCGTGGACGGACCACCTTCGGATACCCGGTCAGGTCGGTCTTCATGTGATGCTCATGGGCGACGAGGATCGTCCGGAAGGGCACCTCGTCCTGGCTCTTCAGGTGGAAGAGGGTGAGCGCACCGAGCCACGGATGGCCCTGCATCACGCGCCACTCCTGCTCGTCGAGGCCGGTCGTCTTGTGCAGAATATCGAGGGGGACCCGTGCCTTGCCCACGTCGTGCAGCAGCGCGGTCATGCCGAGATCGTAGAGCTGGAGCCGGGAGAGGCCGAGCTTCTTGCCGAGGGCCACCGAGAAGATGCACACATTTACAGAGTGGGTGAACGTGTATTCGTCGTAATCGCGGATGGTGGTGAGCCCGACGAGCGAGGTCTCGTTGTTGAGCACCTGGTCCACGATGAGCTGCACCGCGCGCTTCACCTTCTTCACGCTCCCGGCGCGGCCAAGCCGGGCGCCGGTGATCACTTCCCTGGTGACCGCCACCCCCTGTGAATACACGCGCTTGGCGGCCTCGCGCTGCTCCTCGGTCTCCGCCTCGTGCTCGTTGTGCGTCGCGCGATCGATACCGATGCCCTGCACCGCGCCCTGCTGCAGGCGCGCCTCCAGCTCGTCGAAGCGGGTATCGGCATCGCCCTCCCGCTCGGACAGGCTGAGGAGGATGCTCAGGAAGATCTGCCACTCCCGTCGCGTGACGGACGAGTGCACCCGGAGTCCGCCGATGTCGAAGGCCCGGAGCATCGTGAGGATGTGGCTGAACGAGGCGTAGTTGTCGAGCTCGAGCCGGAGCCGCGTGGCGTTGACGAAGATGAAGTCGCCCGCCAGGCGGAGCTCCAGATCAGCCTCGACCTCCAGCAGCGATTTGCCGGCGACGTCGAGGTCGTCGAGCGCCTTCTGCACGGTGGCGTTCTCCACCGGATACAGCTTGAGGCTGCGGAGCGCGGTATAGAGCGCGAGCAGCAGGGTGCGGCCGCCATGGCGGAGCTGTCCGTCCGACGCGCGCGCGCTCGCTTCGCCGGCGTGGCTCACGACGCGCTCTCCCGAAGCGCGCGACTCACGGCGTTCCGGACCACCAGGTCCTTGTCCTCCGCGGCGCGACGCAGCACGTCGCGGGCCTCGACGGTGCGGATCTTTCCGAGCGCGATGGCGGCGCAGGCCCTGGTCTCCGACGCCTCCTTCATCCGCAACAACCCGCGTGGAAGCAGGATTGCGCTCATCGTCTTGAGGCCGGCCGCGCCGGCGATGGCGCCGTACGCCTCGAAGAAGGCCATCTTTTCCGTGAGATCCATCCCCTTCACGCCCTTCCCGAGCACGATGGCCTCCACCCGGCGCTGCGCCCCCTTGTACCCCCGCGCCGCCACGACCCGGACCGCCGCCAACCGGACGCCGCGATCTTCATCCTCCAGCGCTTTCTCGATGAGGGCGAGCGCGGCCGGCGTGGCGAGCTGCGCGAGCGTCTGCACCGACGCCAGGCGGACGGCCGGATCCGGATGGAGGATCGTCTCGCCGAGTCCCGGGACCGTCTGATGGAGGTTGAGCCGTCCGCACACGCCGATCACGGAGACGAGCGCCGCCGAATCCTTGTCGCGGAGAATGCGGAGGACCTCGGCGGTGTGCGCTTCGGCCAGTCGGTCGGCGACGCCTTCGAGCAGTGTTCTGAGCGGCGCCGACGAGAGCACGGGCAGCCAGCCGAGGATCGGTTCCAGCGCCGTCGCACGCAGCTCGCGCAGCACTTCCGCCACTTGCGGCTCGGTCGCGATTGCCGACGACTCGTCGAGCGACTGGATGAGCTGGCTCACGATGGCCGCCTCGCTCAGCCGGCTGACGAAGCCCTCCAGCCGCTCCCCCTGTCCCGGGAGAATCCCCGAGGTGCGGCTCGACAGCAACCGGCACTCGCGGATGATCGTTGCGGCAGCCCGGAAATCCCGGGCATTCAGGAAGGTGGGGAACAACTGCTCCATGATGTCGAGGATCTCGTCGCGAATGTCCTGCCCCTGCTCCAGCTCAAACAGGTCGAACAGGGCGGCGAGCGCCGAGGCCCGCACGTCCCGGCGGTATTCCTCCTCGATCTCGGCGGCGATCGTATTGATCTCGTTCTCGTCCAGGAAGTACAGGGTGGAATCGAAGTCCTCCACGTCCACCACGCCCTTGGGGCGCGGCGGCGCTTCCTCGGCGGCCTGGGCGTGTCGCTCGCCCGCGCCACCCGCGTTGTACGTCCCGCTGCGTTCCGGCAGCGAACCGCCGCCTTCCCCGAAGAACTCGATGAACTTGTACTGGATGAACTGGAATTCCTGCTCCCAGAGCAACGTCAGCAGATCGTCCCCTGCATCCGATGTCAGGAATCGGGCCCGGTTGATCAGCTCGAGGAAGCGGGACAGCTCCTCCGCTTCGGCGCCGCGGCGGAGCGTCAGCGAGCGCATGCCGTCCTTGAACACGCCCCAGGCGATACTCTCGCTCTTGTTCGGCTGATGATAGACCACCTGCTCTTCCCAGACGAAATCGGTTTCCGCCACCGTGAGGACGACTTCGTCGTGGCTCTCCCAGACCGGCTCGAAGGCCGCGCGGAGGTTGTCGGTCGAGCGTTGGTGAATCGGATTGTTGGGGAGGTACATGTGGTAGGCCCGGAGCGCCTTCACCAGACTGTTCAACAGCTCGGTGATCAGCGACGCCGGGAGTGCGTCCGCCGAGGGCGTCGGCCGGGTCACACCGTGTGCCCCAGCAGCGCGGCGACGTGCGCGACGTCCTTGTCGCCGCGGCCGCTGAGGCAGACGAGCACGAGCGCGTCGTCGTCCCACTGCCCCGCCATTCGCCGCACCCACGCGAGCGCATGCGCGGTCTCGAGCGCCGGGATGATGCCCTCCGTTCGGCAGAGTGACCGAAAGGCGTCGAGCGCCTCCGCGTCGGTGGCCGATTCGCATGCGACGCGCCCGCTGTCGCGGAGGAAGCTGAGCTCGGGCCCCACGCCCGGGTAGTCGAGTCCCGCCGAAATGGAATGTGCCGGCGACACCTGGCCATCGGCGTCCTGCAGGAGGTAACTCAGGCTGCCGTGCAGCACGCCGGGCGAGCCGGCGCCGAGCGTGGCGCTGTGGTGTCCCGACTCGAGCCCCTCGCCGGCGGCCTCGACCCCGACCAGGCGGACATCGCGATCATCGAGGAAGCCGGAGAAGATGCCCATCGCGTTCGATCCGCCGCCCACGCACGCCACGACGCTGTGGGGAAGGCGACCGTAGCGCGACAGCATTTGTGCGCGCGCCTCGCGACCGATCACCGACTGGAAGTCGCGCACCATGCGCGGATACGGATCGGGGCCGACGACCGAACCGATGATGTAGTGGGTCGTGGGGACGTTGGTGACCCAGTCACGAAGCGCCTCATTGGTCGCATCCTTGAGCGTCCGGGTGCCCGAGTCCACCGGCACGACGGTGGCGCCCAGTAACTCCATGCGATACACGTTGAGCCGCTGGCGGGCCACATCCTCGGCGCCCATGTACACCACGCACTCGAGGCCGAAGCGCGCGCATACCGTGGCCGTCGCCACGCCGTGCTGGCCCGCCCCGGTCTCGGCGATGATGCGCCGCTTGCCCATTCTGAGTGCGAGCAGCGCCTGCCCGATCGTGTTGTTGATCTTGTGCGCGCCGGTATGATTGAGGTCCTCCCGCTTGAGCACAACCGTGGCGCCCACTTCCGCGCCCAGGCGCGGCGCCTCTGAAATCGGCGACGGGCGCCCGACGAAGTCGGCAAGCAGCTGTTCGTAATCCGCCCAGAACGGCGGATCTCCTCGGACGGAATCGTACAGCGCGGCGAGGTCGTCCAGCGCCGCGACGAGCGTTTCAGGCACGTAACGGCCGCCGTACGGGCCGAATCGTCCGCCCACCGCTCGTTCAGGAGACAGCGCTATGGCCACACACCGCCCCCATGAAGCGCGCGATTTTCGCTGAATCCTTGATTCCCGGCAGGCTCTCGACGCCGGAACTTACATCCACGACATCGGGACGAACGAGTACCGCCGCCTCGGCAACGGTCGCCGGGTCGAGCCCGCCCGCCAGCACCATTGGATGTCCGGCCAGACGAAGACGAGCGGCACGCGCCACGGCCAGATCGAGCGCGACGCCCGCGCCACCGGAAAGATGCGACACCATCGGTTCCACGAGAACGGCATCGGAATCGGGCACCGATGAGTCGAGCACATCGACATCCGCAGGAGCGGCGATGCGTACCACCCGCCAGACCACGAGTCCCTCGCGCCGCAGCCGGCTCGCCGCCTCCCGGCCATACGGGCCGTGGAGCTGCGCCCCCTTCAGCCTCGCACCGTCACTTGTATGGAGAATCTCTTCGACGGTCTGATCCCCGAAGATACCGAAGACCGGGATGGCGCCCCCGGCACGCGAGATCTCGGAAGCCAGCGGCACCGAGATCTGACGGGGTCCCCCCGCAAAAACGACGCCCAGGTAGGACGCACCCGCCTCCACGGCGGCCTCGGCGTCACCCGGCCGGGTCAATCCACAGATCTTGACCCTAACGGGCATGTCGAGCGACCTCCGTGAGCGTGGCCAGCAGCGCCGCGGGATCCCGGGCGGCCGATAGTGCGGTACCCATCAGCACGGCATCCGCCCCGGCCGCCGCCGCGGCTTCGACGTCAACCCGCGAAGCCATGCCGCTCTCGGCCACCACGAGCACCTCACGCGGCACCGAGCGGATGATGTTCCACGCCCTGGCGGTGTCGATCCGGAAGGTATCGAGATCGCGGCTGTTGACGCCGATGAGCCGGGCGCCACAGTCGAGCGCCACCGCAAGCTCCCCTCGATCGTGGACCTCCACCAGGGCGTCGAGTCCCCACGTCGCCGCCGAGGCGAGGAGACTGCGAAGGCGCAATGGGAGGAGCGCGCGGACGATGAGCAGGATGGCGGAGGCGCCCGCCGCGCGCGCCTCGAGGATCTGCACCTCATCGAGGATGAAGTCCTTACGGAGCACCGGGACGGAAACGCTCCGGGTGACCAGGCGAAGATCGTCGAGCGAGCCGCCAAAGAACGGGCCATCCGTCAGCACGGAAATCGCCGAGGCGCCGGCGGCGGCATAGCACGCCGCGAGCGAGACGGGGTCGAGGTCTTCGCGGATCGGCCCCGCGCTTGGCGATCTGCGCTTGACCTCCGCAACGACGGCCACCTCGGATCCGGCCAGCGCGCGCTCGAACGACCGCAGGGCGGGCGTCGCGGAGGCCTCGCGCTCGAGTTCCGCTCGCCGCCCATGGAGAGCGGGGAGCTGCCGGCGTGTGGAGTCCAGAATCTGTTCGAGCGAAACAGGCATCTTGTCCTTCGGCCGGTCTTCGGGTAGTCTTATTCGGCCTCTATTCGGTGGCCAACCCGAGCGACGAGGAGAATGCCATGCCCCTGACCAAGCGACAGAGCGAAATTCTCGGCTATCTGCACGGACATATCCAGCAGCAGGGATACGCGCCGAGCTTCGAGGAAATAGCCGAGCGGTTCGGCTTCCAGTCACTCGCCACGGTCCACGAGCATCTCACTAATCTCGAGCGCAAGGGCTACATCAAGCGCGCCTACAACGAAAGCCGGTCCATCGAGGTCCTGCCTCCGCGCGGCACGTCGGCAGCCAGCGACATTCCGCTCCTCGGCAAGGTGGCGGCAGGCACTCCGATCGAATCGCTCATGCACCAGGAAACCATCGCCGTACCCGACCACATGCTGCCACGGCGCGGCCCCAACTACGCGCTGCGCGTGCAGGGCACTTCCATGGTCGACGAGCACATCATGGACGGCGATGTCGTCGTCGTGCACGGCAAGCAAACAGCGGAAAACGGCGAAATGGTCATCGCGCTCGTCAACGGCAGCGAAGCCACGGTCAAGAAGTTCTATCGCGAGCCGGGTGGCTGGATCAGGTTGCAGCCGGCCAATTCCAGCATGCAGCCCATGCGGTTTCAGGAGCGAGAAGTGCTCATCCAGGGCGTGGTCGTCGGCGTCATTCGGAAGTACTAGCTCAGCCCGACCGGAGTCGCGCCAGCGCGTCGGCGCCGGCCCCCGTATCGAGCGATTCACGCGCCCGCACCGCCGACTCCTCGAGCGACCATCCCCGTCCCGATACGTAGAGCGCAGTCGCGGCGTTCAGGATCACCGCACACCGCTCCACCGCCCTTCCCCGCCCCCGCAGCAGCGCCTCGATCCGGGTCGCGTTTTCGGCCGGTGTTCCGCCGGCCAGCCCGTCCAGCCCGACGCAATCCAGACCGTGCGTCGCCGGATCGATCTCCCGCACAGTCACGTTTCCGTTGACCTCCCACGCATCCGTCACGCCCGATGGGCTCACCTCGTCCATGCCGACTCTGGCGTGAACCACAATCGCGTGCGTGGCGCCCAGGTGCTGGAGCGCACCCGCAACCAGCCGCCCGCGACTTTCGTCCGCCACACCGACCACCTGCCTGACTACCCCCGCGGGATTCACCAGCGGCCCGAGCACGTTCATGATCGTGGCAACACCGAGCTCTTTTCGCACCTGTGAGACGTGCCGCATCGCCGGATGGTACGCCGGTGCGAAAAGGAAGACGATGCCCGCGCGGCGCAACACCTCCGCCGCGCGATCCGGCGCCAGCTCGATATCGATCCCCAGCGCCTCGAGCACATCGGCCGAGCCCGAGCGCGAGGTGTAGCTGCGATTGCCGTGCTTCGCGACTCCGATGCCCGCTCCCGCCACGACGAACGCCGCCGCCGTCGAGAGATTGAGCGTGCCAACCTTGCCACCCCCCGTCCCGCAGGTGTCCACCAGCGAGCCGGCGTCTTCAACCTCGAGCCGGACCATCGCCGAGCGGAGCGCCACGGCGGCACCCGCAATTTCCTCGGCGGTCTCGCCCTTGGAGCGCAGGCCGATGAGCAATCCGGCGATCTGCGCTGGAGTCGCATCGCCGCGCATGACCACACCGAACGCCGCCGCGGCATCCTCCGCGGAAAGCGAGGCACCGCGTGCGAGCTCCTGAAGAGCCGAACGGAGGGCGGCGTCCTGGGTCACGGGCATGCGCGGCCGGAGGTGGTGGAGGTCGGTGAAAGCGACGGAAAGTGTATCGGAGAAGAGGCTCTTTTGTCAATCGTGACAAGCAGTTGCGTAACTTGCCCGGGGGGTGCGAAACGGCTAGATTCCGGGCCGATGAGCCGGACATTTCTCGCCACCCTCCACTTCGATGGCACCGGGTTCCTCGGGTGGCAGCGCCAGCCGTCCGGCCGCTCCGTCCAACTCGAATTCGAGCGTGTCCTGGAGCGATTGTTTGAGCGTCCGACAGTGGCGCATGCGTCGGGCCGCACCGACGCCGGCGTACACGCCGAGGGCATCGGCGTGAGCTTCAGCGCCCCGGCGCAGTGGCAAGCTCCCGCCGTGCATCGCGCCCTCAACGCCCTCCTGCCGCGGGACTGCTGGATCGAGTCGGTGCGCCCGGCGCGGCCCGACTTCCACGCGCGGAGGAGCGCCATCGCGCGCCGCTATCGCTACGACATCGGCCTCGATGCCGCCTCGGCGTCGCCCTTCCGGCGACCGTTCGAATGGTCCCTCGCCCGCGCTCTCGACCCGACGGCGCTTGGTGATTCCGCCGGACGGGTTCTGGGACAACACGACTTCCGCGCATTCGCCGCCAAGGGCGAGCCCAGGCCCCACTACCTCTGCACCATCCGGCTCTGCCGGTGGCTCGAGCGCCCCGAGGGGCGTGGGGTCAGCCTCCACATCGAGGCCGATCGCTTTCTCCACCACATGGTGCGCATGCTCGTGGGGACCATGGTGGACATCGGCATCGGTCGGCGGCCGGCGGCGGACATCGACATGCTCCTCGCCAGCGATGACAATCAGGCGACGAGTCCGCCGGCGCCCGCCCAGGGGCTGTATTTCGTTTGCGCGACGTATCCGCCGGACTGTTTCGCGCTACCCGTGGTAGAGGAGGAGGCGCATGCGCTGGTGCACGACGCGTAAGGGCGCCCTGCTCGTCTGCCTTGCCACGCTCGGCTGCCGGGATAATCCGCCGGTCGAAAGCGCGATGTCGGTGGCCTCCGCCGCGGCGCAGGTGCAGGCAGCCGCACAGACGCGGAAGGCCGGGGTCCAGCTGCACACAAACGACTCACGCCGCACCGCGCTGGTGACCGCCACGGAGCGCGTCGCGTCCGCAGTCGTGTCGATCAACGTCACATCGCACCGCGAGGCCCCCGCGCGATCGCCCTGGGACTTCTTCTTCGTGCCCGAGGGCGCCCGCCTCGTGCAGGGTTACGGTACCGGGTTCGTCATCCGCCCCTCCGGGATCATCGTCACCAACCAGCACGTCGTGGCGGACGCCGAGAGAGTGGTCGTCACGCTCTCCGACGGCAGCGACCTCCCCGCCAGAGTGCTCGGCGAAGACCCGCTCACCGATATCGCCGTCCTGAAGGTCGACCGGCAGGGACTGACGCCCATCGTCCCGGGCCGGAGCACGGACCTGATGATCGGCGAATGGGTAGTGGCCCTCGGTAATCCGTACGCGTATCTCCTCGGCAATGCCGAGCCGACGGTCACGGTCGGCGTGGTCAGCGCGGCGGGGCGCAATATCCTTCCAAGCGGCGACCAGACCGGTCTCTACCTCGACATGATTCAGACCGATGCCGCCATCAATCCGGGCAACTCCGGCGGTCCGCTCACGAACGCACTCGGCGAAGTCGTGGGCGTGAACTCCTCGATCTTCAGCAGCAGCGGGGGCTCGGTCGGACTCGGCTTCGCCATCCCCATCGAGCGCGCCCTGCGTGTGGCTGATGAGATCATCCGCAAGGGCAGCGTGCGTCGGGCGTGGGTGGGGCTCGAGGTGGAGGGCGCTTCCGCCATGCGGGACTGGAAGAGTCAGGGCGGCGTCGTGGTGTCGAGTGTCGCGCCGGGCGGCCCGGCGGCCAAGGCCGGCATTCACGCCGGCGATGTGCTCGTGGAAGCCAACGGGCGCCGGCTCAGAAATTATCTCGACTGGGAAGCGGTAAAGCTCGACCTTCACGTGGGCGATGGCGTGGCGCTGACGACACGAACCGACAACGACACCACGAGCCACCGGATCGTGACCGGGGATCTGCCGACCGTCACCGCCGAAAAACTCACAGTGCTTCAGGATCTGCAGCTCATCACGATTACGCCGTCGGTGCAGGCCGAGCGAGGTGTCAGGAGCGAGCACGGCGCGCTGATCTTCAAGATGTCCCCGCAGGTGAGCCGGGCAACGGGCCTTGAGGCGGGGGACGTGATCGTGGCCGTCGACCGGGAACCGGTGCGGAGCGCGGAGCAGGTGCAGCAGCTCATGAACGTTCGTCCAGGCCAGCTCATCCGCGTCTACTTCGAGCGCGACGGCCAGATTTCCTTCACCGATCTCGCCTTCCGATGACCGACGACGATCGCTGGCGGTCTCCGCTCGGGACTCGATACGCCTCGCCCGCCATGCAATCGTTGTGGGGAGAGCCGCACCGGATCGCGCTCTGGCGTCGGCTCTGGCTCGCCCTCGCCGAGGCGGAACAGGCGCTGGGGGTCGACATTCCCGAGGAGGCGCTCGGACAGATGCGGGCGCACCTCGACGATGCCGATCTGGCGGCCGCCGCGCGGTACGAGCGCCGCTTCCGCCACGACGTCATGGCGCACGTGCACGCGTTCGGCGAGCAGGCTCCGGCCGCGCGCCCCTACCTCCATCTCGGCGCCACCAGCGCGTTCGTCACCGACAACGCCGATCTGATCGTGATGCGCGACGGGATGCGCCTGCTGCTCGGACGCGTCATCGCCGTGCTGTCCGCGCTCGAGGGGTTCGCCGTCCGCAACGCGGCGGTCCCTTGTCTCGCGTACACCCATTTCCAGCCCGCCCAGCTGACTACGGTCGGCAAGCGCGCGACGCTCTGGATGCAGGACTTCGCGCTCGACGTCGAAGAACTGATTCACCGGCTCGAGTCGCTTCGCTTCCGTGGCTGCCAGGGCACCACCGGTACCCAGGCCTCGTTCCTCGAGCTCTTCGGCGGGGATCACCGCAAGGTCCGCGAGCTGGAGCGGCGCGTCACGGCCAACCTCGGGTTTGCGGCGCAATTCGCGGTCACCGGGCAGACCTATCCCCGCAAGGCCGACAGCATGGTGCTCGACGTGCTGAGCGGCATCGCGCAGTCGGCATCGAAGATGGCCGGTGATCTCCGGCTGCTGCAGCACGAGGGTGAATTGCTCGAGCCCTTCGAGTCCGAGCAGATCGGCTCGAGCGCGATGGCGTACAAGCGGAACCCGATGCGGGCGGAGCGGATCGCGGGCATCGCCCGGTTCGTCATCTCGCTCCAGGCCAACGGCCCCAATACCGCTGCCGGCCAGTGGCTGGAGCGAACGCTCGATGACAGCGCCAACCGGCGGCTCACCCTGCCCGAGGCTTTCCTGGGCACCGACGCCATCCTGGTGCTGGCCGCCAACATCGCGGCGGGCATCGAGGTGCGGGACGACGTCATTGGGCGCCACGTGAACGAGCAGATGCCCTTCATGGTCACCGAGCGCTGTCTTCTGCTCGGCGTCGGGGCCGGAGGAGACCGCCAGACGCTGCATGAGGTCATTCGCGGGCACAGCCTCGCGGTGGCCGAGCGGGTAAGCCGCGGCTTGCCCAATGACCTGCTGGAGAGGCTCACCGCCGATCCGGCATTCAAGGGCGTGCCGGTCGAGCGACTCCGCGCCGAGCTCGATCCCGCGATGTACACCGGGCGCGCCGCCGAGCAGGTCGGCGAGTTCATCGCAGAATACCTGCATCCCCTGCTCGAGAAGGCGCGCCCGCTCGCCGCCGAGGCGGGCGCCACCGAGGTCCGCGTATGACGGCGCTCGCCGAGAGCCGCCTCCCGCTCCCGCTGCTGCGGCGTGGCAAAGTGCGGGAGGTGTACGGGGTCGACGGCGACCATCTCCTGCTGGTCGCGAGCGACCGCGTGAGCGCCTTCGATGTCGTCATGCGGGAGCCGATCCCGCGGAAGGGCGTTGTGCTCACCCAGATGAGCGCGTTCTGGTTCGATCGGTTGTCCGCCGTCTTCCCCTCGCACTTCGTCACCGCGACGAACGATGAGATCGTACGCCGCATTCCCGCGCTCCGCTCGCACGCGGCCGAGATGGCGGGCCGATCCATGCTGGTCCGTCGCACGGAACCGGTCCCCTTCGAATGCGTGGTGCGGGGATATCTGTCGGGTTCGGCCTGGGTGGAGTATGCGCGATCAGGGACGCTTGCGGGCCAGCCGTTGCCCCCCGGATACGCGGAGAGCGGCCGGCTCGACCCCCCGCTCTTCTCTCCTGCCACGAAGGCGGAGTCGGGTCACGACGAGAACGTCGCGTTCGAGCGCGTCTCGGCGGAGCTGGGCGAGCCGCTCGCGACGCGGCTTCGGGAAGCGAGCTTTGCGCTCTACCGGGCCGGACGTGATCACGCGGCCACGCGGGGGATCATCATCGCCGATACGAAGCTCGAGTTCGGCACCGACTCCACCGGTGCGCTCAGGGTAATCGACGAGATGCTCACCCCGGATTCGTCGCGCTTCTGGCCGGCGGACGTCTATCAGCCCGGCCGGAGCCAGCCGAGCTACGACAAGCAGCCGCTTCGCGATTATCTGTCCGGCCTCCGCGCGGAGGGCCGGTGGAACGGCGAAGCGCCGCCGCCGACGCTCCCGCCCGAAGTGGTGGACGCGACCAGTCTGAGGTACCTCGAAGCGTACCGGCGGATCACCGGTCACCAGCTCGGGGCAGCCACATGATCCGCACGGCGCCTGAGGGCCGCTGGTTCATCATCGGCGCGTGGACCATCGCCGTGGCGCTCGTCATCGCGGCCGTACGAAGCGGCGGCGCCGGATGGTGGATCGGAGCCGCAGCCTGGGCGCTGGTGGCGGTATGGGTCGTCGCGTTCTTCCGCGACCCGGAGCGGCAGTGCACCCACGGGAAAGACCTGATGGTGGCCCCCGCCGATGGGAAGGTCGTCAGCGTGATCGACGTCGACGAGCCGGCGTTCTTCCAGGGGCGCGCGAGGCGCGTCTCGATCTTCATGAACGTCTTCGACTGTCACGTGAACCGGTATCCGGCCGATGGAACGGTCGCGTACCGGCACTACAATCCGGGCAAGTTCGGGCACGCCGGCGCCGAAAAGGCGAGTCTCTCCAACGAGCAGTCCTCGGTGGGCCTGGACACGGGAAGAGGCAAATTGTTGATCCGCCAGATCGCGGGTTTCGTCGCGCGGCGCATCGTTACCGACCACGAGGTCGGCACCGCCGTCGGCCAGTGCGATCGCATGGGAATGATCCGGTTTGGATCGCGGGTGGACCTCTTCATTCCGCTGGGCGCCCGGGTTCGGGTCCAGCCGGGTGACACGACGAAGGTGGGGGTAACCGTGGTGGCCGAATGGAACTGAGATCGCGGCGGGACAGACTGCGGCGCCCCACCATGCGCCAGGTGGTGATCGTGATGCCGAGCGCCTTTACCCTGGGCAACCTCTTCTTCGGCTTCTGGGCGATCGTGTCGGCGTTCAACGGCAACTTTCGCTGGGCCGGATGGTTCATCGTCTTCTCCGGCATTCTCGACATGCTCGACGGCAGGGTGGCGCGGCTCTCGAATACCGGTTCGCGCTTCGGTGCGGAGCTCGACTCCCTGGTGGACGTGATCTCCTTCGGGGTGGCGCCGGCGCTGCTGATCTACTTCCTCGACTTCGCCAGCGCCGGACGGTTCGCCTGGATCCTCTCCTACATCTACGTGACAGCCGTCGCGCTCAGACTGGCCCGGTTCAATGTCGTCTCCGCCGGCAAGCCGGCCACCGGGTGGTTTACCGGCATGCCCTCGCCGGCCGCCGGAATGACGCTGGCGGTCTACTACCCGTTCAGCCAGACCGAGTGGTATCGGGCATCGCTGGCCTATCTCGATCTCCAGCACCAGGGGCTCGTCGTCCTCGTGCTGCTGCTGGCGCTGCTCATGGTGAGCAACGTGCGGTATCCCAAGTTTCCCCCGATCGGACTGCGGAGCGCGCGTGGCATCTTCGGCATCGTGGTGCATCTCACGATCCTCATCGGCGGAGTCTTCTTCCCTGAGTATTTTCTCTTTCCGCTCGGATTGTTCTACATGACCTTCGGTGTCTCCCGGGCGCTCGTCCTCGGCCTCATGGAACGGCCCGAGCACGGCGCCGCTCCCGAGGCTGAAGAACCGGTCGTCCAGGCCGCGGCGGCGCCGGTGGGTCCCGAGCGCCGGGGAGACTGGATCGACCGCCGGCAACCGGAGGACCGATGAGCTATCGAGTGCATGTGCGCGTGATGCCGCGGGCCGGATTGCTGGACCCGCAGGGACAGGCGGTGGAGCACGCCCTTTCGGCGCTCGGGTTCGGAGAGGCCGGTGGCGTCAGGATCGGACGCGCCATCGAGCTCGAGGTGAGCACGCCGACCCGGGGCGAGGCCGAGACCCGGGTCCGGCAGATGTGCGAAAAGCTTCTCGCCAATCCGGTCACGGAGGACTATCTCCTCGTGGTGGAGGAATGATCAGGGTCGCCGTCGTGCGGTTTCCGGGGAGCAACTGCGAGATCGACTCGCTGCGCGCCGTCGAGCGGGCCGGCGCGGAGGGCCATATCGTGTGGCACCGCGAGGCCGACCTCCGCGCCGCCGATGTCGTCGTGCTCCCCGGGGGGTTCAGCTATGGCGACTACCTGCGATCGGGCGCCATCGCCCGGTTCAGCCCGATCATGCACGCGGTGCAGGAGCACGCCGCCGCCGGGGGAGCGGTCCTCGGGATCTGCAACGGTTTCCAGATCCTCTGCGAGGCGCACCTGCTCCCGGGCGCCTTGCAGCGGAACGCGGCGCTGAGGTTCGTCGCCAAGCCGGTGGACGTCATCGTGGAGCGAACCGGGACCGCCTTCACCTCCGCCTACGCGCCAGGCGATCGCCTGCGGCTGCCCGTCGCCCACGGCGACGGCCGCTACGTCGCCTCCGACGACACGCTCCGGCTCCTCGAGGCGGAGGGCCGTGTGGTGCTGCGATACGTCGCCGAGAGCGAGGGATCGCCGATGCAGCCCAATCCGAACGGGTCGGCCAATCACATCGCCGGCATCTGCAATGCTGCCGGCACCGTCGTGGGCATCATGCCGCATCCCGAGCGCGTCGCCGAGTCGGTACTGGGATCCCTCGATGGTCTCGGCTTCTTCACGTCGATCGCGGCGCTCACCCAAGGGACCCCATCTCCAACCCTCAGAGCCAATGACCACCGACAAGCCCAGCCGTAACGAGGACGAGTACTTCGTCAAGCAGGACGCCGAACTGCTCAAGCGCCAGCGTGAGCTCGCCGAGTCCGCCGCCCTCGAGGGCGAGCGGCGCTCTCATTACATGAAATGCCCGAAGGACGGGTACGACCTCGCCAGCAGCAAGTATCACGGGGTACAGATCGAGACCTGTCCCAACTGTGGGGGCATGTGGCTCGACGCCGGCGAGATCGACCTGGTGGCCAAGGAGGAGCGCCCTGCCTTGTTTACCCGCGTGCTCTCCGACGCCTTTGCCACCCTCAGGGCGCGCGGGGAAAAGAAGTCGTGACCGGTTTTGCCGTCGAGGGCGTCACGGAGGCCTTCGCCTTCGAAGGAGAGCGTCCGGTCACGCCCGACGTCGTTCGCGAGCACAATCTCAACGACCTCGAATACGGCCGCATCGTCGAGATGCTCGGCCGCGCTCCGACGCTCACCGAGCTCGGCATCTTCTCGGCCCTCTGGTCGGAGCACTGCAGCTACAAGCACTCCCGGGCGGTGCTCAAGACCTTCCCGACCACCGGCGCGCAGGTGGTGCAGGGCCCGGGCGAGAACGCCGGCGTGCTCCGGCTGCCTGATGGATGGGCCGTGGCGTTCAAGATCGAGTCGCACAACCATCCATCCGCGGTCGAACCCTATCAGGGAGCGGCGACCGGTGTGGGAGGGATTCTCCGCGACGTATTCACCATGGGCGCGCGCCCGGTCGCGATGCTGAACAGCCTGCGCTTCGGTCCGCTCGACATGCCGCGCAACAGATACCTCCTTGCCGGCGTGGTTCGCGGAGTCGGCGACTACGGCAATTGTGTCGGTATCCCGACCCTCGGCGGCGAGGTCGGATTCGCCGAAGGCTACACCGGCAATCCGCTGGTCAACGCCATGTGCGTCGGACTGCTCAAGGAATCGGACCTGATCCGGGCCGCGGCACACGGCGTTGGCAACATCCTCCTCTGCGTCGGCGCGCGTACGGGGCGTGACGGCATCCACGGGGCCAGCTTCGCCTCGGAAGCGCTCTCCGAGAAGAGCGAGGCGCGACGCCCGCAGGTGCAGGTCGGCGACCCCTTCACCGAAAAGCTGCTCCTCGAGGCCAGCCTCGAGCTGATCACTTCGGGGCTCATCGTCGCCATCCAGGACATGGGCGCGGCGGGACTGACCAGCTCAAGCGCGGAAATGGCGGCGCGCGGCGGCGTCGGAGTGGAAATCGACACGGCGCTGGTGCCGACGCGCGAGCCGGGAATGACGCCCTACGAGATCCTGCTTTCCGAATCCCAGGAACGGATGCTCGTGGTGGCCGAGCCCCCGCGGGTAGCGGAAGTCGAGGCGGTGTGCGCCCGATGGGACCTCGGCGCCGCGCCGATCGGCCGCGTCACCGACGACGGCATCTTCCGGGTGCGGCACGCCGGGCTCGTCGTCGCCGCCATTCCCGGCCAGCGACTGGTGGACGATTGCCCCATGTACCACCCCGAGGCGCGCGAAGGCGCCGACGCCCGCACGCGCCGGGCCTCCCGCCCGACCGGCGCTCCCACGACCGATCTCAGGGGTGCGCTGGAGCTGCTGCTCGACAGCCCCAACATCGCGAGCAAGCAATGGATGTACGAGCAGTTCGACTCGACCATCCAGGCATCTACCGTGATCGGGCCCGGCGGCGATGCGGGGGTGCTTCGTGTGCCGGGCACGGGCTTCGGCCTATCCGTCTCGGTCGATTGCAACAGCCGGCTGGTCGGCCTCGACCCCTACGAGGGCGGCAAGTCCACGGTCGCCGAGGCGGCGCGCAACGTTGCCTGTACGGGCGCGGTTCCCCTGGGAATCACCGACTGTCTCAACTTCGGAAACCCTGAAAAGCCCGAAGTGTTTCATCAGTTCAGGGAAGCCTGTCGGGGCATCGCCGAGGCGTGCCTCGCATTCGACACGCCGGTGACCGGCGGCAACGTCTCGTTCTACAACGAGAGCCCGAAGGGCGCGATCGACCCCACCCCCACGGTCGGTATGGTGGGCCTGTTACACAATATTGAGGACCGGGTGCCTAGCCATTTCACGGCGGCCGGAGACGAGGTCGTCATTCTCGGAGCCACCCGCGGCGCGCTCGGCGGCTCGGCATACTGGGCCGAAGTTCGCGGATTTGTCGGCGGGCAGCCGGCCATAGTCGATCTCGACGCGGAGCGGCGGCTGCAGCGCTTCCTGGTGACTGCGGCCAGACACCGCCTGCTCCACTCCGCGCACGACTGCTCCGACGGCGGACTCCTGGTGGCGCTCGCGGAAGCAGCGATTGGCGGGGCATACGCAGCGGAAGGGTATGGGGCCGCCTGTGACCTGACCGGCTATGGTGCCGGCGTGCAACCGGCAGGCCTGCTGTACGGTGAAGATGGGGCCAGGGTGGTACTCTCCTGTACCTCCGAGGACGCCCCGCGCGTCGAGGCGCTGGCGCGGGAGCATGGCGTGCCGCTGTTTCGCGCGGGCCGGGTCGAGCGCGGCTCCGGCGATCTGACGATCACGACAGCCGGCGAGACGCTCACATGGAGCGTCCCGGCATTGCGCAGGATCTACTTCGAGGCAATCCCACGGCGGATGCGGCATCCCGACGTGGATCGAGCGGTGGGAGCGTAACGGATGTGCGGCATCATCGGAGTTTCCGGAATCCCCGACGCGGCCCGGCTCGCGTATCTCGGCCTGTACGCCCTGCAGCACCGGGGACAGGAGAGTGCGGGCATCGTGGCGGTGGATCGCGAGTGTGTGGCGCGGAGCCACCGCGGCATGGGGCTCGTCAGCGAAAACTTCGATGACGCGATTCTCGCGGCCCTGCCCGGCGACGTCGCCGTGGGCCACACGCGCTACAGCACGACCGGCAGCACAGTGCTGGCCAACGCACAACCATGCAGCGCCAACACGCGGTGCGGCCCGCTGGCCATCGCCCACAACGGCAATCTGGTGAACGCCGCCGAAATCAAACGGGGATTGGTGGAGCGCGGCGCCATCTTCACCAGTTCCTCGGATACCGAAGTCCTGGTACACCTGATCGCGCGGTCGGAAGCGGACACCGTCGAGGGGCAGATCCGCGACGCGCTCGAGCAGGTGGACGGGGCCTACAGCCTCGTCATCGCGGTGGGCCGCACGGTCTACGCGGTCATCGACAGCCGGGGATTCCGCCCGCTCGTCCTCGGCCGACTGGGCGCCGGCATGGTCGTCGCGTCGGAGAGCTGCGCGCTCGACCTGCTGGGCGCCACCCCGGCGTGCGAGCTTCAGCCGGGGGAATTCATCCGGATCGACGATGGAAAGGTCACCGAGCTGGCGCGGCTGAGCCCGCGTCCGGTCAGCCGCTGCGTCTTCGAGCTCGTGTACTTTGCCCGTCCCGACAGCACCGTATTCGGCGAATCGGTGGACCGTGCCCGCCGCGAACTCGGCCGGCAGCTCGCCCGCGAACAGCCCGCCCCGCGAGGCCAGGTGGTGTTCAGCGTGCCGGACTCCTCGAACGCCATGGCGCTCGGCTTTTCTGAGGTGTCCGGCATCAAGCTCGAGTACGGGCTCATCCGCAACCACTACGTCGGTCGGACGTTCATCAACCCGACGCAGGATCATCGTGTCGCCAAGGTGAAGATCAAGTTCAATCCCGTCCGCGACGTGATCGAGGGCAATTCCGTCGTCGTGGTGGATGACAGCCTCGTCCGCGGCAATACCAGCAAGAGCCTTGTGCAGATGATTCGCGCGGCCGGCGCGCGGGAGGTCCACCTGCGGCTCGGCTCGCCTCCGATCACCGGGCCCTGTCTGTACGGCATCGACACGCCTACCAGCGAAGAACTGATCGCGGCCACGCACTCCGTCGAGGAAATCCAGCAATTTCTCGGCGTCGACTCGCTGGGCTACCTCTCGCTGCCCGGCATGCTGCGTGCGGCCGGCAGCGTCCACGGCTTCTGTCACGCCTGCTTCTCGGGCGACTACCCCACCCCACTCCCCGGAGACCTGGTGCAACTGCGGCACGCCTCGCCACTCGTTGCGACACCCGCATGAGCGATCCGTACACGCAACAGCCGCTGGTCTACTTCTTCGGAAGCGGCCGCGCCGAGGGCACCGCGGCCATGAAAGACGTGCTCGGCGGCAAGGGCGCCGGGTTGGCGGAAATGACGACGATCGGCATTCCCGTGCCGCCCGGATTCACCATCGCCAGCAGTATCTGCCAGCACTATCTCGAAAGCACCCAGTTTCCCAGGCGGCTCCAGCTTCAGGTCGAGGGCGCGCTCCACCGTCTCGAGGCGGCCACGGGCAAGATTTTCGGCGATGCCGACAAACCGTTGCTCGTGTCGGTCCGATCCGGCGCGGCGGTGTCGATGCCCGGCATGATGGAAACCATCCTCAACCTCGGGCTCAACGACACCACCGTCGAAGGCCTGACCCGGCAGAGCCGGAATCCGCACTTCGCCTGGGACTCCTACCGGCGATTCGTACAGATGTACGGCGTCGTCGTGTTCGATCTCCCCAAGAAGCCGTTCGAGGAGATCCTCGAGGAACACCGGCAGCGCGGCGGGGTCGAACGCGACATCGACCTGCCGGTGAGCGAGATCCAGTCCATCGTGCGCCGGCTCAAGGAACGGGTGAAGGAAGAATCGGGTCGCGATTTCCCCGACCACCCCGTCGACCAGCTCTGGGGGGCCATCGCCGCCGTGTTCGAGAGCTGGAACACTCGCCGCGCCATCGACTACCGCAAGCTTCACGACATTCCCGATGCGATGGGCACGGCCGTCAACGTCGTGGCGATGGTGTTCGGCAACCTCGGCGAAGACTCGGGCACCGGCGTCGCGTTCAGTCGTGATCCCTCGACGGGCGAGTCCGCCATGTACGGGGAGTATCTGCTCAACGCGCAAGGCGAGGACGTGGTCTCCGGTACGCGCACGCCCCTGCCTCTCACGACGCTCAAGGACCGCCTCCCGGCCTCCTTTCAGGAGCTCGAGCGGGTGGCACGAACGCTGGAGCGACACTTTCGCGATCTCCAGGACATGGAGTTCACCATCGAGCGCGGCAGGCTCTACATGCTGCAGACGAGGCGCGGCCAGCGATCGGGCCATGCGGCCGTCCGGATCGCCTGCGAAATGGTGGATGAGGGGCTCATCTCCGAGGAAGAGGCCGTCGCCCGGATCCCCCCCAGCGATCTGAATCAGCTCCTCCATCCCACGATCGATCCGGCCAGCGAGCTCGGACTGCTCACGACCGGACTCCCCGCCTCGCCCGGCGCCGCGTGCGGCACCGTGGTATTCGACGCGGACAGGGCCGAACAACTCGGCCGCGCCGGACAGCCCGTCATCCTGGTCAGACGGGAGACCTCCCCTGAGGATTTCCACGGCATGGTCATGGCCAAGGCGGTGCTCACCGCGCGCGGCGGCATGACCTCACATGCCGCCGTGGTCGCACGCGGGATGGGCAAGCCGTGCGTGGCGGGGGCGCAGGCATTGCAGGTGGACGAGCGCGCCAATCGCATGATCGTGGGCGACAGCCAGATTGCCGAGGGCGACTGGATCACGGTGGACGGCAGCACTGGCAGGGTGTTCGCCGGGCAGGCCGCGCTCGTGACGCCGGAGCTCGGGAGCGACTTCCTTCGCCTCATGCAGTGGGCCGATCGCATCCGCCAGCTCCGCGTGCGCGTGAACGCGGATACGCCGGCCGACGCGCACCGGGGGCGCGATTTCGGAGCGGAAGGCATCGGCCTCTGTCGCACCGAGCACATGTTCTTCGACGGCGAGCGGCTCACCGCCATGCGGGAGATGATCGTCGCGCAGGACACGAAGGGGCGGGAGCACGCGCTGGCCAAGCTGCTCCCCATGCAGCGCTCCGATTTCGAAGCCATCTTCCGCGCGATGGAGGGGTTTCCCGTCACCATCCGGTTGCTCGACCCGCCGCTCCACGAGTTCCTGCCGAGGGAGGCGTCGGAAGTGACGGCGCTCGCCGGCGAGATGGGCATCACCGTCGAGAAGCTTCAGGGGGTGATCGACCGGCTCCACGAAGTCAATCCGATGCTCGGTCTGCGCGGCTGCCGTCTGGGCATCATTTACCCCGAGATCACGGCCATGCAGGTGCGCGCCATTTTCGAGGCGGCGTGCACGGTCGCGTCACGGAAGGGCCGCGTGATGCCGGAGGTGATGATCCCGCTGACGGCGAGTGTCGTGGAGTTCCGGAAGCAGGCGCTCATCGTGCGGCAGGTGGCGGAGGAGGTCTTCCGGGAGCGCCAGATCACTGTGCCCTTCCTCCTCGGCACGATGATCGAGCTCCCGCGCGCCGCCCTTACCGCCGACGAGCTCGCGCGCGAGGCGCAGTTCTTTTCATTCGGCACCAATGATCTCACGCAGACCACCTGGGGTCTGTCGCGGGACGACGCCGGGCACTTCTTGCCCTACTATCTCGAGCACGGCGTGATCGAAGCCGATCCGTTCCAGGTGCTCGACCAGGCCGGCGTGGGCAAGCTGATCCAGATGGCCTGCGACCTCGGCCGGCGGACCCGCCCCGATCTCAAGCTCGGCATCTGCGGGGAGCACGGGGGCGAGCCCGCGGCGGTGGCCTTCTGCGACCGGCTTGGCGTCAACTACGTCTCCTGCTCCCCGTTCAGAGTGCCCATCGCCCGCCTTGCCGCGGCCCAGGCCGCGCTCGCGACACGAGGAACGATGGACCGGACGAGGGCGACGGTGTAGGAAGGCCAATCGCCAGAAAGGAATTCCATGCCCCACCCGCTCGTCGGCATCGTCATGGGAAGCGACTCGGACTGGGAAGTGATGCAGCACTCGGCGGCGCGGCTCGCGGAGTTCGGCGTGCCGCACGAGAGTCGCGTCGTCTCCGCCCACCGGACGCCCGACCTCCTCTTCCGCTACGCCGAGGAGGCGGCAGGCCGGGGCCTCCGCTGCATCATCGCCGGCGCGGGAGGCGCCGCCCACCTGCCGGGCATGCTCGCGGCCAAGACAACGCTTCCGATACTCGGTGTGCCGGTACCGACGCGGCACCTTCAGGGGCTCGATTCGCTCCTCTCGATCGTGCAGATGCCCGCCGGTGTTCCGGTCGCGACCTTCGCGATCGGCACCTCGGGGGCACAGAACGCCGCGCTCTATGCGATCGGCATTCTGGCGCTCTCCGATTCCCCGCTCTCCACGAAGCTCTCCGAGTTCCGCCGGGCGCAGGCGGCGCGCGTGAGCGAGCTCAGGCTGCCCGCTCCCGGATGATTCTGCCCGGCGCCACCCTCGGAGTGCTCGGCGGCGGCCAGCTCGGGCGGATGTTCGCCCTCCGCGCGAGGACGATGGGGTACCGGGTTGTTGTTCTCGATCCCGATCTCGAGTCGCCCGCGGGCCAGGTAGCCGATCGCCACATTCGTGCGCAATACGATGATGCGCGCGCCCTGGAGGACCTGGCCGGCTTGTGCGCCGCCGTCACCACCGAATTCGAGAACGTCTCCGCCACCACACTCGAGCGACTCGCCCACTCCACCATCGTGCATCCCGGCGCGGCCGCCGTCGCCATCGCCCAGGACAGAATCGCCGAGAAGTCGTTTCTCCTGGCCGGCGGATTTGCCGTCGCGCCGTTCCGTCCCGTGGAGCGCGCGAGCGACCTCACCGCCGCCCTGATGGCGGTACGGCTCCCTGCCCTGCTCAAGACGAGCCGCCTGGGCTACGACGGCAAGGGACAGGTCACGATCTCGACGCCTGAGGAGGGCGCCGATGCCTTTCGGACGTTGCGCGGTGTCGCCTGTGTCATGGAGGAGCGGCTCGACCTGGAGCTCGAGCTTTCGGTGGTCCTGGCACGAGGCGCCGACGGACACGTCGCGACCTTTCCGCCGGGGGAGAACCGGCATCGCGATGGGATACTTGAGACGACGACGGTTCCCGCCCGGGTGCCGGAGCGGCTCGCCCTGGAGGCGCAACGACTGGCCACGGCCATCGCGGATGCACTCGGCTACGTCGGCGTGCTGGGCGTGGAGCTGTTCGTCGCGGACGGCGGACGTCTCTTCGTCAACGAGATCGCGCCCCGGCCGCACAATAGCGGGCACTACACGCTGGACGCGTGCACGGTGGATCAGTTCGAGCTGCAGGTACGCACGCTCTGCGGGCTGCCGCTTCAGCCGCCGCGCCTGCTCTCGCCGGTCACGATGGTCAACCTTCTCGGCGATCTCTGGTGCGACGGAGAGCCGCGCTGGGCCGAGGCGTTTCAACGGCCCGGCGTCCGTCTCCACCTCTACGGGAAGTCATCGCCCCGCCCCGGCCGCAAGATGGGCCATCTCAATTGTCTCGCGACCGATTCCGACCGGGCGCTCGCGCTCGCCATCGAGACGCGAAACGCCCTCTGCCCGGGAAACTCGATCCCGCTCAAGCCGGCGTAGCCACTTCCCGTTTCACCAGGCTCCGCACTCCCTCGACGAGGCGGTCCACCTCCTCGGTGGTGGTGTAGCACGCGCATCCGGCGCGCACCAGTCCCTTGCCGGAGAGCCCCAGTCGCGCAACGACGGTGGTCGCGTAGAAGTCCCCGTTCGACACGAAGACCCCGCGCTCCGCGAGGGCGGCGGCCACCTCATCTGACGTCTTCCCTTCGACAGTAAAGGCCACGGTCGGCGTGTGCGGCTGACTCGGCGGAGGGCCGAACAGCGTCACCCCTCGCGTCGTCCGTAGTCCCTCCCACAAGCGTTCGAGCAATTCCTGCCCGCGGGCGTGCAGCCCGGCGAACGCACTTGCGAGCCGCTCGCGACGGCTTGCTCCCCTGCCGAGCGATGCCAGGAACTCCACCGCCGAGCCGGCGCCCGCGATCCCCTCGTGATTGAGCGTTCCCGTTTCCAGTCGCTCCGGAGCACTCTCGGACGCGGGTGCGAGCTTGGGTGCGTCGAGCGCCTCGATTCGCTCCTTCCGGCCGTAGAGCACACCGATGTGGGGGCCGTAGAACTTGTAGGCCGAGCAGGCGAGGAAGTCGCAGCCGATGGCGCGCACGTCCACCAGGTTGTGGGGCGCATAGTGCACCGCGTCCACGAAGGTGAGCGCCCCGGCGGCCTGTGCGAGGCGCGCCGCACGGGTGACGTCGGTAACCGTTCCCAGCGCATTCGACGCGGCGCCGATCGCCACCAGCCGGGTGCGGGAAGAGAGCGCCTGTTCGAGTGCGGTCCAGTCGAGCTGGCCGGTCTCGACCACCAGCGGGATGGTCCGGATGGTGACCCCGCGCTCGCGCTGCAGCGCCGTCCATGGCGCGACGTTGGCGTGATGATCGAGCTCGGTCACGACGATCTCGTCACCTGGACCCCATTCGCGACCCAGCGCGCGGCCGAGATGGAATGTGAGGGTGGTCATATTCGCGCCGAATACCACCTCGTTCGGCTGCGCCCCGAGAAAGTCCGCGAGCGCGCCGCGCGCGGCGGCAATGATACCGTCGGTCTCCCGGCTGGTCGGATAGTGCCAGTGGGTGTTGGCATTGTGCCGATAGAGATAGTCGGCCATGGACTCGACGACGGCGCCGGGTACCTGGGTGCCGCCAGGTCCGTCGAAATAGGCGACGGGGTGCCCGTGATGCCGGCGCTCGAGGGCCAGGAACTGTGCTCGAATCTGTGATGTGGACAGCGTCATGGGCCCTCGGAGAAATGGCGGATCTGCCTTGAGGATTTACCTGATTACGCCGACGATAACTCCATATCTGTCAATTCAATAGGGCACAACATTGGACAAACATTGAACAGGTGTTCAGGCCCGGTTGGCGCCTGGGCAGGCGCGGAAAACGACGACGGCGGGATCGCCGTGGAGGCGGTCCCGCCGTCGTCAGTGGAGGCGCAGGGAATCGAACCCTGGTCCGAGTAAGCGTCCAGAACAGCGTCTACGTGCGTAGGTAGGGCTTTTTGCCGTGGCCTCAGGGCGGTGCCGAACCGACCTCCCCCTGGTCTAGCTCCGTGCAACTCTCGCCATCAGCGTCGGAGCGACGCGTCAGGCCAGCCCGGTTTTGCGATTCGACAAGCGGCGCTCCAGGCGGGCTCCACCAGCCGAAGGCGCGTCAAGCGAGTCTAGCTCAGCTTACGCGGCCAGTGCCAGTTCAGTGTTGGCAGTTAGAACGTTCCAGACGGTTTTACCAGGACTCTGGACCTGGGCACGCTGCCATCCCTTCAACAAACCCGTCGAAGCCAGTCGCCCCCGGGTGTCACAAATATACGCTCACCTCAGACTGGTCGGTAGCCGGAGCCCTCCCATCGGCCCTTTCCCCGTTCCCCACCCCTACGCGCTCCCGGCGCGCTCCACCCGGTTCCGGCCGGTATTCTTGGCCACGTAGAGGGCGGCGTCGGCCTGACCGGCGAGGTTGGCCAGGCTCTGGCTGGTCTCGGGGCTGCCCGCCACGCCGAAGGAGGCGGTCATGGGCCAGGCTCGCCCCTGCCAGGACCATGCCGTGGTGCTCAGACTGATGCGGATACGCTCGGCGATGCTCAGGGCGGCCTCGAGGTCGGTGCCCGGCAGCCAGACGGCAAATTCCTCCCCGCCAATTCGTGCGGCCGAATCCACCCCTCTGATCTGCCCCTGGATGATTCGGGCGAAATGGGCGAGCGCCGCATCGCCGGCGGGGTGTCCGAGGGTGTCGTTGAGATGCTTGAATTTGTCGAGGTCGGCGTAGACGAGCGCGCCGGTCTTGGCCGCGCCTTGCCGCGTCATCATTTCCTCGAGCCCCCTGCGGTTGAGCAATCCGGTGAGTCGATCGCCGACGGCGCGGCCGAGATGCTGGTCAACCTTGCGTGCGCGATAGAGCCGCGGTCCGGCGCTATCAAGCGCGGCGGCGAGCTCGGCCGCGGCCGCGCCGACCGGCTCACGCCCGCCTGGCGGCCAGATCGCCACCGCCCCGACCGCCTCACCCGCCGACCGAATCTGGCGCAGAAAGACCCCGCTCGACCGCTGGCGCCGATCCGCGACCGCGCCGCCAAGCGGGTCACTGGAAATCGATCCGTCGGGGAGGTTTCCGAGAGCGACTTCGCTGAGCGCGCAGCCATCGGGAAGAAGGGTATCCAGCAGCCGGCGATCCGCCTGTCCCGACACACCGATGACCCGCACGCGGAGGTCGTTGGCTCGCGGATCGCGCACCAGGGTGTCAGGGAGCAGGCGCGCCGCTACGAGTACCTGTGCGTCGAGCGCGCGCTCGAGCTGATACGCCAGGCGGAGGCCGACGCTGCTCACCGACTCGGGAGAGGCTTCGTCGGCCTGGGCCTGCGCGAGCTCGACGATCTGCGGCCGTCGGCGCACGCCGTCGAGCAACCGCTTCAGATCGTCCTCGGCCAGCGAGAGGCGCGCGGCATCGGCCGAGCCCGGAAGCAGGAGGCCTACCGCCGCTCCAGCCGCCGCGTGGAACACGAGAATGCCGCTCTCCATCCGCTCGACGCCGCTCTGCTCCTGGTCGCGCGCCCGCTCGAGTCTCCGGTCAACGGCTACGATCTGCGCCACCCCCAGGTGCTCCGCGTCGACGATCCGTTCCGCACGCGGGCCTTCCTCCCGCGGGTCGAGCTCCGCGACCCAGATGCCCAGCGCCTCGTGCGAGCGTCTCAGCCACTCGAGCGCGGGTTCCGGCAGGAGATGCGGCCCGACGCCCGGCGCCAGCGACACTCCCCCTCTCCGGCGGGCCAGCCGCCAACCCGCGGCCGCGCCCACCACGAGCGAGAGAAGCAGCGCCAGCAGGGTCACCCCCGTAACCATCCTCTCCGCCGGAACCACAGGAAGATGACGAGCGTCACCACCCCCATCGCCGCGAGGATGGCGGGATAGCCCCAGTGTTCCCTGAGCTCCGGCATGAACTGGAAGTTCATTCCGTAGACTCCGACGATGAACGTGAGCGGGAGGAAAAAGACGCTGAAGACCGTCAGCACCCGCATCACCTCGTTCGTCCGATGCGTCGCGAGGGACAGCTGGATGTTGAGCAAGGTGTTGACGTCATCCAGCAGCTCGTCCGCATAGAAGTGATAGCTCTCCACATTCTCCTGGACGTCCCGGAAGAGCGAGGCCGCACGTCCGCTCGGTGGCGTCATCCGCTGCACCACTTCGAGGAAGCGCCAGAGCAGCCGTTTTACCAGTGTCACCTGGCGCTTGATAAGATGGATCTCGCGTAGCGTGGCCGCGAGGGCGGTCGCCGGGGCATCGGTGCTCGCAAAGACCGATTCCTCGTACCGGTCGATCCGCGCCTCGAGGGCCTCGAGTGGCTGCGAGTAGGTATCGGCCGCCGCATTCAGGAGACGGGTGATGACCCGCGCCTGCACCGACTCCCGCTCCTTCGCCCCCGCTGTCGACGCGTCGCCGATCAGCCGCTGCTCGATCCGACTCAGCCATCCCTGTTCCTTGCGATGGATGATGATCAGGAACGCCGGGGCGTAGAAGACCGCAACCTTCCGGGTCAGCTCCTGGACGGTCGAGCAGGTCGCCGACGACGATTCGTCGTACACGCGGATGATGGCGAAAGCATAGGTCTCGAACTGCTCGAACTTGGGCAGGTGCTCCGGATCGAGACAGTCCTGGACAGACACACTGTGCAGCCCGTGCGAGGTGGCGATCCCCGAAAGCTCCTCAGGGGACGGATTCACCACGTCGAGCCATGCGAAGCCCGCGGTCGCCGCCTCCAGCACCGTCCGGACCGTCATGCGCGACAGATCCGGCTTGCGGCGGCGGCGGCCCCGAACCCGTTGTCAATATTGACGACCGTGACGCCTGCGGCGCAGGAGTTGAGCATCCCCAGCAGCGCCGCGAGGCCGCCGAAGGCCGCGCCATAGCCGACGCTGGTGGGTACGGCGATGACCGGCGCCGCGACCAGCCCGCCGACCACGCTGGGGAGCGCCCCTTCCATGCCCGCGACGACGATGATGACGCTCGCGCGCGCAAGCTGGTCGCCGGCCGCGAGGAGCCGGTGCAATCCGGCGACGCCCACGTCGTTGAGCCGCTCGACGGTATGCCCGAACGCCTCGGCGACGACGGCGGCCTCCTCCGAAACGGGAAGGTCGCTCGTGCCGGCGGAGATTACGAGAATCGTCGCGGAGCCCGGGGGAGACGCCGATGCCTCAGGGGGTGGGAGAAATGCGGTGCGTGCCAGTGCATTCCATTCCATGCGAGGGAAGCGCGCCTTGAGCGCGGCGGCGGTGGCTTCGGGAACTCGGGTGCCGAGGAAGCCTCCGCTTGCCGCCTCGAGCCGCCCGCAGATGGCGACGACCTGATCGGCGGTCTTGCGCTCGCAGAAGACCACTTCAGGCTGACCCTGGCGGAGTTCGCGATGGTGGTCGATCCGCGCGAAGGGAAGATCTTCGAAGGGGAGGTGGCGCAGCCGGGCTATCGCCTGATCGGGCGCAAGCCGCCCGGCGGCGACGTCGGCGAGCAAGGCCTCGAGCTGCTCGGCTCTCACGCCACTGCGGCGACCGGCTCGAGGTAGTCCAGAAAGATGTGCTCCGCCTCCGCGATCGACTCGATGGCGAAGAGGCGCTGCCGCAGGTCACTCGCCCCATGCAGGCCCCGGGTGTACCAGCCAAGATGCTTGCGGAACTCGAGCACCGTCCTGCGAGTGTCGCCCTGGAGACGCAGCGCCAGCCGTGCGTGCGTGAGCGCCACCGCAAAACGTTCAGTCGCGGCCGGGGGCGGGGGCACGGCCTGACCCGAGAGTAGTGCCCGCCCATCGCGGAAGAGCCACGGATTGCCGAAGGCGCCGCGCCCCACCATCACTCCCGCACACTTTGTATGATCCCGCATCCGGACGATGTCTTCAGCCGACGAAATATCGCCGTTGCCGATCACCGGAATGTCCAGCGCCTCCACGACGCGGGCGATCTCGTCCCACCGCGCCTTGCCCGAAAACATCTGTGTGCGCGTTCGTGCGTGCAGCGTGAAGGCCCGCGCGCCCGCATCCTGCATCCGAAGCGCGATGCCGACCGGATCGCGTGTCTCGTCACACCAGCCACTTCTGGTCTTCACCGTGACCGGAAGGTGGGTGGCGCCGATGACCGCACGAATGATCCGCTGCACCAGGTCGAGATCGCGAAGGCAGCCGGATCCACCGTTCCGGTGCACGACCTTCTTCACCGGACATCCGAAGTTGATATCGATGAACTCGGGACGGTAATGCTCGGTGATGAGCCCCGCCGCCTCCGCCATCGCGTCCGCGCTCGCGCCGTAGATCTGAATGCCGATCGGGCGCTCGACCGCTTCGAACTCGGCGCCCTCCAGGGTGTTCCTGATCCGGCGACGGATGGCCTCGGACGAAAGGAACTCCGACAACACGACGTCGGCCCCCAGCGTGCGGCAGATTTGCCGGAAGGGCGCCTCGGACACCCCGGCCATCGGAGCCAGGAGGAGCGGGAATGGTTGGGCGGAGTAGTAGGGCAACTGCATGCGAAGAAAATACTTGGCGGTCCGCGGGGTGGCAATGGAACCTGAATTGGAACCCTCAAGCGGAACCTCCCGTATCGCTTGGATGACCCTCCTTCTCCTCTGTAGCCTCGCCCTGCTCCAATCCGAGCCGGTGGCCCAGCCCGATCCGGTGATCATTTCGCGCTCCGAGTATCAACTCGCCGTAAAGGCGTACGAGGGACGCGACTACGCCGACTTCCTCGATCATGCCAGGCGCGCGCAGCAGCTTCGGCCGTCGCATGGCGGTGTCATTTATGGTCTCGCGTCGGCCTATGCGCTCACCGGCCGCCGCGATAGCGCCATCGGGATGTTGAACCGGTTTGCCACCCTCGGCTATGTCGCGGATGTCGCGGCCGACTCCGATTTCATCGCGCTCCGCGGGTCACCCGGATACGCCGGAGTACGCCGTGCGCTGGCATCGAACCACACACCGATCGTGCGAAGCACCGTGGCATTTACCCTTCCCGAGAAGGATTTGCTGACCGAAGGAATCGCCTACGACCCGTTGAGCAAGGCGTACTTTGTCGGCAGCGTTCATCACCGCAAGATCCTCCGCGTGGCCGGTGACGGCACCGTCAGCGAATTCGTTCCCGCGGCCCGCGATGGCATGTGGGCCCCGCTCGGCATGAAAGTCGATGCGGGGCGAAAGGCTCTCTGGGTGGCGGTGGCCGGCGTGCCCCAGATGCGGGATCACTCCCCGGGAGACCTCGGACGCAGCGGGATTTACCGGTTCGATCTCGCTACCGGCAAACTGACGGGACGATTCCTCATCCGAGACCGGGCGCCGCACGTACTCGGCGACCTCACCCTCGCTCCCAACGGCGACGTCTATTCGAGCGATAGCCGGGCCCCGATGCTCTGGCGAGTGCGGGCCGGTGCCGATAGCATCGAGCGCTTCCTCGAATCGCCCCTGCTGCTCTCCGCCCAGGGGCTGGCCGTCACGCCGGACGGCCGCTCGCTCTATCTCGCCGATTACTCGCGGGGCGTGCTCCGGGTCGATCTGGTCACACGGCGAGTCGCCCTCCTCCCGTGCCGCGCGAGCGTGTTGCCGCTCGGCATCGACGGCCTGTATCTCGTGGGAGGCCGCCTCATCGGCATTCAGAACGGCATCGAGCCGCATCGAGTCGTTCGGCTCACGCTCGATGCACGAGGCGATAGTCTGATCGGGATGGAGGTGCTGGAGCGGCTGCATCCGAGTTACGCCGAACCCACGCTGGGTGTCGTGGTCGGAGGCAATCTCTTCTACATTGCCAACAGCCAGTGGGAGCGCTTCGGTGAAACCGCCGAGATCGCGCATCCCGGCGAGCTACAGCGCCCGACGATTCTCAGACTCCGGCTTTGACACTCCACCGCGGCGGATATAGGTTGCCGCCGCCATGCAACTCGTCGATTTCCTCACGCCCGATGCGGTCTCCCTCGACCTGCGCGCAACCACCAAGGACGACATCCTGGTGGAGCTCGTCGCGCTGCTGCGTCTGGACGACCGCTCCGGCGAGACACTACTGCGCATGCTCCAGCGCCGGGAGACGCTCGGGTCCACCGGAGTGGGACGCGGGATCGCCATCCCCCACTGCCGCTCGCTCGTCGTCAGCCGCCTGCGACTCGCGTACGGCCACGCACGCACGGCGGTGGACTTTCAGGCGATCGACGCGGGCCCCGTGTCCGATTTCTTTCTCATCGTGGCGCCGCCAACCGAAGTCTCCAACCAGTACCTTCCGGTGCTGGGGAGGATTGCCCAGTTCGCCAAGGAAGGGGACGTGCCGGCCCGCCTTGCCACCCTGCCCACGCCCGAGGCATTTTTCGATCTGCTCAGGGAGAAAGGAGTGTAGGACGTGAAACTCGGCCTGGCCGCACTCCTGCTCCTCGCTCCATTCGCGATCGCAGCAGGTCAACGCCCCGCCGATCGTATCGCGCTCGACAGGCTGCACGATTCTCTCCGCGCATTGACTCCATTCGACACCGCCGCTCTCCGCACCGAATACCGGACCCTTTCCGGTCACGCCCCGTCGATTCGGGCTCCCCTCACGACGCTTCAATCGGGGCTCGTCGCCCTCCGTCTCGGTGAGCTCGGCGCGGACGCCGATTTCGGGGAAGCGCTGGCCTCGCTCCGAAGGGCAACGAGGCTCGAGTCGGACTGGCCCGCTCCGTGGTACCTGCTCGGTGTGGCCGCATCGCGGCGCGCCGCGTGGGAACAGGCGGACCCGCTTGCGCTCGGAAACCGCGTCGGCGTCGGGACGCTCGAGCACGCGGCGGAGTACTATGCAAAGGCCCTGTCAGCCGACCCGGGATACGCGCGCGCCGCCATTGCCCTCGGCGGCCTGGTCCTCTCGCTGCACGACACGGCCCTGTACGCCGGCGCGCTCAACGCCCTGCGTCGCGCCGGGCGAGCGGGGCGATCTCCCGACGTGCTCCTCGCATTGGGGCGGGTCGAACGGGCGGCGGGCGAATCCGATTCCGCCATCGCCGCCTTCGAGGCGGCACGAGCCGCCAGGGGACCGGGGGCGCTCGAGTTGCTGGAGATCGCGCGGACACGGCTGGCCTCGGGCCAGCCTGAAGGTCCATCGGCCTACTTTGAGGGCGCGTCGGCCGACGACTCCGCGGCGGTCGCGGAATACCGGGCCGACCTCACCCCGATCGCGACCGAATCCGAGCTGGCGGAGTTCGACGCATCGCTCGGGGCGGCACGAGCGGACTTTCTCAGACACTTCTGGCTCGAGCGCGATCGCGCGGAGCTGAGAGGCGAGGGAGAGCGGCTGCAGGAGCACTATCGCCGCCTGTCGTATGCCCGGAGAAACTTCGCGCTCACGCTGAGCCGCCGGTTCTACGGATCGGCCGATGCGTATCGGTCGGGCAGCACCGAGCTGGACGACCGCGGCGTCATCTACGTGCGGCACGGCGATCCGGCGGAGCGCCTGCATCCGTTCGTGTTCGGGCTCATGCCCAACGAAACGTGGCGGTACGACCGCGCCGACGGCGATCTCCTCTTTCACTTCTCCTCGGGCTCGGACGAGAACGGCGGGGGGGACCTGTACGACTACCGACTCGTGGAGAGCGTGCTCGATCTCCACGGAGCGTCGGACGCGCCGGTGGATCAGCTCCTTCTGTCCCGGCAGTCGCTCTCGCCGGTGTACGGCAGGATGCTCAACTGGGGTCACTACGGCGCGGGGCGCTCCCGCGCGAGAGAGCGCGGCATCGGCCAGGCCAGCATCGCGTTCGGGACCACCACCGACAGCTATGAGCTGCAATTTGCCCACCGATTATCGGTGGCGGCAAACCTCATCGCGATCGGCCGCGAGGCGGGCCGACCGATCGGCCACTTCGTATTTGCCCTCGCATCGCCGGACAGCGCGCCGCCCCTGCGTGGGGGCGGGAGTTATGCTGTTCGGGTGCGTCTCGCGGTCATCGATGGCGCGGGCCAGGCCTTTGCCACGGTGGACACTGTTGTCGCCGTGCGGGCACCGGCCAGACTCGAGCCGGGGCAGTACCTGCTCGGGCGGGCGCAACTGCCGCTGCCACCCGGCACCTGGGACTGGCGGGCGGCGGTACAGATCGGCGAAGACGCCGGCGCTGTGCTTCCACGCGATACAGTCCGCGTGGCGGCGGCAGGAGGGCGCCTTTCCCTCGGCGACCTCGCGCTCGGCGTAGTCGGCGCGAGCGCCATCTGGCTGCCGAGTCCGGTGGACACCGCCTACATGACGCCGTTCGGGATCGTACGCGAGGGAAGCGAGCTCGAGCTCTATTACGAGGCGACGGGCGCTTCTCCCGCCGCCAGGTACGCGCACGAGATCGCCGTGTACCGGCTGAAGGGAGAGCCGGCGGTGGCCGAGCGTCGGCCGGTGGTGCGGGTAGGTTTCTCGGAGGCTGCGGGTGATTCGGTGATCCGCGCACGACGCACGCTGCAGCTCCAGCGGCTCAAGCCCGGGCGGTACCTGGTGGAAGTCCGGGTCTCGGGCCCCGACGGCCTCAGCGACGCTCGCCGCCGCGAGATCATGGTCATTCCCATTCGATCGTTGCGGGCGGCTTCGAGCTCACGTCGTACACCACCCGATTGACTCCATCCACCTCATTGGCGATACGGTTGGAAATTCCTGCCAGCACCTCCGCCGGAAAGGGGAACCAGTCAGCCGTCATCCCATCACGGCTGGTGACCGCTCGGAGTGCGAGCACCTGGTCATAGCTTCGGAAGTCTCCCTGCACTCCCACCGATCTGATGGGGAGCAGCACGGAGAATGCCTGCCAGATCTCGTCGTACAGCCCCGCCGCGCGGATCTCCTCGATGTAGATGTGGTCGGCAAGACGGAGAATTTCGAGAGCGGGGCGCGTCACCTCTCCCAGTATCCTGATGGCGAGCCCCGGCCCCGGAAACGGATGGCGGCCCACCATCTCCTCGGGTAATCCGAGCTCCCGACCCACCTGTCGCACTTCGTCCTTGAACAGCTCGCGCAACGGCTCCAGCAGCGCGAACGGCAGCCGCTCGGGCAGTCCACCCACATTGTGATGGGTCTTGATGGTCACCGACGGTCCACCGCGCGGCGACAGCGATTCGATCACATCGGGATAGAGCGTCCCCTGTACCAGGAATCGGACGTCGCTGCCCACCGACTTCGCTTCCTGTTCGAACACCTCGATGAAGGTGTGGCCGATCCGCCTGCGCTTTTCCTCGGGGTCGGAGACGCCGGCCAGCCGCTCGAGGAACAGGTCCGACGCATCGACGACACGCAGATCGATGCCGAGGTGACGGCGGAAGGTGGTTTCCACCTGCTCGCGCTCATGGAGCCGAAGGAGTCCGTGATCCACGAAAATGCAGGTGAGCCGGTCGCCGACGGCGCGGTGTACGAGCACGGCGGCCACCGATGAGTCCACTCCGCCGGACAGCCCGCAGATGACGCGCCCCTCGGGGCCCACCAGCTCATGCACGCGGGCAATCTCGCTTTCGACGAAATGCGAGGGGGTCCAGTCCGGGACGCAGTGGCAGACCTCGAACAGGAAATTCGAGATGATCTCGCGCCCCCGCGGCGTGTGAGCCACCTCGGGATGGAATTGCACCCCGAAGAGGGGGCGCTCGCGATGCTCGAAGGCCGCGATCGGAGAGTTGTCACTCGACGCGGTGACGTTGTACCCTGGCGGCGGCACGTCGACGTGATCGCCGTGACTCATCCAGACCGGCGTCTCCTCTCCCTCCCCGAAGCCCTCGAACAGCCTGCCACCGAGGACGGTGACACTGGCGCGGCCGTACTCTCGGCGCGACGCGGGGGTCACATGCCCGCCGGACAGGTGCGCGAGGAGCTGCATCCCGTAGCAGAGGCCAAGGACGGGTGTGCCGAGCTCGAGGAGCTCGGGGTCGGCGGTTGGCACGCTCTCGCCGTAGACCGAGGCGGGGCCGCCGGAGAGGATGATGCCGCGCGGGTTCCACGCGCGGATCCACTCGATCGTGCGTGACGGGGGATGGATCTCGCAGTAGACGTGCGCCTCACGCACCCGCCGCGCAATCAGCTGCGTGTACTGGGAGCCGAAGTCGACGATCAGGATGCCGTCATGATGCTGGGCCATGGATTCGCTCAGGGGTTCAGGCGCTCGTGGCGATAGAGGTCCTCGATGGTCTCGCGCGGGCGCGCGATCCACCAGGAGTCGCCGTCCACGACCACCTCCGCGGGTCGCGGGCGGGAATTGTAATTGGACGCCATGACGAAGCCGTACGCACCCGCGCCGAGCACCGCGAGCCGCTCGCCCGGCCCGACATCGGGGAGCGACCGATCGAGCGCCAGGAAGTCTCCCGTCTCACAGACCGGGCCGACGACGTCCACCCGGATCGGCGGGCGTCCCCGCTCGTCGACCTCCACGATTTCGTGGTACGCCTGGTAGTGGCTGGGCCGGACCAGGTCGTTCATTCCCGCGTCCACGACCACGAATTCCTTCCCGCCCGAGTGCTTGCGATAGAGCACCTCGGTGAGCAGTACACCGGCCCCGCCCACCAGAAATCGGCCCGGCTCGAGATAGACGGTATAGCCGGTCGGCGCGAGCAGCGGCACGACTGCCTCCGCGAACCGCCGCGAGTCCATCGAGCGCTCGTCGCCGTAGCGGATGCCGAGCCCGCCGCCGATGTCGAGCACCTTCAGCGTGGTCGTCCCGCGGGCGCGAAGACTGCCGGCCAGCTCCAGCAATCGGGCGATGCCTTGCTGGAACGGTGCGGTATCCACGAGCTGGCTGCCGAGGTGCATGGCGAGGGTCGTCAATTCGAGCCTGGGGTGGGCCGCGATCAGGCTCGCGGCGCCCGCCACCTGGTCGATCGGCACGCCGAACTTGATGCCGCTCTTGCCGGTGGAGATGTAGGGGTGGGTTTCGGTCGTCACGTCGGGATTCACCCTGATGCCCACCGACACGGACCGGCGCTCGTCGGCTGCGATGGTGGCAAGACGATCGAGCTCCTCGCGGGATTCGACGTTGAGGTGGCCGAGCCCCGCGCGGACGCCGGCGCGGAGCTCATCAGGAGACTTGCCGACTCCGCTGAAGACGATGCTGGAAGGCTCGAAGCCGGCGGCGAGCACGCGAGACAGCTCGCCCCCCGAGACGATGTCGGCGCCGGCGCCGAGATCGCGAAGAATCCGGAGCACCGCGAGAGTGCTGTTGGCTTTGACGGCAAAGCAGATTCGGTGCGGAATCGCGGCAAGGGCCCCGTCGAGCTCGCGATACTTCTCGCGGATGGCGGCCGCGTTATACACGTAGACCGGTGTGCCCACCCGGTCCGCGATATCGGCCAGGAGCACGCCTCCGAGCCGCAAGCCGCGCCCGTCACGGCGGAGGCCCGCGTCGGCGAAGAGCCCGGCGACGCCGCCGCTCAGTACGCCTTGGCCCACACCGCCTCAGCGACGCTGGGGCGGCCGCACCACATGCAGATCGTCGGCGGCACCGGCGAGCGGAACTCCTCGTCGGGAAGGACCCGGATCGTTGCCTTGGTCTGCTCCTTGATCTCGGCTTCGCACGAGGCCAGTCCGCAGAACCCCGCGTAGACAAATCCCCCGTCGCCGTCGATGTGCGCGAGGAACTGTGCCCTGGTAGCGCCGCGGATGCTCGCGGCCTCGCGTCGTGCGCGCGCAGTCTCGAGCAGATCGGACTGCATCCGCTCCGCGATTTCCAGAAGCCTGGTGGACAACCCGATCATCGGCAGCGATTCCTTCTTGCCGCCGGTCCGGCGCGCGAGCACCACCGTGCCCGATGCGACGTCCCGGGGCCCGACTTCGAGACGGAGCGGGACGCCCCGGCCCTCCCACTCGTAGTACTTGGCGCCCGGCTTCATCCCTTCACGGGCATCCACGTGCACCCGGATGCCGGCGGTCGCCAGCTCCTTCTTCAGCGTCTGTGCGACCTCGACCACGGACGCGCGTTCATCGTCGGTGCGGTAGATCGGGACGATGACGACCTGGTACTGGGCGAGGCGCGGCGGGCAGACGAGGCCGGCGTCGTCCCCATGCGTCATGATCAGCGCGCCGACCAGCCGGGTGGACACGCCCCACGATGTGTTCCACACGTGGTCGAGACCGCCCGCCGCCGTCTGGAAGGTGACCTCGAAGGCCCGGGCGAAATTCTGACCGAGGTTGTGGCTGGTGCCCGCCTGGAGCGCCTTGTTGTCCTGCATCAGCGCTTCGCAACTGTAGGTGCGCAGAGCGCCGGCAAAGCGCTCGCTATCGGTCTTCCGGCCGGTGATCACCGGCATCGCCATCCACTCCTCCATGAATGTGCGATACACGCCGAGCATCCGGAGGGTCTCCTCCTCCGCCTCCGACTCGGTGGCGTGGGCGGTATGCCCCTCCTGCCAGAGGAACTCGGTCGTCCGCAGGAAGAGGCGGGTGCGCATTTCCCAGCGGACGACGTTGGCCCACTGGTTGATGAGAAGCGGCAGGTCCCGGTAGCTCTGGATCCACTTGGCGTACATCGCATAGATGATCGTCTCGGAGGTGGGCCGGACGACGAGCGGCTCATCGAGCAACTTGCCGCCGCCGTGGGTGACGACGGCCGTCTCCGGCGCGAACCCCTCGACGTGCTGCGCCTCGCGCGCGAGGAAGCTCTGGGGGATGAAGAGCGGGAAGTAGGCGTTCTGGTGGCCGGTGTCCTTGAACATCTGGTCAAGCGCACGCTGCATCTGCTCCCAGATAGCATAGCCGTTGGGACGGATGACCATGCAGCCCCGCACCGGGCTGTAGTCCGCCAGCTCGGCACGTGCGATCAACTCGTTGTACCAGGCGCTGAAGTCGGTTGCGCGGGGTGTAAGGGCCTTCACGTCGGCCATCGGGGCTCCAGGGGGGCTATTGGCTACCAGCTATTGTCTGCCGTTGGTGCGCACGCAGTATCGCCACCACCCGCTCTCGCGCCACGGCTTCCTGCGTGTTCTTCTCGAGGTCCCTCAGGACCACCTCGCCGCGCGCACGCTCGTCGGGGCCCACCACCACCGCCCACCGTGCATGCCGGGCGTTGGCCAGCTCCAGCTGCTTCCTCAACGGCTGAACGGCGAGCGCGTACTCGACCCCCAGGCCGGCATCGCGGAGCTCATGCGCCAGCGAGAGCACGTACGGGACGTCCTCCGCCGTCGCCCCGGCGATGAAGACGTCGATTGACGCCTCGAACGCCGGCACCACGCCGCGCTCGCGCAGCAGCTCCCCCAGAACGACGTCACCCATCCCGAAGCCGAGCGCCGGCAGGTCGATCCCACCGAGCGACTCAAGGAGGTTGTCGTACCGGCCACCGCCGCAGATGGCGCGCAACGTCTTCCCCACGTCGAACAGCTCGAAGACCGTCCCGGTGTAGTAGGCCAGCCCGCGCACGATGGTCAGGTCGAGATCGACGAAATCGGCGAGTCCCATCGCACCCAGCGCATCGAGTACGGCCTGAAGCGGGGCCGCGTTCGGAGCGGCGGCGGGAAAGCGGCTCATGACGGCTTCGAGGGTGCTCAGATCCTTGAGCTCCTCGAGGGCCGCTATGCCACCGGACGTGGCCCCCGCTTCGCCGAGCGCCTGGATACGCGGAGCGTACTCCCGGCGGCCGGTCTTGTCGAGCGCCTGGTGCGCCAACGGTTCCCTGTCGCCCCCGAGGCCGATTTCCGTGAGGATCGCGGCGAGGAGCCGCCGATCGGAGACCCGGACGCGGACGTCGGTGGGGCCGAGCCCGAATGCGCGCATCACGTCGAGCGCGAGCGCCATGACTTCGGCGTCGCCGAGCGGGCCTGGCTCCCCGATGAGGTCGCAATTGAGCTGAAAATGCTCCCGGAGCCGCCCCCGCTGCTGGCGCTCGTAACGAAAGAGCTGGGGAATCGAAAACCAGCGGATCGGTTTCTTCAGGCCGTTGGCGCGCGCCGCCACCATCCGGGCCAGCGTCGGTGTCATCTCCGGGCGCAGGGCCACACGCCGCTCGCCCTTGTCCTCGAACTCGTAGAGCTGCCCCACGATTTCGTCTCCGCTCTTCGCCGTATACAGCTCGAGCGGCTCAAGCGGCGGCCCATCGTATTCCTCGAAGCCATACCTCGCGGCCACGGCCCGCCAGGTGCGGAAGATGTGGGAGCGGAGCGCGAGGTCGGCGGGGTAGAAATCACGAAAGCCCGGGAGGGCCTGGGTTTGCATGGGGGGAAAATAGACGGGGAACGGGGAACAGGGAACAGAGAACGGCGAATCCCTACACTTCCATCCCCAGCGCCGTCATCACGTCGCCCACCGTGTGGAACGATCCGGTGACCAGGACCGTCCCCGCACCCTCGGTCACCGTCTCGAGTGCCGCGCTGAAGTTCGGTTCCAGTGTCCACACCGAGCGCGCTGGCGGCCGGCCGCGGTCGCGGAGCCAGCGACGGAGCCAGCGGGTGTCCCATCCCCGCCCCGCGGCCGTCGGTGCCACGGTGAGCACGCCGCGGTCGATCACCCGGTCCAGCTCCACCAGCATCTCGGGCCACTCCTTGTCTCCCAGAATCGACACCAGTGCGTGCACCGGCCGCGGCGGCCGCATCGCCTCCAGCGAGGCGATGAGTGCCCGCATTCCGTCGGGGTTGTGGGCGACGTCGAAGAGCCACTTTCCCCTGCGGTCGAGTCGTCCCGCGACGCGGGCGCGACCGAAGCCCTCCTCGATCGCGTCGAGCGGCGGCCGATAGGGCTCGGGAAGCGCCATCAGAATGGCGTGGGCCACCCCGGCATTCCGACGCTGATGCGGCCCCGCCAGCCTCAGCGGGCCGCTCCATTCGTACGCCGCCGGCAGGACCCGCACATCCGCCACCCCCGTCGAAGCAGCGGCGGCCACGGCCCGCCTGGCCTCGGCGCGAAGCACCTCCACCACGGCCGGATCCCTCTCGCCCACCACGAACGGCACACCCGGCTTGGCGATGCCTGCCTTCTCGCGAGCGATCAGTTCCAGCGTATCGCCCAGGTATTTCATGTGGTCCCATTCGATCTTGGTGACCGCGCTGACGAGGGGGCGGATGACATTGGTGCTGTCGAGCCGGCCGCCGAGTCCGACTTCGACGACGGCGATCTCGGCGCCGCGCGCGGCGAAGTCGGCAAAGGCGATAGCGGTAGTGATTTCGAAGAACGTCGCCCGGCGCCCGAGAATCGAGTCGTAGAGGCGGTCGGTCCACATCGCCACCGCATCTTCACTGATGGGAATGCCGTCGACCCGGATGCGCTCCCTGAACGAAACGAGGTGTGGCGACGTGTAGAGACCGACCCGCCATCCCGCGGCCGCCAGCGCGGCCGCAACGAGCGCCGATACGCTTCCCTTCCCGTTGGTGCCTCCGATGTGTACCGAAGGCATCAGTTGGTGGGGGTCGCCGATCTCCTTCAGCAGCAGGCGGGTGGTCGCCAGCCCGAACTTGATGGTCGTGGTCCGGGGAAAGAGAAACTCGAGAGCTTCGGCGTAGCTCAGTGGCATTCGACCCCGGCTTGAACGAAGACGCCCCACCCAAGCTGGCCGTGGGTGGGGCGCCGATCGCGAAGAGAACAATCAGGCGTCAGCTCTGCTCGGCCATCTCCACGTGGGGACGCTGCCCCTGCATGTGACGGAGCAGGCGGGCGGTGGTGTCCCGAAGTGAGGCCCGCGGGACGACGTCGTCTATCTGGCCGTGCTCGAGGAGGAACTCCGCCGTCTGGAACCCCTCGGGGAGATCCTGCCCGATCGTCTGCTTGATCACCCGCTGTCCCGCGAACCCGATCACCGCGCCCGGCTCGGCGAGGATCACGTCGCCCTGCATGGCGAACGAGGCCGAGACACCGCCGGTAGTCGGATCGGTGAGGATCGAGATATACGGAATGGAGTCGCGGTGGAGCTGGGCGATGACGGCCGAGGTCTTGGCCATCTGCATCAGGGAGAGCACGCCCTCCTGCATCCGGGCGCCGCCGGAGGTGGAGACGATGACGAGCGGGACCTTCTTTTCGTGGGAGCGCCGCGCCAGTCGGGCGATCTTTTCGCCCACCACCGAACCCATCGACCCACCCATGAACGTGAAATTCATTACGCCCAGATTGAACGGGAGCCCATCGAGCCGGGCGGTGCCGGTGATGATGGCGTCGGCCTCCCCACCCTTCTTCCGGGCCGCGATGAGGCGTTCCGCGTAGCTCTCGAAACCGAGGGGATCCACCGACCTCAGATTGGCGTAAAGCTCGCGCCAGGTACCGGGATCGGTGAGAAGCTCGACATACTCTTCGGCGCTGATGCGCCGGTGTCGCCCGCACTCGGGACAGACGTTGAGCGCCTTCTCGAACTTCTCTCGAATGTCGATATGGCCGCAGCCGTCGCACTTTTCCCACGCGTCAGGCGGAATTTCCAGCCGTTCGCGCTGCGACTTCCGAGGCTTCCGTTCTTTCTTAAACCATGCCATCACGGCCATAGGAGATGGGGATCACCCGAAGAGGGAAGCAGTCGGCCAAGGGGACGCTGCAATTTCGGGTATTCGGCTCCGCGGCGCTAGGCCCCATACTGTAACCTCTTGCTATACATCAGGATAGCCTGACTGCCTGGAGTCCCACGCCACCCGGAGTGCCAGGCCAAGACAGGTCGAGCATATAATGAAGAAGGAGCCGCCGTACGAAAAAAATGGGAGTGGAATTCCCGTGATCGGCATCAAATTGACCGTCATGCCGACGTTTTCGAAGACGTGTGTGAAGAACAGACCGAGAATTCCGAAGGTGACCAGGCTGCTGAATGGATCGGTGGCCCGCCGGGCGATTCGCAGGAGCGCCATGAAGAGCATCAGGAAGAGCGTGAGCGCCACCAGCACTCCGACGAATCCCAGTTCCTCGCCCACGATGGGGAAGACGAAATCGGTATGCTGCTCCGGCAGGAAGGCCAGGCGCTTCTGGGGACCCTGGGTGTAGCCGGTGCCGAACCACCCGCCGGAGCCGATGGCCACGCGCGACTGAATGGCGTGATAGCCGGCGGCGCGCGGATCGGCCTCAGGGTTGAGAAACGTCAGGAGGCGGTTCTGCTGGTACGGGGCGAGTCGTCGCCAGAGTGGCAGCGCGATCGTCCCCATGGCGACGTTCAGGAACCAGATGAGCAGCGCATCGTAGATGTAGGGCCGCCAGATGACCAACAGCGCCGTCACCGCCACCATCCAGGCTCCCCATGCCCAGTTGTTGAAGGCGAGCAGCAGGCTGAGGCCAGGCGACGCGACCAGAAACAGCAGCCGCGCGGGAACACCAGCCCAGAAGAGCATCGCGAACGAGATCCCGATGAACACGATGGCGCTGCCAAGGTCGGGCTGTTTGAGCACCAGAAGGAACGGTACGCCGACGATGACCGCCGGGATGAGCAGGTCGCGGAGCGACCTCGGGGGCTCCTTCCGGCCCGCGAGATACCGGGCGAGCATGAGCACGGTGGCTACCTTGGCGAGCTCGGACGGCTGCCCGATCTGGTGGCCGCCAACCGAGAGCCAACTATGGCTGCTCTGGGCCGTTCCCGCACCGGTGCCCACGGCAAGCACCACGGCCAGCAGCAGCAGACTGACGCCATAAAAGGCCGGCGCCAGCCACTCGAGCAGCCGAAGCGAGATGTGAAACACCGCCCAGCCCGCCACGATGCCGATACCAAACCAGAGAAACTGCCGGTACCACGCGCCGGCGGCGTGGGTCGGGACGTCGGTTTGCCCCGCCGAGTAGAGTGTGAGGAGGCCGAAGACCATCAGGCAGCCGCTGACGATGACCAATCGCCGGTCGAGCGTCGCCGATCTCACGACTGCCGGCCCTGCCGTCGCGCCGAATCCGCCGCCGCCTGGACCGCGGCTGAGTCCGGGTCGAGCTCCACCGGGCGTGGCGCGCTGTCCTGCACGGCGGCCGTCTCATCGAGGAGAACCTTGACCTTGATGGCGCCGGCGGTATCGGGGCCGAGGATGTAGCGACGGAGCGCTTGCACGACGTAGGGCGCCGCCACCGTGCCATGCTTTGCAAATTCCATGATGGCGCCCACGACCAGCTCAGGTTTTTCCGCGGGCGCGAAGCCGATGAACCACCCATGGTCCTCGCCGTGGGGGTTTTGCGCGGTGCCCGTCTTGCCGGCAACTGCCAGGTCGGCGTGGCGGCTTCGCGACGCTGTGCCGTGCTCCACGACGGCAATCAGCGCGGCCCGGAGCCCATCGAGCTGCTCGGCGCTCAGCCCGAGGGAGCGGGGCTTCGACGGGGCCGGCCGAACCAGGTACGGCGACGCCGCATTGCCATCGCCGGCCAGTCCCTCGTAGAAGCGCATCATGTTGATGAGCGTCTGGGTGTTCTCCCCCTGGCCGATGGAGAAGTTGAGCGTGGTGGCCGGGGGGCTCCATCGGCGGGGGCCGTACAGCCGGTCGAAATACGCGGTGGACGAGGGGTAGATGGGATCGACCTCGTTCTCGAGATCGATGCCGCTCTTGTCCTTGAAGCCCATCAGGACGCCGTCCTGGATGATGGCGTTGAGGCCCAGCCGAAGCCCGAGCTGGTAGAAATAGACATCACAGCTCGCGGCGACGGCGCCGACGAGATCGAGTGAGCCGTGACCTTCCTTTTTCCAGCAGCGGAAGACACGGTTGCCGAGCCTGAGACCGCCGCGACAGGGCTGAGGCATGTGCGTGTCGAGTCCGATGAGCCCCCGCTTCAGCGCCATCGCCGAGATCGCCAGCTTGAACGGCGAGGCCGGCGGATACCGGGCCTGGATCACACGGTTGAGCAGTGGGCGCGCCGAGTCGGTGTTGAGCGCCCGCCATTCGCCGCTCGAAATGCCGCCGACGAAATCGTTCGGATTGTAGGTAGGCGATGAATAGAGCGCGCGGACCTTTCCGTCGGGGGTCATCGCGACGAGCGCCCCGCGGATGCCCGCCGGCCAGATGCTGTCCACGTAGCGCTGCAGATCGAGATCGATCGTGGTCTCGATGGGCTTTCCCGGGGTGGGCAGCAGCGAGGCGGCGGCCGCCTCTTCGCGAACGAGCCGGCCCCGGGCGTTGACCTCGATGTAGCGCACCCCTTCGACGCCGCGAAGGGTGTCGTCGTATTCCTTTTCGAGCCCTGCCTTGCCGACGATAGAGCCGAGCCCGGCGCCGGGGTAGCGGTTGGAGGCCAGGTCCTGCTCGGTGACTTCGGAGACATACCCGACGAGGTGCGCCACCGCCTTGCCGGCGGGGTAGAGCCGCTTCGGCTCCGCCTGGATGACGAGGCCCGGCAGGACAAATCGATGTTCCTCGAGGCGGGCGACTGTCTCGAACGCGGCGTCCCCGAAGACGAGGGCGGGCTGGTAGCGCGCCTGGGCAAACCTGCGGACGACGTCTTCGACGTCGCTGGTGTCGAGTGGAACAAACCGCTCCATCCGCACCAGCACGGCGCGGAGCGAATCGGCTGATGGCGCGAGGAGCTTGACGGAGTAGCCGGGAACGTTTTCGGCGATGATCTTGCCGCGACGATCATAGATGGCGCCCCGGGGCGCGGTTACGCCGATAGGCCGAAGCCGGTTGGTCTCGGCCTTGAGCTGGAACTTTTCATGCTGGAGTATTTGCGTCCGGAAGAAGGCCCCGGTGAGCACGAGAAAGGCGATGACCAGGATCCACTGCGCCACCTCCGCTCGTTCCCGCAGCCGATAGGAATCGAATCCGTTCATGCGTCGAGCCTGAAGGAGAACCATTGCCGGGAGGCGAGGAGCACCAGCAGCGCAAAGGCGGCAGTGGCCAGTGCCTCGAGCGGGCTATAGACGGTGAGCTCCGTGAAGAGGGGCCGATCCCCCGCCCCGCTCAGCAGCAGCATGAGGAGATCGCGCACCCAGAGCCCCACCCCAACGAATGCCGCGTTGACCAGAATGTTCTCAGCGAAGAATCCCGCCCTGGCCCACGATGCGAAGTACGCGACGAGCGTGTGGGCCAGCATGCCCGCCCCGAACCGGGCCGGCGTGAGGGCGTCGCTCGCCAGGCCCACGAGAAAGCCGGCGACCGCCGCGACGCCGGGGCTGCTCCGGAGGGCGAACAACATGAGACCGAGAAAGACGAAGTCGGGACTCACTCGCGGACCCCAGAGGCGTGGCCGCACGTAGAACTGCAGCACGACCAGCAGCAGCAGGACGAGCGCGACCTGAACGCGGTTGGCGCGCGTCGGCATCATCTCGCGGAGTCCACACGCGAGGAGTCGGACGCACGGCGTCTGGCCGTCGCCGCCTCCCGCGCGGCCTGCGCGAGCGAGTCGAGGCGCCGGGCACGGAGCAGGGAATCGAGCCGCTGCGCCTTGAGCAGGGAGTCGCTCGGGAAGGCGGCGGCGAGATCGGATGACGGTGGTGCAACCAGGATCAGCACGTGGCCAACGGAGCCGGGGTTTGCCGCGGGCAAGAGCCGGTACACTCGCTCCCACCCTGCCTGCTCACGGACCAGGCCGGTGACGGTGCCGACCGGGATGCCTTTCGGATAGACGCCGCCGAGGCCGGACGAAAGCACGAGCGAACCGGCGGGCACCGAGTCGCGATACGGCACGCCCCTGAACTCGAGCGCCCCTTCCCCGCTCCCTTCGAAGAGCGATGGTGCAACGACGCCCGCCGCATTTCCGGTCACGGTAAAGGCGCTGACCCTGAATTCGGGATGTGCCCAGGTCATGGCGATGCTGGTGCGCTGCGCCGTGCTCAGGACGACGCCGATCAATCCCTCGGGCGCCACCACCGGATCGAACGGCGCGACGCCCCGGCTCGAGCCGGCGCTCAGGAGCAGTGTCCGGCCATCGGTAGCCTGCGACTGGTGCAGCACTTCGGCGGCCACATAGGCGCTGGACAGTCGCCGGCTCAGCGCGAGAAGCTGCCGGAGCCGCTCGTTCTCGGCGAGCAGCGATGGGAGTCCCTGCGCGAGATAGGATGAGGAGTCCCGCTGAGCGGTGATTTCCCGAAGCCGCTCACGGCTCGTCCGGCCCTCTTCGGCGCGCACCTGCAGCCAGACGAGTGGCGCCAATATGGTTTCGCGGAGAGTGTCGGCCACGGAGAGCCCGATCCCCATCGGCGCCACCAGCCCGACGACGGAGAGCGCAAGGCAGACGAGGAGCATCACGGTGTCCCGGCGCGTGTAGGTACGATCCGACGCGCTGGCCATGCTCAGACGGACAGAACGCTGCGGTATTTCTCGTAATCGTCGAGGATGCGACCCGTGCCCCGCACGACGCAGGTGAGCGGGTCCTCGTCCACGTGGATCGGCAGGCCGGTTTCCTGGGCCAGCAGGATGTCGAGGCCCCGGATGAGCGCACCACCGCCGGTCATCACGATGCCCCGGTCGACGATATCGCTGGCGAGCTCGGGGGGCGTGATCTCGAGAGCCCGGCGGACCGCGTCGACGATCTGCTGAATCGGCTCCTGCACCGCCTCGCGGATTTCTGCGGAGTGCACCCGAACCGTCTTGGGAATGCCCGAGACGAGGTCCCGACCCTTTACTTCCATTTCACGCTCGTCGCCGGTGGGCGCCGCCGACCCGATCTTGATCTTGATCATCTCCGCGGTGGGCTCGCCGACGAGGAGGTTGTAATTCTTCCGCATGAACTGGACAATGGCCTGGTCGAGCTCGTCGCCGCCGGTGCGGATCGACGTATCGGACACGATGCCGGAGAGCGCGATGACGGCGATCTCGGTGGTGCCCCCGCCGATGTCGATGACCATGTTGCCCGTGGGCGTCTCGACCGGGAGGCCGACGCCGATCGCCGCCGCCATCGGCTCCGCCACCATGAGCACCTGCTTGGCGCCCGCGGTTTCCGCGGAATCGCGCACGGCGCGGCGCTCGACCTCGGTGATGCCCGATGGCACGCAGACGATGACCTTGGGCTTCACGCGGAAGACGTGCTTGTCGATGATCGTCTTGAGGAAGTAGCGGAGCATCTTCTCGGTCACGTCGAAGTCGGCGATGACGCCGTCCTTGAGCGGCCGCACCGCGAGGATGCCCTCGGGGGTGCGACCGAGCATCCGCTTGGCCTCGAGACCGATGCCCTTGATCTTGCCGGTGCTCTTCTCGATGGCCACGACGGAAGGCTCGTTCAGGACGATGCCTTCGCCCTTCACGTAGATCAGCGTGTTGGCCGTGCCGAGATCCACCGCAATTTCGTTGGCGGGGAGCCAGGAGGTCAGATTCAATGCCGGAAATTTCATCAGGTGACCGCGCGACGCATGGGACACAAGGTAAATGGGGGCTATGGTATCGGGAAGCCGCTGTTGCGCTACTGTCCCGTGCTGCCGAACCCGCCGGCGCCGCGCGCCGTCTCGGGCAAACGATCGACCGGCTGGAAGGTCACCCGTTCCACCCGGGCGATGATCATCTGCGCGATCCGCATCCCTCTCGTGATCTCGAACGGCTCGGTGCCGAGGTTCACCATCGGGATCATCACCTCGCCGCGATAGTCGCTGTCAATCGTTGCGGGCGAGTTTGGCAGGGTGATGCCGTGACGCAACGCCAGTCCCGAGCGCGGCCTGATCTGGCATTCGAAGCCCTGGGGCACCGCGATGGCAAAACCGGTCCGGAAGAGCCGTCGCTCGAGTGGCGCGAGCACCCCGTTGTCGGCGCTGACCACGTCGTACCCCGCGGCCCCGGGCGTCGCCAGCCTCGGCAGCGGCAGGCCTTCGGCGTGTGGCAGCCTCGCCACCAGAACCTCGGTCATCGAACGACGGGGGTCACAGTACCGTGGCGACGTCGACCAGCGGGAGCCGGAAGGCCTCGGCAACCCCCGGGTAGACGACCTTCCCCTCGACCACGTTGAGCCCGAGGCGCAGCGCGGAGTCGGCCTTGCACGCCGCACGCCACCCCTGGCGGGCGAGCTTAAGTGCGTACGGGAGCGTGGCATTGGTCAGGGCAAGGGTCGAGGTGCGGGGAACGCCACCGGGCATATTGGCGACGGCGTAGTGCAGAATACCATCGACAAAGTAGGTAGGGTTTTCGTGCGTGGTCGGCTTGATGGTCTCGACGCACCCGCCCTGGTCCACCGCGACGTCCACGATGACGGAGCCCGGCTTCATGACCTTGAGATCGGGGCGCTTGACGAGGTGCGGCGCCTTGGCGCCGGGGAGGAGGACTGCCCCGATGACCAGGTCGGCCCGGCGAATGGCGTCGAGGATGTTATGGCGGTTGGAGTAGGCGGTATCGACATTGGCCGGAAGGACGTCGTCGAGATAGCGGAGCCGGTCGAGCGAGATGTCGAGGATGATCACGTGCGCGCCCAGGCCCGCGGCCATCTTCGCCGCGTTGATGCCGACGACGCCGCCGCCGATGATCACGACCTCGCCGGGCGCCACTCCCGGAACGCCTCCGAGCAGGACGCCGCTGCCGCCGAAGACCTTCTCCAGATACTTGGCCCCCTCCTGTACCGCCATCCGGCCCGCCACCTCGGACATCGGCGTGAGGAGCGGCAGCTCGCCACTGGACAACTGCACCGTCTCGTACGCCACCGCGACCACGCCGGACGCGATGACCGCACGGGTGAGCTCCTCCGCCGCGGCAAAGTGGAAGTAGGTGTAGACCACCTGCCCCTTCCGCATCCGTGGCCACTCGACCGCGATCGGCTCCTTCACCTTCATGATCATCTCGGCGCGCTGCCAGACCTCGTCGGCCGTCGCCACGATGGCGGCACCGACGCCCTCATAGGCCGCGTCGGGAAACCCGCTGCCGAGCCCGGCGCCCTGCTCGACCAGGACCGCGTGGCCTGCGGCGGTGAGCGCCTCGGCGCCCGCCGGGACGAGGGCGATCCTGTTCTCGTTGGTCTTGATCTCCCTGGGAACGCCGATGAGCATGGTGCCTCGATCAGTAAGAGTCGTAAAAGGAGAAAGGAGAAAGGAGGAAGGAAAAAGGAGGGGGGCGCGTTCAGCTCCCTTCTCCCTTCCCCTTTCCCTCTTCTCCGCTGTCTGGCCCCAGCCTCATCACCGTCTGCCTCGCGGACGGGAAAAACTCCGCCGCCACCTCGCGAACGGCGGCGGGCGTGACGGCGTCGATCTCGGCCAGCACGTCACCGATGGGACGGTAGTGCTCATCGTGCAGCTCGAACCCCGCGAGCCGGCCCATGCGCGCCGCCGGACTCTCGAGCGAGAGCACTACCTGCCCCTTGAGCTGCTGCTTCCCATCGGCCAGCTCGTCATCGGGAAGGCCTTCGCCGGCCAGGCGGTCGTACTCCGCTTCGATGGCCGCCACGGCGGCGTCCGCGGTGCCGGGCTGCGTGCCGATGTAGGAGCCGAGCTGTCCTGAGCTGCGATGGAAGTGATTGTACGCGAAGATGGCGTAGGCGAGCCCCATCTCCTCGCGCACCCGCTGAAACAGCCGGCTGGACATCCCGCCGCCGAACACATTTGTGAGAATCGCGAGCGTGAAGCGGCGGGGATCCCGCAGCGGAAAGGTGTCGGTCCCGAAGACGATGTGGGTCTGCGCCGTGTCGCGCACCTCGCTCTGGCGGCTGCCGCGCACCGCCGGCGACGGCTCCACCGGCGGCCTCGCCGCCTCGCGCCCCTGCCCGTCGAACCATCCTTCACGACCGAGCGCGTCGAGCAGGCGCGCGTGTTCGAGGTTTCCGGCCGCGGCGATCACGATGTTCCCGCGATGGTAGCCGTCCTGGTGGAGGCATCGGAGATCGCCGGCGGAGAGGGCCGCCAGCGTCGCGGATGTTCCGAGGATCGAATAGCCGTAAGGATGGTTGGGCCACATGGCCGCGGAGTGCAGCTCGAAGACGAGATCGTCGGGCGTGTCCGCGACGCCGTTGATTTCTTCGAGAATGACGTTCCGCTCGGGCTCGAGATCGCTTTCGCGGAGCAGCGGTCGCCGGACCAGATCGGTGAGGATGTCCACGGCGACGGGAACATCGTCGTCGAGAATGTGCGCCTGATAGCTGGTGTAGTCGCGGCCGGTGAACGCGTCGAGACTGCCGCCGCGGACTTCGAGCTCGAGCGCGAGCTGCCGGGCCGACCGCCGCTCGGTACCCTTGAACACCATGTGCTCGAGCAGGTGGGAGATGCCCATCTGCGCGGGGCGCTCGTGCGCACTGGCCGTGCGCACGTAGACACCCACGGCCGCCGAGCGAACGCCCGGCAGCAGTTCGCTGAGGACGGTCAGTCCGTTCGGCGCCGTGGTGCGGAAGAGTCCTTGGTCGAGGCGAACGGTGTCCACGACGGCCTACTCCTTCGGAATCAGCGCCTTCCGGGAGAGTTTCATCCGCCCGCGATCGTCCACCTCGAGCAGCTTGACCTGGACGATATCGCCCTTCTTGACGACGTCTTCCGTTTTCTCGGTGCGGCCGTGCTGCAGCTCGCTGATGTGCAGGAGGCCTTCGACTCCCGGAAGGATCTCGACGAAGGCACCGAAGGCGGTGGTGCTCTTGACCGGTCCTTCGTAGGTGCGGCCCACCTCGGGCTCGGTGGTGATGGCGGCAACCATTGCCCGGGCCTTCTCACCCGCCTCGCCGCCGACCGCGGAGATCGTCACGATTCCGCTGTCTTCGATGCTGATCCTGGCGCCGGTGGCGTCCTGAATGCCACGGATGGTCTTCCCCTTGGGTCCGATCACGTCACCGATCTTGTCCGGCTTGATCTGCATGGTGAAGATCCGCGGCGCGAACTGGGACAGGTCGGGCCGGGCCTCGGACAACACCTTGGCCATCTCGCCGAGAATGAACAGCCGCCCCTTCCGGGCCTTCTCCAGCGCCTGCTCCATGATCTTGAGCTCGAGCCCCTGAATCTTGATGTCCATCTGGATCGACGTGATGCCCTTCAAGGTGCCGGCCACCTTGAAGTCCATGTCGCCGAGGTGGTCTTCGGAGCCGAGGATGTCGGTCAGGATGGCGACCTTGTCCCCTTCCTTGATGAGCCCCATTGCCACACCGGCGCACGGCGCCTTCATCGGCACGCCCGCGTCCATGAGCGCCATCGAGCCGCCGCACACCGTGGCCATGGACGATGAGCCGTTGGACTCGAGGATCTCGGACACCACGCGCAGGGTATAGGGGAAGTCCTCGAAGTGCGGCAACAGCGGCTGCAGCGCCCGCTCCGCCAGCGCGCCATGCCCGATCTCGCGGCGGCTGGTGCCGCGGATCATCTTGACCTCACCGGTCGAGTACGGGGGAAAGTTGTAGTGCAGCATGAAGGACTTCGTCGTTTCGCCGGCGACATCGATGCTGTCGATTCGCTGCTCGTCATCAGAGGTGCCAAGCGTCACGGAGACAAGTGCCTGCGTCTGCCCGCGCGTGAACAGCGCCGAGCCGTGCGTGCGGGGCAGCACGCCGGTTTCGATGGTGATCGGCCGGATGGTGTCGAGATCGCGCCCATCGACCCGCTCACTCTTGTCCAGCACCTGCTTCCGCATGACCCGATACTCGATTTCCTCGAGCTCGTTGGCGATCTCCCGCGTCTTGTCGGGGTACTCGGCCAGCACGAGCGCGACCGCCTTGTCCTTGGCGGCCTTGACCGCACCCACCCGGCCACTCTTTTCGGCGCCGTTGATGGCCTTGGACATTGCCGCTTCCGCCGCCGAGTCGAGCTTCGCCTTGAACACCGGATCGACCTCGGCCTTGACCCACGCGAGCTTGGTGGGGCTGCCGGCCTTGCCCACGAGCTGCTTCTCGATGCCGATGATCTCGCGGATGCCCTTCTGTGCCACCTTGAGCGCCTCGAGCACTTCGGCCTCGGAGATCTCCAGGGAGCCGCCCTCGACCATGACGATCGAATCGGCGGAGCCGCTCACGACGAGGTCGATGCTCGAGAACTCGAGCTGCTGAAAGCTGGGGTTGAGAATCCAGTTGTTCTCGACCCGGCCGACCCGCACGGCGGCGAGTGGTCCGTTCCAGGGCACCGAGGAGAGCGTGAGCGCGGTCGACGCGGCAATGACACCCAGGATGTCGGCGTCATTCTCCTGATCGGCGGAGAGGACGGTGACGAAGACCTGCACTTCGTTCTTGAATCCCTCCGGGAAGAGCGGACGGATCGACCGGTCGATCAGGCGGCTGGCGAGAATCTCCTTGTCCGACGGCCGGCCTTCGCGCTTGAGAAACCCTCCGGGGATCTTGCCCGCTGCGTACGTCTTTTCGCGGTACTCCACGGTCAACGGGAAAAACGGAAGGGTGGAGATGTTGGGGGAGACGGTCACGGCTGCCAGGACCACCGTGTCGCCGAAGCGGAGCAAGGCAGAGCCTGAGGCCTGCTTGGCCAGGCGGCCCGTTTCGAGGATGAGGGGACGGCCGGCAAACTGGGTTTCGATCCGATGCGCTGTCACGCTTCCTTCTCTCTTTGATTCTCTCTGTGGGTGTCGGGACGAATGGGTCGCAAACGCTGAGAGGGCGCCCTGATTGGTGAGATCAGGACGCCCCCGGTGGTACGTGGCGACTAGTGACGGAGACCAAGCTGTTCGATCAGCGCCCGGTAGGTTTCGAGGTCGCTCCGCTTGAGGTACGTCAGCAACCTGCGGCGGGTACCGACCATCTTCAGGAGACCGCGGCGACCGTGGTGATCCTTGGGATGTGTACGGAAATGGTCGGTGAGCGAGTTGATCCGCTCGGTGAGGAGGGCCACCTGCACCTTGGTCGAGCCGGTATCACTCGAATGGGCCTGGTGCCTGGCTGTGACCGCCTGTTTGTCGAAGCTCATGCCGCTGAAGTCCCCTGGTCGTCGAAATAGCGTCGTAATCGCCTGTAGCACAGTAAAATAGCCGGTCCTTGGAGGTGTCGCAACCCTGCGACTCCTACCCTCCGAATAGCCGCCGGATGTCGTTCGAGAACGCCAATCCCATCAGCAACACGATCAGGACCATCCCCACCATGCTCAGCCGCTCCCGGAGCTTGACCGGCAAGGGCCGCCTCGTGACCCCCTCCGCCAGGAGAAAGACGAACTGCCCGCCATCGAGGATCGGCACCGGCAGGAGATTGAGGATGGCAAGGTTGATCGAGATCAGCGCCATGAACGACAGAAACGCATCGGGCCCGAGCCGGGCGCTTTCGCCGGCGAGCTGGCCGATCATGATCGGCCCCCCTACCTCGCGCTTGGAAATCCGGCCGCTGAAGAGGCCCCGGATGGTCCGGACAATCTGGGTGGACGACGAGATTGTCAGCTTCCATCCCTCGGCCACCGCCTGCGGCAGGGAGAGTGACTCCTGCCTGAAGTCGATTGCGACGGCCACGCCGATCCTGGAGATCGGTCGGCGCACACCGGTGGAATCGGCGAGCGTGTCGACCTCCGGGCGAACGGTAAAGGTCCGTCGTGTCGCCCCCCGGGCCACTTCCATGCTGACCTCGGGCCGCGCGCGGCCGCGAAACTGGTCGAGGATGTCGTACCACTGTCCGATCGGCACACCGTCGACGGCGACGATGGTATCGCCGGGAAGCAGTCCGGCCTTCTCCGCCGGCTGGCCGGGCACCAGCTGGCCGATGACCGCCGGCCGGTACGGCAGGAGCGCCTGGGCCGCCCTGGCTCTGCCGGCGAGCGCATCCTGGTGGATCGGGAGGGTGTCCGCGCTCCCATCGGCGAACAGCACTCGAAGCTCCGGGCCCGCCGAGTTGAGGATCGCGTCCTGAACCTCATTCCATGACGAAACCGGGCGCTCGTTGATCGTCACGATCCGGCTTCCCGGCTTGATGCCTGCGAGCTCCTGTCCCACCTCCGATGTGGCCTCCGCGTCGATCCGGCCGACCGTCGTGCCGGGATCGATCTGCCGCCCGTTCTTCGCGGCGAGGAAGCTGAAGATGAGCCACGCGAACAGGGCGTTCATGGTGACCCCGGCGAGGATCACGATCATGCGCTTCCAGAGTGGTTTGGCCTCGAAGAGACGATCGGGAGGCACCTGTGTGGCCGCCTGGCCGCCTTCGAGCGGACTCCCGCCGATATCCTCCTCACCGCTGGCCATCTTGACGTAGCCGCCGAGCGGGATCCACGACACCGAATATTCGGTCTCGCCCTTTCGGAAGGTGAGCCAGCGGATGGGCGAGCCAAGGCCGAGCGAAAAGCGGTGCACGTAGATGCCCGCCCACTTGGCGGCCACGAAGTGTCCCGCCTCGTGAATGAACACGAGCACGCCCAGCACGACGATCAGCGCGACGACGGTAGTCAGCACAGGTCCCTCAGGTTCGGCTCACGAGTTCACCGGCGCGCGCACGGGCCCAGCGGTCGGCCTCGCGCACGGCACCGAGGCCGGTGGCCGGCGCGCTCACGTGCGCATCGAGAACGCCTTCGATCACTTCGCTGATCCGGCCGAAGGGAATCGCTCCGCCCAGGAACGCCGCCACCGCCACTTCATTGGCGGCGTTGAACACCGCGGGCGAGACGCCACCGGCCCGGCCGGCCGCGATCCCTGCGCCAAGCGCGCGAAACACGTCGTGGCGCACCGGCTCGAAAGTCAGCGAGCCGGCCGAGACCGGATCAAATCTTCGAACACCGACGTCCGGCAGCCTCGTCGGATGGGTGAGGGCGTAGAGGATCGGCAGTTCCATCGAGGGAAATCCGAGCTGGGCAATGACACTCCCGTCGCAGAATTCCACAAAGGCGTGCACGATGCTCTGCGGGTGGACCACCACCTCGAGGGCGTCGTAGGAAAGCCCGAAGAGGTAGTGCGCCTCAATCACCTCGAGCGCCTTGTTCGCGAGCGTGGCGCTGTCCACCGTGATCTTGTGGCCCATCGACCAGGTGGGATGCCGAAGTGCCTCATCCACGCTCGCGTGCCAGGCCCGCTCCGGCGGCCACTCGCGGAACGGGCCCCCCGAGCAGGTGAGGATCAGCCGGGCGAGCGAGCTGTTCCTGCCACCCACGCACTGCAACACCGCACTGTGCTCGGAATCCACCGGTATCAGCTCGCCGCCACCGGCGCACGCCGCCTGCATGACGAGCTCGCCGGCCATCACGAGACTTTCCTTGTTGGCCAGCGCCACCCGCTTGCCGGCACGAAGCGCGGCGAGCGTCGCGTCGAGCCCGGCGGCTCCGACGACGGCGTTGACGACGATGTCCACGTCCGCGCGCGTGGCGGCCTCGACGAGCACCTCGGGTCCGGTGGGCAGCCGCGCGTCGCCGTTGCCGGAGGCCAGGCCGGCATAGGCGGGCCGCCATTCCTCGACCTGCGCGGCCAGCTCGCTTTCCCGGCGGCCACCCGTCAGCGCGACGACACGAAAGTGATCGCGCTGACGGCGGAGCACGTCGAGCGTGCTGCGGCCGATCGAGCCGGTGGACCCGAGCACCGCCACGCCGCGGCGTTCCTGCGTGTCGTGTCCCGGCATCAGATCACCCCGAAGAGCCGGTAGAGCACGGCCGCGACCGGAACCACGACATAGAGCGAGTCGAGCCGGTCGAGCACACCGCCGTGACCGGGAATCAGCGTACTCGAATCCTTCACTCCGGCCTCGCGCTTGAAGAGCGATTCCACGAGGTCGCCCAGCTGTCCCACCACGCCCAGCACCGCGGCCATGACGATGAGCGCGCCGATGCCGACCGTCACCCCGGCCCTCGGGAAGACGACGAGGCCAAAGAGTGGCGCCATGACGAGTGCGCCGAGAACGCCGGCGATGCTGCCCGACCGCGTCTTTCCCGGACTGATGCTGGGAGCGAGTTTGGGCCCGCCGATCGCGCGGCCGCCGAACATGGCGGCGGTGTCGCACACCCACGTGACGACCAGCGGGTAGAACACCAGCCATGCGCCGGCCCAGCTCTTCAACGGGTGCTGCCCGTGGCGGATCACCAGCAGAAACGCGGGCAGGGCGCCGCAGTAGAGCGTCCCGAGCACCGTGACGCTCACCGCCTCGAGTGGGCGCGCATCCGGCGCCCTGGCACCGAGCGCCCACACGAGCACGAGTATGAGCCAGACGGCGACGACGTAGGGCCACGCGGCACGCACCAGCTCACCACCCCACACGCCGGCAATCGCCGCGTAGGAGAGGAGTGGAATGAGCGCCGCTCCGGCGACCCCGGGGAGCCGCGCCGGGCGCACACCGCCCCGTTCCGCCAATCCATAGAGCTCCCGCGCACCGAGGGCACCGGCGACCGCCAGGAGGCAGACGAGTGGCGCGCCCCCATACCAGACGATGATGAGCGCCAAAGGAATTGCGACGGCCGCAAAGGTGACACGCCGAACCAGATTGCTGTTGTCGGACCGAGGGCTGGCGTTCATCAGACCGAGACGCGCCCGAAACGGCGGTCCCGCCTCTGGAACTCGAGGATGGCTTCGAAGAGGCGGTGGCGGGTGAAGTCTGGCCAGAGCACCGGGGTGACGTAGAGCTCGGCGTAGGCGAGTTGCCAGAGCAGAAAGTTGGAGACGCGCATCTCGCCGGATGTGCGAATGAGCAGATCAGGGTCGGGCCAGGGTGCGGTGTAGAGCTGGCGGCTCATCGCCTCCTCGTCGATCTCGGCGGGATCGAGCCGGCCGGCCTGCACATCCTCGGCGAGGAGCCGGGCTGCACGTGTGATCTCGGCGCGCGAGCTGTAGGAGATGCAGAGGTTGAGCGCCAGGGTGTCGCCGCCAGCCGTCTCTTCCACCACTTTGTCCACCGCGCGCCGTGCCCCGGGCGCGAGCCGGTCGATGTCGCCCAGGATGCGAACGGACACGCCCCGCTCCCGCAGGTTCTCGAGCTCGCGGGCGATGTACTCCTCGAGCAGGCGCATGAGCGCTTCGATCTCGAGCGCGGGTCGCTGCCAGTTTTCCTGGCTGAAGGCGAACAGGGTGAGCACGCCCACACCGGCGTCAAGACAGCCGCCGATCACCTCGCGCACCGCCTTCATGCCGGCATGATGGCCGAAGGGGCGCGGAAGCGACCGACCTTTGGCCCACCGGCCGTTGCCGTCCATGATGATGGCGATGTGGGTCGGCACGGCCCCGTGCACCTTTACCTGCCGCAGGAGATCGTCGCTCATCCCTCAGACTTCCATGATCTCGGCTTCTTTGGCGTGGATCAGGGCATCGATCTGCTTGATGTGGTCGTCGGTGAGCTTCTGGACTTCCTTCTCGGCCCTCATCTTGTCGTCCTCCGGGACCTTTTCGATCTTCTTGATCCTGGAGAGGGTATCCGTGCGCGCATGGCGAACGGCGACGCGGCCCTCCTCGGCGAGCTTGTGCACGACCTTCACGAGATCCTTCCGCCGCTCCTCGGAAAGCGCGGGCAGCGGGACCCGGATCACGTTGCCCTGCGTCGAGGGGTTGAGGCCAAGGCCGCCATCGCGGATGGCCTTCTCCACCGCCTGCGTGAGCGACTTGTCGAAGGGTTGCACGGTCAGCAGGCGCGGCTCGGGCGCGGCCACCAGCGCCACCTGGTTGAGCGGCACGGTACTCCCATACGCCTCGACCCTGATCAGGTCGAGCAGCGACGTGCTCGCCTTGCCGCTCCGGATCCCGGTGAACTCCCGCCTGGTGCTGTCCACCGCCTTGTGCATGAGCTCGCGGGCGTGCTTCGTCAATTCGGGAATGGTGCTCATCGGACGATGGTCCCTACCCGGTCGCCCTGCAGCACGCGGGTGATCGCTCCGGGCTGGTTGATGTTGAAGACGACGATGGGAAGCTGATTGGCCTTGCAGAGTCCGAACGCGTTGGCATCCATGACGGCGTAGTTCTTGACGATCGCTTCCTGGTAGGTCAGCTCGGGTATGAACGTCGCGGCGGGGTCGGTCTTCGGATCGCCGGTGTAGACCCCATCGACGTTGGTGGCCTTGAGGATGACCTGCGCTTCGATTTCGAGGGCCCGCAGCACGCCGGCGGTGTCGGTGGAGAAGAACGGATTGCCGGTGCCGGCGGCGAAGATGATGAGACGGCCCTTCTCGAGGTGCCGGATGGCGCGTCGGCGGATGTAGGGCTCGGCGAGCGACTCCATCCGGATGGCGGTCATCACGCGCGTGTCCACGCCTATTTTTTCGAGGACGTCCTGCAGGGCGAGGGCGTTGATGACGGTGGCGAGCATCCCCATGTAGTCCGCGGAGACGCGATCGATTCCCTCCCTGCTGGCGGTGGCCCCGCGGATGATGTTCCCGCCGCCGACCACGAGCGCCAGGTGGACACCCAGCGAGTGCACCGCCTTGATCTCCGCCGCAAACGCCTCGACCTTGTGGAAATCGAGACCGGATCCCTTCTCGCCGCCCAGTGCCTCGCCCGAGAGCTTGAGCAAGGCACGGGTATAGGCGAGGGGCATCAGGCCTCCCCGATCTTGAACCGGGCAAAGCGCCGCACGGAGATCGCCTCCCCCAGCTTGCCGGAGGCTTCCTTGATCAGCTGGCCGACGCTCTGCTTGTCATCCTTGACGTAGAGCTGCTCCGTGAGCGTCCGCTCGGCCACGAATTTCCTGAGTTTCCCCTCGACGATCTTGGCCCGGATGTTTTCCGGCTTGCCCTCCTGGGCCACCTGCTCCTCCGCGATGCGGCGCTCCCGGTCGAGCAGATCGGCCGGCACGTCGTCGGGATTCACGCCGATCGGATCGGCGGACGCCACGTGGAGAGCGATGTCGCGCGCGAGCCGCTGGAACTCGTCCGTCCGCGCCACGAAGTCGGTCTCGCAGTTGAGCTCGAGCAGCACGCCCACCTGGCCGTTATGGTGCAGGTAGCTCACGATCACGCCCTGTGAGGCGCTCTTGCCGGTCCGCTTCTCGGCCTTCGCGATGCCCTTCTTGCGGAGGATCTCGCCGGCCTTTTCGAGGTCGCCCCCCGCCTCTTCCAGCGCACGCTTGCAGTCCATCATGCCGGCGCCGGTACGCGCCCGCAGCTCACTCACGTGCTTCGATGATATCGTCGCGCTAGTCATGGTCTCCAACCCGGGTCCAGTCAGGGGTGAATAGTAAAACCGCCGCCCACGGCCCGCACGGGGCTGGAGCGGCGGATGCTCCGGCTGTTGCGTTCGATGCGCTTATGCGCCGGCCTCGTCACCGGTGGCAGGGACAGTGGCCGCCTCGACGACGGCGCCATCGGCGTCCGTCTTGAGCCGGGCCGCGATGGCCTCGGGCTTGGGCCGACGCTTCCGGCGCGGGCGGCGGCGCTTGCGATCGGCCTCGCTGTCCCCTTCGCTGCCCGCGTCGGTGCTGTAGGTCTCGGCTTCGAGGTCCTCGGCCACTTCGCGCATCGGCATTTGCGCGCGGGCTTCCTTGATCACATCGGAGAGCGCCGCGGTAATGAGCGAGACCGAGCGGATGGCGTCGTCGTTGCCGGGGACCGGCACGGTGATCAGGTCGGGATCGGCATTGGTGTCCACGATCGCGACCACCGGGATGCCCAGCTTGTTGGCCTCGGCGACGGCGATTTTTTCCTTCTTCGCATCCACGATGAAGAGCGCGCCCGGCAGCCGACCCATCAGCTTGATTCCCTCGAGGTTGCGGCTGAGCTTTACCCGCTCGCGCTCGAAGAGCAGCTTTTCCTTCTTGGTGTAGTTCTCGAAATCACCATCGGCCGCACCCTGTTCCAGCTCTCTGAGACGCCGGATCTGTTTCTTGAGCGTCTGAAAGTTGGTGAGCATGCCGCCAAGCCAGCGCTCGGTGACGTAGAACGCGCCGGCGCCCTCCGCTTCGAGCTGCACGATGGCCTTCAGCTGCTTCTTGGTGCAGACGAAGAGCACCCCCTCGCCCTTGAGCACTACGGCGCGAAGCAGCTCCTGTGCCTTCTGGATCTGGCGAAGGGTTTTCTGGAGATCGATGATGTAGATGCCGGAGCGCTCGGCGAAGATGAATCGCCGCATCTTCGGGTTCCACCGGCGGGTCTGGTGGCCGAAATGCACGCCGGCTTCCAGCAGGTCCTGCAGTTGAGGCTGTGCCATGCGAAGTGTCGTGTCCAATCTCTCTTCAGGGTTGTTCGTCCACCGCGTTCATCTCCGGGCGATTCCCCCATCGGGGGCACCCACGCCAGGATCCAGCGATGTGCGAGATGGCGGTAAGGCGGTCTACCGCTTGCTGAACTGGAACCGCTTCCGCGCGCCTGGGCGCCCGGGCTTTTTCCGTTCGACGGCGCGGGGGTCGCGAGTCAGCAAGCCCGCGGCCCGCAGCTTGGTACGGTGCTGCCCATCGGCCTCGACGAGTGCGCGGGCGATGCCGAGCCGCAGTGCGCCGGCCTGTCCCGCCTGTCCCCCGCCATCCACATGCGCGCGCACGTCGAAGGCGCCGAGCGTGTCGGTGGCGGTAAAGGACTGCTGAATGTGTTGCACGAGCGATGGCCGCGGGAAATAATCGCCCAGGGTGCGGCCGTTGATGTCCCACTTGCCGGTGCCGGGCGTCAGGTACACGCGGGCGATGCTGGTCTTGCGACGGCCAATGGCCTGCCAGCGAAATTCGGGTACTGCAGTCATGCGCTCACCTTGGAGGCGGAAGGAGTGACCGAGAACGGCTTGGGCTGCTGGGCCTCGTGCGGATGCTCGCCATCGCGGTACACCTTGAGTTTGCCGCGCATGTGCTGCTTGGCGAGCGACGTCTTGGGCAGCATGCCGAACACTGCCTTCTCGATGACCCGGTCGGGATGTTTGGCGAGCATGTCGCGCGCGGCCGTGAAGCTCTCGTGCCCCATGTAGCCGGTGTACTTGAAGTACTTCTTGTTGGTCACCTTGCGCCCGGTCAGCTTGACCTTTGCCGCGTTCACGACCACGACGAAATCGCCGCCGTCCATGTGAGGGGTGTAGGTGGGCTTGTGCTTGCCTCTGATGAGCTGCGCGACGACGCTGGCCAGCCGCCCGAGCGGCACGCCGGTGGCGTCGACAACATGCCAGTCGTGGGTGATGTCGTCAGGCGTGGCGGTAAATGTCTTCATTCGCTTCCCAGATTCGAGCGCGTAAACCGGAGTCAAACCGAAACAGACTCACAAGATAGCCGTACCCGACGGGCGGGGTCAAGTCGCCTCGCTCCGGAATTCCACCAGCACCTGCCCCTTCTCCACCGTCTGGCCCGGTTCGACCCGCACCGCGCTGATGACCGCGGTGGCCGTCGCCCGGAGCTCGTTTTCCATCTTCATGGCCTCCAGCACCACGGCCCCGGTTCCGGCAGCGACGGACTGGCCGGGCTCTACCAGCACCCGCAGGACCAGCCCGGGCATCGGCGCCTTGAGCGGCGGCGTCCCTCGGTGTGCGCCGGCTGAGGCGGTGAGGCTCCGAATGTGCCTGGTGCGCTCGTCCACGACCTCGGCCTCCCATCGCTCACCGCCCAACGCGACGGTCCAGTGACCGCCGCCCACCGTTTCGAGCTCGAGTTCCGACGGCCGTCCATTCACGCTGAGCTGCCGGAGCGGTGTGGACGGAATTACGGTGAGCGTGGCCTCGCTCGGCTTCCCATTCACCGATACTCGCGCTCCGTCGACCACCACCTCGATTTCGCGGCCGGCGATCGTCACGAAGTATTTCAAGTGGACAGGTCCATCACGATCACGGTCTCCACGTGCGCGGTCTGGGGGAAGAGATCGAACGCGCGGGCGCGGGTGACACGGTATGACGGCAGCCGCCCGATATCGCGGGCGAGGGTCGCCGGATCACAGGAGACGTACACCAGGCGACTCGGCCGCCTGCGTTCCAACGCCGTGGTGACTTTCGCATCCATTCCGAGGCGCGGAGGGTTGGTGATCACGAGGTCGGGGGGGCCAAGATCGCTGAGGATGTCTTCGACTCTTCCTGCGTGGCGCCGCGCGGGTGGGCCCGACGATTCGGCGGCGGCCACCGCGCGTCGGTCCATTTCGACACTCTCGACCGTCGCGCCCGCACCGGCAAGCATCGCCGTTGTCTCGCCGATGCCGGCATAGAGGTCCCAGACGCGGCGCCCCGCCACCTCGCCGAGCTGTTCGACCGCGAACCGGCGCACCTGGTCACCCATTTCCGGGTGGATCTGCTCGAAGACAGTGGCCGGGTACGTGTCGCCGGCGCCGTCCACCGCGCGAGGCGCCCCGCCTTCAGGGTGCCACCAGATGGTCGTCTCCTGCCCTCGGCTCGAGAGGGCCACCCGAAGCCTGGGCGCGCCGGCCCAGACCATCGCCACGCCCGAGCGGGCGATGACATGAAGCCCGCCGGAGCGGTCCTGCCGAAGCACGAGCCTGGTCAAATCATCGGGGAGAAGGGGGAGGAGCGCCCGCAGCTCACGCCAGAGTGACATCAGCTCGGGGATGGCGATATGGCAGCGGTCGAGCGCGAAGATCTCATCGGGCCGGTCGTATCGCCTGAATCCGATGGTCCGCCCGCGTCCAACGGCGAGCGTCACCTTGGTTCGATAGCCGAAGGCCTTTGAAGCAGGAACGAGATCGGGATCATCCACATCGAGGCGAGCCAGCCGGCGGAGCGCATCGCCGACGAAGGTCCGGCGGGCGGCCTGTTGAGCGCTGAGCGAGAGATGCTGGAGCTGACAACCACCGCACTCGTCACCCAGATAGTGGGGACAGGGCGGCTCGACACGGTCCGGCCCCGGCTCGAGCAGGCGTCCCGGCCGGCCACGGGCAAAGCGCTTGTACTCGCGCACGGCGTCGAGCTCGAGGAGATCGCCGGTCGCCGTGCGTGGTACGAACACCGTCCTGCCGTCCTCCAGCTTCCCGACGCCATCCCCGCCTGTCGCGAGTCTCAGGATGCGCACCGGCGTCATTGCAACCCCTCGGCGCGTGCGCGCTCGAGCCATGCGGACCTCGGCGCGCCCTCGGGAGCCACGGTGGGCCGGCGCGACTGTCTCGCCTCCTCTTCAGCGAGGGCGGTGGCGATCGCCAGGCAGATGGCGTCTGCATCAGAGAGCACCGGCGCCATGAGGTCGGGCCTGCGCTCGAGGAACTGCACGTCGATCTCCCCCTCGCGGAAGGCGGGATCAGCCATGAGCCGGCGGTGAAAGCCCTGGTTGGTGGCGACGCCGGCGATCACGAGCTCGTCGAGCGCGCGTGACATCCGTCCGATCGCCTGCTCGCGCTCGGGGGCCCACACGATCAGCTTGGCGAGCATCGAGTCGTAGTGAAGCGTCACCTGGTCTCCCGCCTCGACGCCGCTGTCCCACCTGACCCCCGGCCCCGACGGCGCACGCAGGTAGCGGATCCGTCCGGTGGACGGTAGAAAGCCGTTCGAGGGATCTTCGCTGGTGATCCGGCATTCGATGGCCCAGCCGCGCGGGTGGAGCCAGCCCGCGGGCACGCGCATCGGCAGCCCCGAGGCGATGCGGAGCTGCTCGCGCACCAGGTCGATCCCGTACACCATCTCGGTGATGGGGTGCTCCACCTGGATTCGCGTATTCATCTCGAGGAAATAGAACGAACGGTCGGCGGCGAGGAGGAACTCGCAGGTGCCGGCGCCCAGATAGCCCACCGCCTCCGCGGCGGCAACCGCCGCCGCGCCCATCCACTCACGCAGCTCTGACGTCATCGCGACCGACGGCGCCTCCTCGACCAGCTTCTGGTGTCGCCGCTGCACCGAGCACTCGCGCTCCCCGAGATGCACCGTGCGCTCGGCGTCGGCGAGCACCTGGAACTCGATGTGCCGAGGCCGCTCGATGTACTTCTCGACGTACACGCCACCGTCGCCGAAGGCCTTGACCGCCTCGGCGGCGGCGGAGGCGACGGCCGCGGCGAGATCGGCATCGCGCGCGACGAGCCGCATTCCCCGGCCGCCGCCGCCCGCGGCGGCCTTCACCATCACCGGGTAGCCGATCTCCTCGGCGAGCGCCCGCATCGATTCGACGTCGGTGAGCGGAGTGATGCCGCCGGGAACGATCGAGACCCCGGCCTCACGCATGCGCCGGCGCGCCTCCGTCTTGTCGCCCATCGCCCGGATCGCCGCTGCCGGCGGGCCGACGAAAATGAGCCCGGCCGCCTCGACCGCCTCCGCGAATGCGGCGCGCTCGGCGAGAAAGCCATACCCCGGATGCACGGCGTCCGCGCCGGCCTCGCCCGCGGCGTCGAGGAGACGGTCGATCAGGAGATAGCTCTGCAAGGGAGCGGCCGGGCCGATATGGATGGCGTGATCGGCCGCACGGACGTATGGGGCCGTGCGATCGGCGTCGGAGTACACCGCGACCGCCTCGACGCCCTCTTCATGACAGGCGCGAACGATCCGGAGCGCGATCTCTCCGCGATTGGCGACAAGCACACGATTCATCGGGGGAGGGTCAGGGCCTGCAGGCGGGCGGGGGCGCGTCTCCGTAGAGCATGATGAGGCTGCTGCAGAGGAGCACATTGTGCCGGGCGGCAGCATCGTACACGCGGCGCACATCGTCCACCCACGGCGAGCCACCGCTTCGCTCCGCCGTGAGGAGCTCGGTAATCCCGAGTGCGCCGTCGGCGCCGGCAGCAGGCCGGCTCAGCCGGACCAGGCGGAACGGCACCCAGGCGAGCGGCGGTACGGCGGCGCTGTCGGTGCCCGGACTCAAACACAGCGGCCGGTGCGCAGCCACGAGCGAGAGGGCGCGCTGGACGGGGAGCGCCGGGTCGACACCCATGGCGTCCGCCATGCGGCGGCGGTACAGCGAGTCGGTGGCGTAGAGTGCGGGTCGAAGGGGAATGATGCCGGAGAGCGCGCCCCGGAGGCCGCCGTACCAGACGGAGAGCGCCTCGAGGTCGCCGCCGGTGACGAGCACGCCGCCCGAAGGGCACGAAGTGAGCAGGTTGAGACCAAGCTCCACCAGATACTGCGGCATGACGGGGATGTCGGGCCGGGTCCGCGTGTATCGCTCCGCACTCCAGCCCGAGTCCTCGATGACGATGAGCGAGCGCTCGACCTCCGTCACGCCTCGGAAGACGAGCCCGGAATCCACCTCCAGCCGAAGCGACTGGTCGAGCGCCGTCGCCGCAAAATCGAGATAGAGCAACCCGTCGGGGTCTCCCCGATGGCCATGCAGGTGCCAGTCACGCGCGTCATACAGATAGAACCGGCCCAGCTGCAGCCAGGCCTGCCCGTCGTCTGGTGCGGTTGCCAGGTAGTGGCCGAGGAGGTCGATGGCCATCTGGCGCTCGCCCTCACGCTCGAGCGCGGCCGCGCGTGGCGCCACGTTCGGATCGATGGCGGCCTGGGCGTAGAGCGTCGGAGTGAGGGCCAGAGCCAGCAGAAGCGCGACCGCACCGGTCCCGCGGTGCAGCCCGCGACGGCGCATCCTCAGAGCAGAGGGCATCTTGCGCATGTGGCCCAAAGATGCCGTGGTACCATGGGCTTGGCTAGTGGGACGGTTCACAGAGGGATGTTTCCGTGCTTCCGGGGAGGGTTCCGGTCGCGCTTGGTCTCCAGGGTGCGGAGCGCATCGATGAGGCGTGGCCGGGTGTCCCGTGGATCGATGACGTCGTCGATGTAGCCCCGCTCCGCCGCTGCGTAGGGATGGGCGAACCGTCTGGTGTAGTCCTCGATCAGCCTCGCGGTGGCCTCCGCCGGATCGTCCGCCCTGGCGATCTCTTCCTTGAAGAGGATCTCCACGGCACCCCTGGCCCCCATGACCGCGATCTCCGCGCTGGGCCACGCGAGATTCAGGTCGCCCCGGATGTGCTTGGAGCTCATCACGTCGTATGCCCCCCCGTACGCCTTGCGCGTGATCACCGTCAGCTTGGGCACCGTGGCCTCGCAATAGGCGTAGAGCAGCTTGGCGCCATGCCGGATGATGCCGCCATGTTCCTGCGCCACCCCCGGCAGGAAGCCCGGTACGTCGACGAAGGTGACGACGGGGAGGTTGAAACAGTCACAGAACCGGATGAACCGCGCGGCCTTGATCGAGGCGGTGATGTCGAGCACGCCGGCCAGCACCGCGGGCTGGTTGGCGACGACGCCCACCGGCGCCCCGCCCAGCCGCGCGAAGCCGATCACCATGTTTTCCGCGTACCCCCGATGGACCTCCAGAAAGGCGCCGTCGTCCACGAGGCGCACGATGACGTCGTGCATATCGTAGGGCTTGTTGGGATTGTCCGGGACGACGTCGAGGAGTTCCGGGTCGCGCCGATCGACCGGATCGTCCGTGGTGCGGCGCGGGGGCGTATCGAGATTGTTGAGGGGGAGAAATCCGAGCAGCTCGCGCACGGCGAGCAGGCACTCCGGCTCGGTGTCGTGGACGAAGTGGGAGACGCCCGAGACCCCGCCATGCACGTCGGCGCCGCCGAGGGCGTCGAACGTGACTTCCTCATGCGTCACCGTCTTCACCACGTTGGGCCCGGTGACAAACATGTAGCTCACGCCGCGGACCATGAAGATGAAATCGGTGATCGCGGGGCTGTAGACGGCGCCGCCGGCGCAGGGGCCGAGGATGACGGAGATCTGGGGGACGACCCCGGATGCCAGCGTGTTGCGAAGAAAAATATCGGCGTAGCCGCCGAGCGAGGCCACGCCCTCCTGGATCCGGGCGCCCCCCGAGTCGTTGAGTCCGATGATCGGCGCGCCGTTCCGCACGGCGAGGTCCATCACCTTGCAGATTTTCTCGGCGTGCGCTTCAGAGAGTGAGCCCCCGAAGACCGTAAAGTCCTGGGCGAAGACGTAGACGAGACGGCCGTCGATGCGGCCCGAGCCGGTGACGACGCCGTCACCCGGGTAGACCTGCTGGTCGAGGCCGAACGCCGTGGAACGGTGGGTGACGAACCGGTCGAGCTCCACGAAGCTGCCGGGATCGAGGAGGAGATCGAGCCGCTCCCGAGCGGTGAGTTTGCCCTTCGTGTGCTGCTGGGCCACCCGTTCGGGACCACCGCCCTGCTCGGTCTCGGCGCGCCTTACCTGCAATTGCTTGAGCGATTCGTGCGAATTGGCCATGGCCCGGTGAATCCTAATGCCCTTCCTTGGCCAGGCCCTTGAGATCGACCTTGTCCACGATCTTCCGCGCCGCGCCCTCCTCACCTCCGCGCATCTTGGCGCTCACGACGAACCGGTCGCCGACGAGCACGGTCATCTCGCTGCGGTGATCATCCTTGTTCCACTCCTCCAGCGCGGGGAAACCGTCGACGTCGCCCGAGCGGGAATAGCCGTGCGTGCTCTCCTGGCTCACCTTCATCTTGAGCGCCATCTGGAACGGGAGGTAGAGCATGCTGATGTGGGCGTAGTCGAAGATCCCCACCTCGGCGCTCTGGCCCTCGCCGCCGCTGAAACGCACGTTCGCTTGCGAGTACTGCCACTGCCCGGCGGTGGTGGTCTCGCCTTCGGGCTCGCCCGGCTTCATCCCGCCGAGGTCCTTGGGCAGATAGTCGATCAGCGTCTTGAAGCTCACCGGCGCCACCGGCTTTGCGTCCTTGGCGCCGGCGAGCCCGGCCGCCCCGCCGGCCATCTGTTCCGCCTGCTTTGCCATTTCAGTGGCGGCCTTGGTGAGCTGGGAGAGGGCCTGATTGGCATCCTGGGCGGGCTGGTCACCGCCACACGCCATGAACGCCACGGCAGACACGGCCGTGATGGCGGCCATCGCGGAAGAGCGCATGCGGAGCTCCGATGAAATCGAGAGTGATGTGGGGACGGAAAAAAGGCCAGCCTCCAAGTTGGAGACTGGCCCAGGCCTTCGCAAGCGGCTCGGACTACTCCGCCTTGCTCTCCTCGTACACCGGCTTGACCGGCGGAATGATCGGCTCGTCCGGATAGCCGATGACCGCGAGCACGATGCGGTGGTGAATGGGATCGACCTCGAGCACCTTGAGATCGACCGGCTGTCCTTCCTGCACCGCGTCACCGGGGTTCTCGATATTGGCCACGCCGAGCTGCGACATCGGGACGAAGCCCTCGATATCGTTGCCCAGGTCAACCACGACGCCCTTGTCCATCAGGCGCACCGCGCGGCCCCGAAGTTCCATGCCGATGGGATACGTTTCGCCGATGCGGAGCCAGGGATCCTCCTCCGCCTGCTTGAGCCCGAGTGAGATCCGCTTGTTCTCGGCGTCGATGTTGAGGATGACCACATCGACCCCGTCGCCCTTCTTGACCACCTCGGACGGGTGCTGCACCCGCTTGGTCCACGACATGTCGGAGATGTGGATCAGGCCGTCGATGCCCGGCTCGATTTCCACGAAGGCGCCGAAGCTCGTGAGGTTGCGCACCTTGCCCTGAATGCGCGTGCCGACCGGATACTTGAGCGGCAGCACCATCCACGGATCCTGCTCGGTCTGCTTCATGCCAAGCGAGATCTTCTCCTCCGACTCGTCCACCTTGAGCACCACCGCCTCGATCGTTTCGCCGATGCTCACGATCTTGGACGGATGGCGTACGTTGCGGGTCCAGCTCATCTCGGAGATGTGGACCAGGCCCTCGATGCCGGGCTCGATTTCGACGAATGCGCCGTAGTTGGTGATCGAAACCACCTTGCCCTGGACCCGCGTGCCGACCGGATACTTGGCGGCGACGTTCTGCCACGGGTAAGACTGGAGCTGCTTCATGCCGAGACTGATACGCTCGCGCTGCCAGTCGATGTCGAGGATCTTGACTTCGACTTCCTTGCCGATGGCCACCA
>JBDTTA010000002.1:0-53748 GCA_039930845.1 Gemmatimonadales bacterium
CCGGCACGAACGGGAAGACGACGACCGCCGGTCTCCTCAAGCATCTCTTCAACGATCGGGACACGGCGGCCAGCATCGGCACGCTCGGCGCGTTCGACGGCCAGGGGCGACAGATCCCGTCCTCTGCCGGGACGCTCACGACACCCGGACCGATCGATCTGCAGGCCACGCTCGCCGAGCTCGTGAAACGCGGGACGACCCACGTGGCGCTGGAGGCTTCGTCACACAGCCTCGACCAGGGACGCCTCGACGGCCTCGTGTTCGCGGCGGGGATCTTCACCAACCTCACCCGCGACCATCTCGACTACCACGGCACGATGGAGTCCTATCTCGGCGCCAAGCTCAAATTGATCTCGCTGCTGAGCTCGACGGGCCTCGAGGTCGTGAACCTCGACGATGACGCCTGGCGTGCATTACCCCGCGGCCCGGCCCGGGTGACCTTCGGCCTCGACCGGGCAGCGGATGTCCGCGCATCCGGCGTCGTGCTCGACGCGGCCGGGAGCCGCTTCGAGCTGAGCGGCCGTTTCGGCACCGCCGAAGCCTCGGTCCCGCTGCTCGGGGATTTCAATGTGTCCAACGCGCTCGCCGCCGCGGCATGCGCCCTGGGACTCGGACATTCGCTCGACCGGGTGATCGTTCGCCTCGCCACCCTCCCGCAGGTGCCGGGACGGATGGAACGGATCTCGGACACGCCCTGCGTGGTGCTTCGCGACTACGCGCATACCCCCGACGCGCTCGAGCGGGCGCTCGCCACGCTGAGACCCCTCACACGAGGGCGGCTCATCGTGGTTTTCGGCTGCGGCGGCGATCGTGACCGCGGCAAGCGACCGATCATGGGCCGCATCGCCGCGCAGGGGGCCGACCTCGCGGTGGTCACGTCGGACAATCCCCGCACCGAGGAACCCGGCGCCATCATCGACGACGTGGAGCAGGGAATGGGCGACGTGCCTCACGCGCGCATCGTCGACCGTCTCGCCGCCATCCACGCGGCGCTCGACGAGGCGCGCCCCGGCGACACGCTGCTGCTCGCCGGCAAGGGGCACGAGACCTACCAGGTGATCGGGACGGACAAGGTGCCGTTCGACGAGCGGGAGATCGTGGAGAGCGCGGTGAAAGGGGACCGGGGAAAGGGGAAGGGGGAAAGGTGAAAGGGGAGCGAGGCGAAGAGCCGGGTGGCATCGTCTGGACCGACGCCGATGTGCGGGCCGCGCTCGAGCTCGCTCCCTCCGGCGAGAAGCCGGTCATGTTCAGCGGGGTCACCACCGACAGCCGAGCCGTTTCCGCCGGTGCGCTCTTCGTGGCGCTATCCGGGGATCGCTTCGACGGGCACGACTACCTTGGAACGGTGGCGGCGGCCGGGGCGCTCGGCGCAGTGGTGAAGCGCGGCACCCCCGCCGTGCCCGGGCTCGCGCTGTTCGAGGTGGACGACACGCTCCTGGCCCTCGGGTGGCTGGCGAGGGCGCGTCGCCGGCGGATCGCCGGACCGGTCATCGCCATCACCGGCACCAATGGAAAGACGAGTACCAAGGAGATGCTCGCCGCCGCGCTTCGTATCCGGTATGCGGTGTATGCCACCCGCGCCAACCTCAACAATCTGATCGGCGTTCCGCTCACCATCCTCGAGGCGCCGGCCGCCGCCGATGCGCTCGTGGTGGAGGCCGGCGCAAGCATTCCGGGTGAGATCCGCCGGGCACGGGGGATCATCGAGCCGGACATCACCGTCGTGACGAACGCGGTCGCCGGACATCTCGAGGGCTTCGGCTCGCTTGCCGGCGTGATCGAGGAAAAGCTCGCGCTCACCGACCGCGTCGAGCTCGCCATCGTCGGCCCCGACCCGGCAGAGCTGGCCGCGGGCGCGCGGCAGCGGGCGAAGCACGTGCGGACCGCCGGGCTCCGCGCCTCGGAGCTGGTGCCGGAGCATGTCGTGCTCGGCGAGGACGCACGGCCGGTCATGACGATCGGCGGGCAGACGTTTACCCTGGCCGCGCGCGGCCTGCACCAGGCGGACAATGCGGTACGGGTCTGGGCGGTGGTCGAAGCGCTCGGTCTCGATCGCGACGCAGCGGCGCGGGCGCTGGAGCGGTTCACCATCCCGGGCGGGCGCGGCGAGCTCATGCAGGTGGGCCGGCTGACCATTCTCAACGACTGCTACAACGCCAACCCGCAATCGTTCCATGCCGCCATCGACACGGCACGGGCGCTTCGCACCGGCCGCCGGCTGGTGTTCCTCGCGGGGACGATGCGGGAACTCGGGCCGGAGGGTCCCACGCTGCACGCCGCTGTCGCCCGGGCGCTCGTCGAGTTGGAGCCGGACCTCCTCGGCGCGGTCGGCGAGTTCGTCCCGGCGCTCGAGCCGTACGCGGCCCGGCTGGGCGAGCGCCTGGTGACCGCCGCCGATCCGATCGCGCTCGGGGAGCGGCTTGCCGGGCGGCTTGCCGGCGACGAAGTCGTGGTCCTCAAGGCATCCCGCGGCGTGGCGCTCGAACGTATACTTCCGGCGCTGCTGGCTGGTGTACACGAATAAGTGACACCATAACATTGACTTACGATTTGTCACGGCGAGCAGTGGCTAAGCGATCTCCAGTCCTCCTCATTGCGGCTCGACTTGATCGTCCTAAACGTCTTCACCATGCGCACGGAAGCCCCCGGAGTGAGGGCCGTGCTGGAGCGGCAGTTCCCGAGCGTGCTCCTACTCCGGCTCGAGGAAGTTGCCCCCTTTCCCGTGGACCAGTTGTGGCCTTGGCCGCGGAGCGATCCGCGCTGGTCAGCTCGCCGCTAACTAGAAGAATCCAATGACTATCGGCATGGCAGGGGAGGGATGATGCTGACATCCCGCATGAGCTTTGAGGTGGAAGGCTGCTGCGACGCACTCGTTGATCAGATCCACGCCACGATCGGCGGACAATGATGGTGGAGGCGCGGCCGATCTTCGTCTTCGGCTGCCCACGCTCGGGCACCTCCGTCCTCGCCCGAATGTTGGACACCCACCCCGACATCGGGATCCCCTACGAGTCGCACCTGTACAACAGGGTCTATCCCGTGGTGCGGCAATTCGGCATTGATCTGGGGCAGCCCAGCACGCGCGCCCGATTCATCAAGGAGCTGCTGCGCACCGATCCTCTGTCACTGTGGACGCCTCGACCTTCCGTCACCGATACCATGACGGCTATCACCCGGAACGATTTTCACGGTGTCGTCGAAGGTCTGATGCGAGCTTGGCTCAGCACGCAGGGCAAATCGCGCTGGGGCGAGAAGACCCCACCTCACACGCTGTGCTGGCGTGACATTCGTGAAGGGTTTCCGAACCTCCAGGTCATCAACCTAATCCGTGACGGCCGAGACGTGGCGTTGTCCCACAAGGCCGCACCCTTTGGGCCCAAGCACATCTACCACCTGGCCCGCCGCTGGGTGCAATACCTCGATGCGGCCGAGCAGGCGCAATCTGCGCTCGGACCGGAGGCGTTCCTCTCGGTGCGCTACGAGGACCTTGTCGCGGACCCCGAGCGCGAGCTGCGCCGCATCTGCGTATTTTTGGAGGAGGATTACAGCCCCACGATGCTCGGGTTCCATCGGACAGATGTAGCGTATCCGACCGATCATCGAAACGACGACAACCTCCGCCGGCCGGTACTCGCGCATAACACCGAGAAGTGGCGAGGGCAGATGACGCCGAGAGAGTTGCGGATCTTCGAGACGTTCGCGGGAAATCACCTGGAGCGATATGGGTACCCAAGGGCAGTCCGTGAACCGCATCTGCCGGCATGGGAAGAATTCTCGTGCCGATTCATCGAGCACCCACCTCGTCGAGCGCTGGCCATGCTGACCAATCGCCAGGGGTACCGTTTTGCCTTCCAGCGGTTCCGGCTGAACACGCGGATCCGTTTCGGACTTTAGGCCATGCTGGCGACAGTCATCAATATGTAGCCGAAGTCGCGATACCACTTCAGCGTCGATCTGATCCCGTCACTCAGGCTCACCTCAGGGCGATAGTCGAGCACGCGCCGCGCCTTTTCAATGGTGAATGCCCGACTCTTGGTGTAGAAGTCCACGCGGCGTCGGTGAATGGGTGGCTCAATGCCGAACGGGATGCAGGCTTTCTCACACAACGTCCCGAGGATCTGGAACGGCCGAGCCGGCAGCCGGAGCCAGGACTGAGACACGCCGGCCGCCTCGGCGATGAGGCCGGCGACCTGACGTAGCGTGTAGTAGCGATCGCCGCCCAGGATGAACACTTCCCCTGCAGCGCGCGGATCGGTGCCCAGCAGGCGCAGGCCCGCCACCAAGTCGTACACGTGTACCATGTGGTAGAAGATGTCGCCGGTTCCGAGTACGATGAAGCGCCGCCGAGCGATCATGCTGAACAACTTGAGGAGCCGAGTGTCGCCTGGCCCGTAGATCGCGGTGGGACGCGCCACCGTAACAGACAGCCCGTTGGGATCGTTGTAGGAAAGAGCTAGCTGCTCTCCCTCGAGCTTGGTCCGTTGATACACGTCCCCCGGCGCGTACGGAGCGTGTTCGTCAGCGGGGGGCGACAGAATATCTCCGTGCACTCCAACGGTACTACAGTGCACGAAACGCTCGACCCCTCGGGCCTTCGCCGCGTCGAGGAGGAGCCGGGTCGCGTCCACATGCACTCGGGCATAGTAATCGTCGTGGTGTTTCGCCTCCCGGTACGCCGCGGCCAGATGATAAACCGTGTGTGCACCGGCAACTGCGCGCTCAACTGTGACGCGATCGGTAACATCACCCTCCACGATGTCCAAACCGGCCGGAAGCTTCTCGTCAGCCTTCGTCCCCGGACGGGCGATGACCCGCACGGACTCTCCGTCAGCCGTGAGCGATCGAACGAGGTGCGCACCCGTGAAGCCCGTCGCGCCGGTCACGAGAGTGACTGGTTTCTCCGAGTCTCCGCTCATGTTGCGCCTTTGATTCGGGTTCACCGACTACGACTCTCTCGCATGAATCGTATCCCAAGTATCCATCATCCAGCCGTGATGCTGGTCACGGGCGCTGCAGCTCTATCAACGGCGAGTGATTATAACCTTCGCTGGGTTGCCTTGAACGATCGCGCGCTCAGGAATGCGTCCACTGACGGTCGAGCCGGCCGAGACGATCACGTCATCACCGATCTGTGTCCCATCCAGGATGACGGAATTGGCACCCAGCCACACCCGGTTTCCGATTCGGACGCCCAGGCTTTCCGTGCCCTGCTCGGTCAGCGGAACACCCAGCTGGTCGTACTTGTAGTTGATTGTCAGAATTGTGCAGTTGGGACTGATGAGCACATCGTCTCCCACGATCAGTCCGGCCGCTGCCGCACCGATGTACGTGTTGCTGCCGATCTGTACACCCTTACCCATCACGAAACGCCCGGAGATCTTGATCTTCGCGAACGCCGAGATCACGCAGCCTCGACCCCAATCGGTCGTGGTGGCGAGTTCGACTTCGGACCGACGACTGATCACAGTGCCATGCTTTGCGAGGTAGTAGAGCCGCACCACGATCGATGGGATAAGCGCCCGGCGGACCGAGCGCAGCTTATACACGTACGCTCACGCCGTCCGCCGCCCAGACTGGCTCTGCCCAGGGGCCAAGGTATGAGTCCATCATCGTGGCCTGAGGCATTGGGATCCCTGGAGTGAGGGGTGTGGCTATCGCCGAACAGTGTAAAGTAACACTGAACAGGACGTAAGCGGCACTGAACACGATCCAGGCGCCGTCCTCACCAGCGCAAAGTTGAGTGCGGCTGGTGTGCAAATTTCTGTGCAAAGTTCAAACGATCATCCTGCACATTTCAGCTGGTCCGCTCATGCATCCTGCACAGGTCACCCATTCCCCCTCTGAAGCAGGCTAAATGTTCGCCAGGCCCTAGCCAGCGGGCTCACGCATCGACAAGCCCGATGTCCGTCTGGTCGTCCACTGGACCCTCCCGCCACGCCGGAGGCGTAGCATCAGTAGCCGTGCGGCCTGGCAGCACGGCGAACTCGCCCCGGGCATCCTCCGGCGCGAGGGGCGGGCCGATAGTTCTTCCCACCCCATTGTGAAATTTTTCGGGGGAGCCCTGCTCGCGATATTCTTCGCAGCGACGGGCCGCGCCCTCGCCACCCGGCCTTTTCCACGGGCCGGGGCCTTGCCATTTGAGGGGGGGCAGTCGGCGACGTGCCGACTGTGAAGCCCTTGTGAAGGTGTGGAAGCGTAGACGCCACTAGTGTAGACTACTCCGCCGGCCCATTCTCCCTCTGAGGACGCGTCCCCAGCTATCCTGAGACGTCTCCTTTTTCCGCCTGGAACGAACGTATACTTCCGGCGCTCACGGCCCAGGCGGGTCCCGACGCGGGCAATGCTCCTCTTCGATCACGCTGAGGTTCGATGTTCTATCACCTGCTCGCTCCGCTCGGCAAGACCTACATCATCTTCAATCTCTTCAACTACATCAGCTTTCGGGCGGCGGGTGCCACGGTCACGGCGCTGCTGCTCGCCTTCCTGGTCGGCCCGCCGGTGATCGCGCGCCTGCGTGCGCGCAAGGTGGGACAGGTCATCCGCGCCGACGGCCCCGCGACACACCAGGTCAAGCGCGGCACGCCCACGATGGGCGGGCTCATCATCATCCTCTCGACGGTGGTGCCGACACTTCTCTGGGCCCCGCTCACCAATCGCTTTGTCGTTGTGGCGATGCTCTCGACACTCTGGATGGGGTGCATCGGATTTCTCGACGACTATCTCAAGATCGTGCAGGGCAAGTCTCGCGGACTGGTGGCCCGCTGGAAGCTCGCGGGCCAGGTGAGCTTCGGACTGCTCCTCGGCCTCTTCCTCACCTTTCACCCCGTCGTTTCGATCGACACCATCCCCGCCACTGCCACGACACTCCCCTTCTTCAAGTATCTCGTCGTGAATTTCGCGCCATGGCTGTATGTAGCCTTTGTGACGCTGGTCATCACGGGCACCAGTAACGCGGTCAATCTCACCGACGGGCTCGACGGGCTCGCCACCGGCCTCGCGGGGATCGCGGCCGCCGCCTTCGCCACATTCGCCTATCTGTTCGGCCGTGTCGACGTGACGGGCTACCTCAATCTCTTCTATCTCCCGGGCGCCGGTGAGCTCACGATCTTCTGCGCCGCGCTCATGGGCGCGACCATCGGCTTTCTCTGGTTCAACGCGCATCCGGCCCAGGTCTTCATGGGGGACACGGGGAGTCTGGCCATCGGCGGCGCGCTCGGCACGGTGGCGATCCTGCTCAAGGCGGAGTTTCTCCTCCTGGTGATCGGCGGTGTGTTCGCCACGGAAGCCGTCTCGGTGCTGCTGCAAACCGGGACCTACAAGTGGTACAAGCGAACCCGCGGCAGGGAGTACGCCGATGCGCACCGGGTGTTCCGAATGGCCCCGCTGCATCACCACTTCGAGAAGCTCGGCTGGGCCGAGACCACGGTTGTCACCCGTTTCTACATCCTCGGGCTCTTCTGCGCGCTGATTGCGCTGTCCACCCTGAAGGTGCGCTGACGGTGGCGCCGGTGCCGCTGTTCGAGGAGTGGCGTCGTAGCGGACTGGAAGTCGCCGTCGTGGGGCTGGGAAAGAGCGGCGTGGCCGCGACGCGACTGCTCCGGAGTCTGGAAATCCCGGTATACGCGTCCGACACCGGTACCGGTGCACGGTTCGATGCCTGGGGCACCGCGTTGCGCGCGGTAGGTGCCGCGGTGGACGTGGGGCGCCACGATCTCGAGCGGATCGGGCGAGCGGTCTCGGTGGTGGTCGCCCCCGGGGTGCCGCCCGGCGTGCCGCCGCTCGAGACGGCGAAACAGGCTGGTCTTCCTGTATATGCCGAGGTGGACATCGGGTTTCTGGCGCTCGACGGTGCAAAATGTATCGGGATCACGGGAACCAACGGGAAGACGACCACCACCTCGCTCGTCGCGCATGCGATGGTGGCCGGCGGCCTCCGGGCGGAATCGGCGGGCAATATCGGCCGGCCGCTCTGCGACGTGGCGCTCTCCCTGGACCGTCTTGACTGGATTGCCCTCGAGCTTTCCTCATTCCAGCTCCACGATGCACCGCACCTGCGGCCTGCCATCGGGGTGCTGACCAACCTGGCACCCAATCACCTCGATCGCTACGAAACGCTCGAGGCGTACTACGGCGACAAGGCCGAGCTGTTCCGGAATGCGGACCCGGATTCGGTGTGGGTGACCAATGCCGATGACCAGGCCGTGCAGGAGATGGCGAGCGGCGTCGCGGGCCATCACCTGCGATTCTCGATTCAGCGCCGCGCCGACGGCTGGTTCGATCGGGCAGGCGCCCGGCTCATGCTCGACGCCGAGGTGGTCCTCCCCCGCGGCGAGCTGCCGCTCCTTGGCGATCACAATGTCGCCAACGCGCTGGCGGCCGCGCTCGTCGCCCGGCGCGCGGGGTGCACGCTCGAGCGCATCGCGGCGGGGCTCCGGACCTTCCGCGCCATCCCGCATCGGGTCGAGCCGGTACGCGAGGTGGACGGCGTGCTCTGGATCAACGACTCGAAGTCCACCAACATCACCTCGACGGCGGTGGCGATCGCCTCCCTCGACCGGCCGTTCGTGCTCCTGCTCGGCGGACGGCACAAGGGCGAGCCGTACACGCGCCTGGCTGGACCGCTCCAGGGACGCTGCCGGGCCGTCGTGGCCTATGGAGAGGCGGGGCCGCTCGTGATCCGGGATCTCGGCGGCGCGGTGCCCGTGGTCCCGGCGGGCGATTTCGACGACGTCCTCGCCACCGCGCGGCGTCTGGCCCAGCGGGGCGATGCGGTGCTCCTCTCTCCCGCCTGCTCGAGCTACGACATGTTCCACAACTACGAAGAGCGCGGCGAGCGCTTCAGGGCCGGCGTCGAGGCGATGAAATGACTGAGGGCAGATCGATCCGGCATCCGGGCGAGATGCGGTGGGAAACCCGGCTGCTGGGCATGGTCACGGCGGTGCTGGTCGTCTTCGGCATCGCGGCGACGTACGGCGCGGCGAGCCTGGTGACCGTCAAGGGACAGAACGTCGGCATCTGGTTTGCCGGGCGTCAGCTCGTCGGCGCCCTGATCGGCGGCGCGCTGCTGCTGCTCGCATCCCGGCAGGATTACTACCGCTGGCGGCGGGTAGCCTGGCCGCTGCTGCTTTTGACCCTCGGCCTCCTCCTCATCCCCCTGCTTCCGTTCACCAGGTCCATTTCGCCCCTGCTGAACGGCGCACGCCGATGGGTGGACATCGGGCCCCTGAACTTCCAGCCCTCGGAGCTTGCCCGACTGGCCGTGGTGATCTGGTGTGCCATGCTGGCGTCGAAAAAAGGACAGCAGATGCGCGACTTCAAGCGTGGGGTCGTGCCGTTCATCATGATTCTCGGTCTCGTTTCCCTGCTCATTGCCCTCGAGCCCAACCTCTCGATGGCGACGCTCGTGGCGATTCTCGGCGGCCTCGTGCTGTTCACGTCCGGGGCGAGGATCGGACACTTCTTCCTGCTGTTCGGTGTCGGGATGATTCTCCTTTTTCACCAGATTCGCGACGCGCAGTATCGGCTTGCGCGGTTCGTGACGTTCCTCAATCCGGGGGACGCCACGAGCGATGCGGGCTTCCAGATCCATCAGTCGCTCGTCGGCATCGGCTCCGGTGGAATACTGGGCACCGGGTTTGGGGAGGGTCAGCAGAAGCTCGGATATCTCCCCTACGCCTATTCCGATTTCCTCTTCAGTACCATCGGCGAAGAATGGGGATTTCTCGGCGTGGTCGTCGTCGTCTCGCTCTTTGCGCTATTCTGCTGGCTCGGCTTCCGCATCGCGCGCACCGCCGCCGATCCGTTCGGCCAGTATCTCGCGGTCGGCCTCACCGCCACGATCGGCCTCACCGCGTTTCTTCACATGGCGGTCTCGCTGGGGATGATGCCAACCACCGGGTTGACGCTACCGTTCATGTCCTACGGCCGCTCGAGCCAGGTGATCTCGCTGCTCGGCACGGGAATCCTGATCAATATCGGCCGCCTGCGTGGTCGACCCGCGCCCGTCAGAAAGTCCCGCGAGGGCAAGGAGAAGTGACGTTGCCGTGAAGCGCATTCTCGTCGCCGGAGGTGGCACGGGTGGCCACCTCATGCCCGCGTTGGCAATCGCCGGCGCACTCAAGGAGCGGATGCCTGACATCGAGCCGGTGCTGGTGGGCGCCGTCCGTGGCGTCGAGGCTCGCATCCTGCCGACCCGCGAGTTCCGTTACCATCTACTCCCGTCCGAGCCGATCTACCGCCGCGCGTGGTGGCGCAACGTCCGCTGGCCGCTTCTCGCGGGTCGCCTGCTCATCCAGCTCGAGCGACTGTTCGAGCGGGAACAGCCCGTGGCCGTGATCGGCACAGGTGGGTACGCATCGGGTCCGGTGGTCTGGTGGGCCGCGCGCAAGGGAATTCCGACTGCCATCCAGGAGCAGAATGCGTATCCGGGTGTCGCGACCCGCTGGCTCAGCCGCCGGGTCCGCCACATCTATCTCGGGCTGCCCGAGACGGGCCGCCTGATTCGGCCCGGCCCGCACACCACGGTGTTCGACACTGGCAATCCGATCGCCCCGCCGACACCCGAGCGGCGTCCCGAGTCACTGGAGCTCTTCGGTCTCGACGGCTCACGGCCCGTCGTCCTGGTGACCGGCGGGAGTCAGGGGGCGCTGGCCATCAATCGCGCGGTCGCCGGGTGGCTCGACGGCGGCGGGGCGGCCGACCTGTCACTGCTCTGGGTCACCGGCCGGCAGACCTACCAGCAGTTCACCCGCTTCCACCGGCCTCCCGGTGTTCGAGTCGTCGATTTTCTCGACCCGATGGCGGACGGCTACGCGGTGGCGGACCTCGTCATTTCCCGGGCGGGGATGCTGACGGTGGCGGAACTGTGCGCCTGGGGACTGCCGAGCATCCTGATCCCGCTCCCCTCGGCGGCGGCGGACCACCAGACCCACAACGCACGCGTCCTCGGGGATGCCGGTGCCGCCCTGCTCATGCCGCAGCGGGAGCTGACCCCGGAGAGCCTCGCGGGGACGGTGAGGAGAGTGCTGGCGAACACGTCGTTCAGGACCGCGATGGCACAGCGGGCGCGGGAGCGCGGCCGGCCCCAGGCCGCGCAGGAAATCGTGTCGAATTTATTGACGCTGATTTCCTGACGCGTGCACTTTGAGTTGACAGATGGCCTACTTACATTTGCTCATCCATCATGGACCTGTTCTCTCCCGCCGATAGGCGCCCTGTTCATTTCGTAGGTATCGGCGGGGCGGGAATGAGTGCATTGGCGCTCATCGCCAGCCGGCGCGGCATCGTGGTGAGCGGGTGCGACACCGATCTCACCGGGGCGGCCGATCTGGCCGCGAGGGGCGTGCCGCTCTTCACCGGTCACGATCCCGCGCACCTCGAGGGAGTCCGCGCCGTCATCGTGACGGCGGCGGTGCCGCCGGGACACCCCGAGCTGGTCCGGGCGCATGAGCTGGGCGTGCCGGTTGTTCCGCGCAAGGACGCGCTGGCCCGTCTGATCGGTCACGCGAGATCGGTGGCGGTGTCCGGCACCCATGGGAAGACCACCACCACGGTCATGGCCACCGAGGCGCTCACCGCCGCGGGGTTCGATCCCACCGGGATTGCCGGCGGCCGGGTGAGCGAGTGGGGCGGCAACGCCCGGCTCGCCGGTGATTCGCTCTTCGTGGTGGAAGCGGACGAGTACGACAAGGCCTTTCTTACCCTGCAGCCAACCATCGCGATCGTGAACAACGTGGAGCCCGACCACCTCGAGTGCTACGGGTCGGTGAACGCGCTTGAGGACGCCTTCGTGGAGTTCGCCGGGCGCGCCTCGACCGCCATCGTCAGTGCCGACGATCCCGGTGCCCGCCGGGTGGGCCTCCGCCTCCCGGCGAAGGTGCTGCGCTTCGGATTCGCGGACGACGCCGAGATCGCCATCTCGAATGTGGTGCAGGCCAGCGAGCGGACCGAGGCCCGGGTCACCTGGAAGGCCGGCCCCGCACTCTCCGTGAGGCTTGGCGTGCCCGGCATCCATAACCTCCGGAATGCCGTCGCCGCTCTCGCCGCGGTCGAGGCGCTGGGCGGCGACCTCGCCGCGGCAGCGAGTGCACTGGAAAGGTTCCACGGCGTTGGCCGGCGGTTCGAACGGCTGGGCGAGCATGGGGGTGTCGCGGTCGTCGACGACTACGCGCATCATCCCACCGAGCTGGCGGCCACCCTTTCGGCGGCCCGCCAGGCATATCCCGATCGCCGGATCGTCGCGGTGTTCCAGCCGCATCTCTATTCGCGGACGGCGCAGCACGGCCAGGCGATGGGACAGGCGCTGGCCGCGGCGGATCTCGTGATCGTCACCGAGGTGTATGCGGCGCGCGAGCAGCCCATCGTCGGGGTGAGTGGCCGCCAGGTGGCGGAGGCCGCCAGAGGTGCCGGTGCGAATGCGAGCTTTGAACCCGTGCGGGCCGACGTCGGACGGCGGGTCTACGAAGCGCTCAAGCCGGGAGACGTGGTGCTCACCCTGGGCGCGGGTGACATCACCCGCGTGGGTGCCGAGCTGGTCCGATGGCTGGACGCCGCCTGAATCGCCGATGGGCGGCGCTCGGCGCCCTGGCTGTGCTGCTCGGCGCCACGCTCGCCGGGCCTCGACTGCTGCAGCAGCTCAGTTTCTTTCGGGTGAGGCGAGTGGAGATTAGCGGATTGCAGTATCTTGCTCCGGCGACGGTGATGCACGCGCTCAAACTGTCTCCCGACGCGAGCGTCTTCGACGATCCAGCGCTGCTCGCCCGCCGGGTCTTCTCGGTTCCGGGCGTCGAGTCGGCCACGGTGGAGCGACGGCTGCCGGGGACGCTCGAAATCGAGGTCGCGGAGGCGGTTCCAGTGGCACTCGTGGCCGCCAACGGCCGGCTTACGATGCTCGATGCGAAGGGCAAGGTGCTCCCGTTCGACCCGGTGACGTCGGCGCCGGATCTGCCCCTCGCGGCCGGTGGAGATAGAGTGGTGGCGTCCGTCCTCGCGCGGGTGCGCGACTACGCCCCCGATCTGTTCGCGCGGGTGAGCGAGGGGTGGCGGGTGGGGCCCGACGTGGTGCTCGACGTCGAGGGACGGCGGCTCTGGTTCGGCGCGCAGGTTTCCGCGGAGGATATTCGAGCGGTGATGGCGGTGGAGCAGAGTCTCGCCCGGCAGGGGCGCCCATTTCAGGAACTCGACGGCCGCTACGCCGGCCAGGTGATCGTCCGCGGATGGCGCGGTTGAGCGCTCCGCCGCAGCGGCTCGTCGCCGCCCTCGACCTCGGCTCCACGAAGGTCGTGGCGCTCATCGCCGAGGTAACGGGCGATGCGAGGGAGAGCGGCGCCAAGATTCTCGGCGTCGGTGTCGAGCGCAGCAACGGCATCCGCCGCGGGGTCGTCCGGGACATCGAGGAAACCACCCGCGCCATCGACCGCGCCATGAAGAGCGCGCAACGAATGGCCGGCGTCGAAGTCGGCTCGGCGTACTGCGGCATCGCGGGCGAGCACACGGCGGGGCGCAGCAGCCACGGCATGGTGTCGGTCACCGGCGACGAGATCCGGACGAGTGACGTCGCCCGAGTCAACGACATGGCGAGCAATATCAGCTTCGGCCGTGACCACGAGCTGCTGCACGCCATCCCCCAGGACTACCTCATCGACCAGCAGGGCGGCATCAGCGAGCCGATCGGGATGACGGGCTCGAGACTTGAAGCCGAGGTATATCTGGTTACCGTTCTGTCGAGCGTCCTGCAGAATCTCAGGAAATGCGTCGAGCGGGCCGGGTACCACGTCGCGGAGTTCGTGCTGGAACCGCTCGCGGCCTCGCTCGGTGTGCTGACGCCGGACGAGATCGAGCTCGGCTGCGCCATCATCGAGCTGGGCGGCGGTTCCACCAACGTCTCGATTTTCTACAATGGAAAGATCCGCCACACCGGCTCGCTTCTTTGCGCCGGCGGTCACGTCACCGCGGACATCGTGCACGGCCTCCAGGTTACCCAGCTCGACGCTGAGCGGCTCAAGGAGCGCTACGGCGCCGGTTTCGAGCCGCTGGTGCCGGAGAGCGACACCTTCGATCTTCCCAGCACGCCGGGCCAGGGCGCCCGGAATGCCCAGCGGCGGGTCCTCGCGCATATCATGCACATGCGGCTCCAGGAAGTGCTGGAGTACGCGCTCGACGAGATCACCCGGGCCGGCTTTCACCAGGCCCTGCCGGCGGGAGTCGTCCTCACCGGCGGTGGGGCGCTGACCCCGGGGATCGTCGAGCTGGCCCGTGAGGTGTTCGCCATGCCGGCCCGCTGCGGGATTCCAGGGCAACGGCTGCGGGGTCTGGCGGACAGCGTGGAATCCCCCAGGATGGCGGTACCGGCGGGACTGGTGCTTTACGGTGCCCGCCAGGTTACGATGAGCGGCGGGTTCGGCACAGGCGCGCGGAAATCGCCGGCCGTCGAAAAGGTGCTCGCTCCGGTGAAACGGTGGCTCCAGGACTTCTTCTGAGCTGGGCCGAGGAACAGACTATGATTTTCGAGCTGGAAGAGAGCATCGTCCAGACCGCCAGAATGAAGGTGGTCGGCGTCGGCGGCGGTGGCGGCAACGCGGTCAACCGCATGATCGAGGATCAGCTCGGCGGGGTTGAGTTCATCTCGGTCAACACCGATGCGCAGGCGCTTGCCATGTCAAAATCCGACATCAAGATCCAGATCGGCCGCAAGCTCACACGCGGTCTCGGCGCCGGCGCCCGCCCGGAGATCGGACGGCAGGCCATCGAGGAATCCCGGGACGAGGTCGCGGCGGCGGTGCAGGGGGCCGATATGGTCTTCATCACTTGCGGCATGGGCGGCGGCACCGGCACCGGCGCCGCGCCGGTCGTTTCGCAGATGGCGCGCGAGACCGGGGCTCTCACGGTGGGCATCGTCACGAAGCCGTTCCTCTTCGAGGGGCGCCGCCGGATGAAACAGGCCGACAGTGGCATCGCCGAAATGCGGAAGAACGTGGATACCATGATCGTGGTACCCAACGAACGGCTGCTCGCCGTGGTCGGCAAGGGCATACCCTTCCAGGATGCGCTCAAGAAGGCCGACGAAGTCCTCCTCCACGCCACGCAGGGCATTGCCAGCCTCATCACGTCCACGGGCATCATCAACGTGGACTTCGCCGATGTCCGCACCGTCATGCAGAACGGCGGCGCAGCGCTCATGGGCACCGGTATCGGACGCGGGGAGAACCGCGCGCTCGAGGCGGCGCAGCAGGCCATCTCGAGCCCGCTGCTCGACAACGTCTCCATTGCCGGCGCCACCGGCGTGCTCATCAACATCATCGGTGGCGACGATCTGACGCTCGGGGAAACCACCCAGATCAACGACATCATCCACGACGCGGTGGGCGATGACGCCGAAATCATCTTTGGTGCGGGCAACGACCCCGCCATGCGCGGCGAGGTACGGGTGACGGTTATCGCCACCGGCTTCGACCGGGTTGTCAGCGGCGATCAACCACTCGGCCGGGTGTCCGGCGCGGCCAGCGTCATCAACTTCCCCCGGCACGGCCGAGTGTCATCCCCGTCGATGCCGGCGCAGCAGATCCCGCAGACAGCGGCCCCACGGGTCCAGCCTCGGGTGCCAACGCCGCCGCCGCCCACCGAAGTGCCGGAAATGGAAATCCCCACGTTCATCAGACGGCAGATGGACTGATGTTCCGGGGATGGCTCGCCGCGGCCCTCGCGCTCGCGGCGGTCGCCGCCGTGGTTGCGGCGATTGCACTGGGGGCCGGGCGGGCAGGAAGCGCCGAAGTGATGCAGCCCGCCGCCGTCTCACGCCCTGCCATTGTGATGAACGAAACGCCGGACACCCTTCGCCGGGGCGAAACGGTGTCGGACCTCTTGGCCCGGCACGACATTCGCCTCGATTTCGGCGCGCTCGGCACCACGCTTCCCTTCAATCCCCGGCGGCTTCCCTCGGGTCTCGTGTTCAGCTTCGGCCAGACCCTCGCCGATTCCTCCCCGAGCCGCATCACCGTTCGCAGCACGCCCGAGCAGCGCGTCATCTTTCGCCGCCTTGGTAACAACTGGAGCACTGCGGTGGAGACGATTCCATGGACGCCCGAGCCGGTCCGGATCGAGGGCGCCATCGACAACTCGCTGTACGAGGCGCTCGATGCGCAGGTGAGCGACGACGAGCTCGATTCCGGCGGACGCCAGCGTCTGGCGTGGGATCTTGCGGATGTGTTCGCCTGGCAGGTGGACTTCACGCGCGATATCCGTCCCGGTGACCGATTCAAGGTCCTCTTCGAACGACTCGTCTCGCCGGACGGCGAGGTGCGATTCGGACGAGTGCTCGCGAGCCACCTCACCATGTCCGGAAAGAATCTCACCGCATTCCGATTCGATTCGGGTCCTCGTCCGGCCTACTACGACTCCGCGGGCAACTCGCTTCGCCGGGCCTTCCTGCGCGCGCCGGTGCAGTTCCGCCGCATCTCTTCGAGCTTCGCACGGGCCAGGTTCCACCCGGTGCTCGGCATCACGCGCCGCCATGAGGGCACTGACTACGCCGCCGATCCCGGGACGCCGGTCCTGGCGGCAGGCGACGGCGTCGTTTCACGGGCCGGATGGGCCGGCGGCTATGGGAACCTGATCGAGCTCCGGCATCGGAATGGGATCGTCACACGGTACGGGCACCTGCGCGGCTTCGCCAGAAATGTTCGGGCGGGAGCGCGTGTCTCCCAGGGCCAGGTGATCGGCTACGTCGGATCCACCGGACTCGCCACCGGACCGCACCTCCATTACGAGTTCCGGGTCAATGGCGCGGCCCGCGATCCGCGGCGGGTGGCGACGGGCAATGGAGAGCCGATACCCGGCGCGCTCCGCGGCGTGTTCGAGCGGGAGCGAGAGAGACTCCTGGCTCTCGGCTCTTCGCTTCTGGCCAATAGCCAATAGCCAATAGCGAACAGCGCACAGCGCCCCTTGCATCTCTACCCCGCCATCGACATTCGGAACGGTCAAGTCGTTCGCCTCAGCCAGGGCGAGGCCGGCCGGCAAATCGTCTACGGACACGATCCGGTGGCGGTCGCCGAGCGATTCGTCGCGCAGGGGGCGGAGTGGATCCACGTGGTGGATCTCGACCGGGCGTTCGGTAGCGGGGAAAATGTCGAGAGCGTCCGCCGCATCGTCACCGCCGTCGGACAGCACGTCCGGATACAGCTCGGTGGGGGACTGCGTTCGCTCCCGCAGCTTCGCGAAGGACTCGACCTCGGTGTCGCGCGGGTCGTGGTCGGTACTTCCGCTGTGCTCGACCCGGCCTTCGTTCCGGCAGCGATCGCGGAGGCGGGGTCCGCCAGACTCGCTGTGGGCGTGGATACGCGCGATGGGATGGTCGCGGTGCGAGGGTGGACGGAGACGTCCACGCAGCGCGCCGAGGACCTGGTCCGGCGGGTGGCGGCCGATGGGGTGGAGACGGTCATCTATACCGACGTGTCGCGCGATGGGATGCTCCAGGGTGCCGACGTATCGGGAGCGCTTGCCTTGCAGCAGGCCGGTACCCGGGTGATCGCGAGCGGCGGCGTCTCGAGCCTGGCCGATGTGCGGGCGGTGCGGGACGCGGGGCTCGCGGGCGCCATCATCGGTCGCGCGCTCTACGAAGGGCGATTCGATCTGGCAGAAGCGCTCGAAGCCGCGCGATGCGCGTCGCCCTCGTAATCCTCGCCGCCGCTGCGCTGGCGGCCTTCACCTACCTGTATCTGGAACGGGCCGGCGCACGCGGCTGGGCCGCCGCCACCTGCCGAGCCATCGCCTGGTCGGCCATCGGACTCCTCCTGCTCAACGCCGGCTGTCCGGTGGCCGGCCCGTCACTCCGGCCGCTGGTGCTGCTCGACGGGTCGCTCAGCATGACCGCGGCGGGCGGACGCTGGGCCGAGGCGAAGGATTCGGCCGCGCGCTGGGGCGAGGTCAGGCTGTTCGGCGACGAGCGTGGTCCCACCGACTCGACGCCATCACGAGGCCGGTCGTTGCTGGCGCCCTCGCTCCTTGCCGCTTCGGCGTCGCCGCGGCGGGTGATCGTCGTGACCGACGGCGAAATCGAGGATGTGCCCGACATCCCCGCTGACATCCTGGCCCGGACCACCGTCCGGCTCTTCGCTCGAGCGCCGGCATTCGACGTCGCGCTGACGAGACTCAGCGGGCCCTCGCGCGTGACCGCGGGCGACTCCATCGCGCTCGACATCGAGATCGAGATATCGGGAGGCACGGCACCCGATACGGTGTCGGTCGAGATGACCCTCGCAAAGAAGCGGCTCGCACTCCGGCGCGTGCGGATCACCGACGGCGTGGGCAAGGGAAGAATCGTGGTGCCGAGCTCCGCAGTGGGTCCGGGAGATCATCTCCTCGGCGTGTCCCTGGTAGGCGTGACGGATGCGGAGCCTCGGACCGACTCCCGGCTCCATCTGGTCACGGTCGCCCCGACGCCAGGCGTCGTGCTGCTCGCCGCACCCGCCGACTGGGACAGCCGATTCCTTTATCGAACGTTGCGCGAGGTGGCGCAGCTTCCCGTCCAGGGCTTCGTCCGGCTCGACCCCGATCGCTGGCGCTCGATGAGTGACCTCCGGGTGGTGACCGCTGAACAGGTGCGCAGGTCCGCGCGTCGCGCCGACCTCCTGATTCTCAAGGGCGGCGTCGAGTCTCTGGCGGAGGGGACGACCGCGCGGGGAATACTCGCCTGGCCGGCGCCCGAGGCGGCGGACGCCCAGCTCACCGGCGATTGGTATCTCGCCGCCGATGGAAGCTCGCCCCTCGGCGGAGCGTTCGTGGGGCAGCCGGTAGACTCCTTTCCCCCCGCGATTCAGCTCACACCACTCGAGACAGGGCCCGCCGACTGGATTGCACTCTCGGCGCGGCTTGGTCGCAGGGGTGCGCCGAGGCCGGCGGTCTTCGGCCGGGACGAGGGGCGCACGCGGCGAGTCGTGGTGGCGGTTGACGGACTCTGGCGCTGGGCGTTCCGCGGCGGATCGAGCGAGGAGAGCTACCGTTCCTGGGTGGCGGCGACGGCGAGCTGGCTCCTCGGTGGCGTCGATACGGTTCAGGGACTGGCCAGGGCGATACGGCCCGTCGTTCCGAACGGACGACCGCTGGTCTTCGACTGGACGGGGTCGGGTCCTGCCATCCCCCTGGCCATCGCCTGGTCCGGAGCAGGCGCGAGCGGGACCGACACGCTCACATTCGACGGGTCCGGGAGGGCAACGCTCTGGCGACGACCGGGTGCCTATCGCTATCGACTCGCGCGGGGCGGATCGGGAGCCGTGGCCGTAGAGGAATACTCCGATGAGCTGCGCCCGCACCGCGTGACACTCAAGGGCAGGGAATCGGCGGCGCCAACGCCGACCGGGCAGCAATCGGCACGAGACTGGCCCTGGTTGTTCGTCTTCTGCATTCTGGCGCTCGCCGGGGAATGGCTTGCGCGGCGGCGGCTGGGACTGCGGTGAGAGGAGTATAGGTTTCGTCATGACCAACAGCAGACTGGGCGAGCGGAAAGAGGGGCTGTGGACCCGCATCAAGCAGCTGGCAATGACGGACGTCGGCGCCCTGATTCGCGGTCTCAATGCCGAGGATGTCGAGAAGATCGAGCGCATTCTCATCGAAGCCGATTTCGGGGTCGCCGCCACCGTCGAGCTGACGCAGGTGCTCGAGGATGAAATCCGCGATGGCAAGCTCAAGAGCGAGGCCGATCTGCGCGAGGCGCTCCAGGGGCGGCTCGCCGCCATGCTCGATGGCGGCCCCGCGCCGGGCCATCTCGCCCGTGCGGCCGAGGGCCCAACCGTCATCCTCATCGTCGGCGTCAACGGCACCGGGAAGACCACCACCGCCGCCAAGCTCGCCCGGAGATTGCAGCGCGAAAAGCGAAAGGTCCTCCTGGCCGCGGCGGATACATATCGCGCAGGGGCCATCGCGCAGCTTCAGGTATGGGCGGAGCGGCTCGCCTTGCCGTGCGTGGCCGGTGCGCCGGGCGGCGACCCGGCCGCGGTGGCGTTCGACGCCATCGACGCGGCCATCTCGAGGGGGCTCGACACGGTCGTGGTCGATACCGCGGGGCGCCTGCATACGCAGGAAGGGCTCATGGATGAATTGCGCAAGGTGGTGAGGGTGGTGGCCCGGCGGCTCCCCGGCGCACCGCACGAAACGCTGCTCGTCCTCGACGGAACGGTGGGACAGAACGCCCTGCAGCAGGGGAGGCTCTTCGTGCAGGCGGTCAATCCCACCGGAATCGTCGTCACCAAGCTCGATGGCAGCGCGCGGGGTGGCGCCGTGACCGCCCTGAGGCGGGAGCTGGGCCTGCCCATCCGGTTTATCGGCGTGGGTGAAGGAGTGGACGATCTCGAGCCCTTCGATGCGCGTCGCTTCGCCGCTCATCTGCTCTCGGACGATGCCGCGTGAGTGTCTCACATGCATCGAGGACTCGGCCCAGCGGGGCCTTGAGGCTCGACACCCCGGTCAAGTTTCTCAAGGGCATCGGCGAGCGCCGCGCCGAGTTGCTGGAGCGGCTTGGCGTCCGCACGGCCCGCGACCTTCTCTGGCATCTTCCCCATCGCTACGTGGACGCCTCCTCCGTTACTCCCCTCGCCAGGGCTCGGGTGGGCATGGAGGTCGCGTGCGTCGGGAAGGTTGTGGCCAAGGGGGTTCTCCCGACTCGCCGGGGCCTCCGGATCTTTCACGCCGTCCTCCGCGATGACAGCGGCGTGCTCGAGTGCGTATGGCCTGGTCAGGCCTTCCTCGATCGAACCATCACCATCGGTCAGACAATCCTCGTCTCCGGTCCCGTGCGGTTTTATCACGGCCGCCAGCTCGTCCCCCGCGAGTTCGTTGTTCTTGTCGACGCCGACGCCGACGGCGACCCCGATCCACTCTCGGCCGGCAAGGTGCTGCCGGTGTATCCCGCCACCGAGGGATTGAGCCATAAGGTCATCAGGTCGCTTCTCGAGCGGCACCTCGACGCGCTCATCGCGCTTTCCGTGGACATTCTTCCCGAATCGCTCCGCCTCTCGCTCGGCCTGCTGGCGCTCCCCGAGGCGCTCAGAGCGGTGCATCGGCCCACGTCATCCGAGGAGGCGGAGAAGGGCCGTCGTCGTCTGGCTTTCGACGAGCTGCTCGATCTCCAGCTGATGCTCATCCGCGCGCGTACCGTCGCCAAGCGGCAGCGCAGCGGCATCGCGTTCGAGGTGAAACGGCTGCATACCACACGGCTTCGGGAGAGCCTGCCTTGGGAGCTCACGCACGACCAGCAACAGGCGATCCGCGAGATCACCGCCGACATGACGGCGCCCGACCGGATGCACCGACTGTTAATGGGTGATGTCGGCACGGGGAAGACGGTCGTTGCGCTCTTTGCGATGCTGCTCGCGGTGGAGAACGACTTTCAGGCCGCGCTGATGGCGCCGACCGAGCTTCTCGCCGAGCAGCACGCCGTGACGCTCACCCGCCTGCTCGAGCGGCTGGAGATGCGCCCCGAGCTCCTGCTCGGCCGGCAGTCCGCCGCGGACAAGTCGGCCGTGCGCGCGCGGCTGGCGTCGGGCGAAAGCCGCCTCGCCATCGGCACGCATGCGCTCATGCAGGAGAGCGTGTCGTTCCGGAGGCTCGGCCTGGTCGTGATCGACGAGCAACACCGTTTCGGGGTAGAGCAGCGGGCGGCGCTCATCGGCAAGGGCGCGGCGCCCGATGTGCTGCTGCTGACCGCCACCCCGATCCCGCGCACCCTCGCCCTCACGCTCTACGGCGATCTCGACGTGTCCACGCTGCGCGAGCGCCCACCCGGCCGCGGCACCATTCGGACGGCGGTCCGGCGCGAGAGCCAGCGGGACAACGTCCTCGAGTTCGTGCAGGGGGAGTGTGAGCGCGGGCGGCAGGCGTATGTCGTGCTGCCGGTCATCGAGGAGTCGGAGCGTGCGGATTTGCGAGCGGCGACCACCATGGCGCAGGCCCTCGCGGCGCGCTGGCCCGATCTCGAGGTGGGACTGGTGCATGGACGGCTCAAGGCGGATGAGCGCGATGACGTCATGCGCCGATTCCGGGCCGGCGAGGTCGACGTGATGGTGGCCACGACGGTCATCGAGGTGGGCATCGACGTGCCCAACGCCACGATCATGGCCATCGAGCATCCCGAGCGGTTCGGGCTGGCGCAGCTCCATCAGCTCAGGGGACGTGTGGGGCGCGGCGCCGACGAGAGTTTCTGCATCCTCCTCGACAACGGGCCCGGCGCCGATCGGCTTCGGGCCTTTGCCGGAACGCATGACGGATTTCGCATCGCGGAGCTCGACCTCCAGGAGCGGGGAATGGGGGACCTCATCGGCGCCCGCCAGGCGGGAAGCTTCGAGGTGCGGCACGCGCGCCTGCCAGGGGATGAGGATCTCCTCACCCGCGCGCGCGAGCTGGCCATCCGGCTCATCGGGGCCGACCCGGCACTGCAGCGGCCGGCCAACCAGCCGCTGCGGGAGCGGGCGGTGTCGCGCTATCCGCGGGCGGTGGAGTTGTTTCGGGTGGGGTAGGGCTAGAAGTTGACCCGGACCCCGAGGCCGGTGGCCTGGTTCAAGCTCCGCACTTCCGGCTCGAACGGGATGTTGTCGGGCTTCGTGGTGTGCCGTGTCAGCTCCCAGACGAAAATGGCGGCGGAGCCGAGCAGGGCCGCCTCGCCGCCGAAGAGCAGGCGGCGCGCGCGCCGGTCGTAGTGCGCCGATTGCTGGTACAGCAACTCGCTCGTCGCGTCCAGGTATCGTCCGGACGCGTCGAGATCGCACAGGCGATTATCGCCAAGGCACCGCGTCTCGAGCACGCCGAAGCTGTCATCGGCCCGGTGGTGATCTCGTGAGGCAAGATAGTTCAAGCCGAGTGCACCGGCGGCCATCACCCATTTGCCGTACTTGAACAGCGGTCTGCTGCCCTGCGCAGACGCCGGCGCGGCCAGGAGCACCAGCAGGAGCGACCAGATCAGGCCGCGGATCATCGGCGGAACCGGTGCAGGTCGCCGTCGCCACCCACCGCAAGAATGCCATCGCTCAGCGCGATCGGACCGAGTTCGACAGGCCGCCACAGTTGTACCCTCCACCGCTCTTCACCTGCCGGTGTGAGCGCGCGGATGGCACCGTCGGCGCCACCGAGCAGGATCTGTCCATCCACAATCGTCACCGGAGCGGTGATCGGCCAGTCGAGCGCGACAACTGGCTGGGCGCGGGGGGCGGAGTCGGCCACAATCCGGTAGAGAGTCCCACGGCGGGTGGCCGCATAAATCGTGTCACCCATGGCGGCGGGAGAGGCGAGCACCGGGGCGTCCAGATTGACGCGCCACTCGACGCTCACATCGTCGGCGCGCACGGCGATGACCAGCGAATCGGTGGTGCCGGCCACGAGCAAGCCATGCAGCGGAATCCACGGCGAAAGCACCGTGCCCGGCGAGCGTGCCCGGTGGGAGACCTTGCCATCGGCTACACCAACCACAAAGAGCGAATCCACGGTTGCCACCATCACGGAGACGCTGTCGGCGGGGACGGCAGCCACCCGGGCGACCCCCACGCGCCGCCGCCACTTGATAGCGCCGCTGGCGGCGTCGAGTCCGAGCAGCTCTCCGCGCTGGGTGGGAGCGATCAGCACGCCCTTCCAGATGGCGAGTGGCGCGCCCACGAGACCGGTCGAGGACTGCCAGTAGCGACGGCCGGTGAGCCGGTCCAGCGCAAAGACCCGTCCCTGCGGCCGTGAGGTCGCGGCGTATACTGTGTCGCCCGAGACCAGCAGGCCGCCCGCGATGATGCCCGAGAGACGGCTCGACCAGCGCGTGATGCCGCTCGAGAGCTCCACGGCGTACACCTTCCGGTCTACACCCGCTCCGTAAAAGGTCTGGTCGTCGATAGCCACCGGTCCGGTGAACCGCCGGCCGACGCTGGCGGCCCACGCCTGGGTGGGTGCGTCGCCGGCGGCCGTCACGGAGAGCGGCGCGGGCGCGGGGCGAAAGTTCACACACGCCGCGTTGACGGCCCCGGAGAGGAGGGCTAGACTGAACGCTCCCCGGCGCACCCCAATTCTCAGAACGGAACAGGCATGGCGGGAGTACTGATCAGCGAGCTGTCCGAGCACGCGGGCACGAGCGTCACGCTGCGCGGGTGGGTCGTCACCACCCGCTCGAGCGGAAAGATCGCCTTTGTAGTGCTGCGCGATGGATCGGGGCAGGTACAATGTGTCCTGTCGAGACGAGAGGTCGCCGAATCCGACTGGGAGGCGTTCGGGACGCTCACGCAGGAAACGAGCGTCGCAGTGACCGGCACGGTACGCGCCGAGCCGCGGTCGCCGGGCGGGTACGAGCTGAACGTAACCGGGCTCGGGGTGCTCGGGCCGAGCCCGGACTTTCCGATCACTCCTAAAGAGCATGGGACGTCGTACCTCTTCGAGCATAGACACCTGTGGCTCCGGAACCGGCGGCAGCTGGCCATTGCCAGGGTCCGGCACGAAGTGGTCCAGGCGATCCGGGACTTTTTCTACCAGGAGGGATTCACCCTGGTCGATACGCCGATCCTGACCGGGGCGATCGGAGAGGAGGCGGGGAATCTCTTCTCGACGGAATACTTCGATCTGGGCAAGGCGTACCTGGCGCAGACCGGCCAGCTCTACGTCGAGGCGGCGGCGGCCGCGCTGGGCCGGGTGTACTGCTTCGGCCCGACATTCCGGGCGGAAAAATCGAAGACCCGCCGCCATCTGACCGAGTTCTGGATGGTGGAGCCCGAAGTGGCGTTCAACGATTCGAACGACAACATGCGCCTGCAGGAGTCGTTCGTGAGCTACATCGTGGCACGAGTGCTGGAGCGCCGCAAGGCGGAGCTGGCGGACCTCGAGCGCGAAACGACGACGCTCGAACGTGTCGTGGCGCCGTTCGGACGGATCTCGTACACCGACGCGGTGGCCCGATTAAACGCCCTCGGCTCCGACATCCAGTGGGGACACGATCTTGGCGGCGACGACGAGACGACGCTGGCCGGGGACTACGACCGGCCGGTGTTCGTGTACAACTATCCGAAGGAGGTCAAGGCGTTCTACATGAAGGAGAACCCCGACGACCCCCGCACCGTCCTCAACAACGACTGCCTGGCCTCCGAAGGTTACGGAGAAATCATCGGCGGTTCGCAGCGCGAGGACGACTACGACAAGTTGCTGGCGCGCATCAACCAGCAGCACCTCGATCCCGAGGTCTACCGCTGGTATCTCGATCTCCGCAAGTACGGGACCTTCGTGCATTCCGGCTTCGGACTCGGCGTCGAGCGGACGGTCGCGTGGATCTGCGGCCTGCCTCACATCAGGGAAGCAATCGCCTTCCCGCGGCAGATTCACCGGTTGTACCCGTAGCCAGCTTTACCTCCTCCCACAGCCCGTCCAGCACCTCGAGCCCGGCGCGCTCCACGTCGATCCCACGGTCCCCCGCGAGTTGCTCCACTTTCTCGAATCGTTCCCGGAATTTTCGGTTCGCGCGGTCGAGCGCGAGCATCGGATCGGTGCCCGCCTTCCTCGCCAGATTGACGACGGCAAACAGCAGATCTCCGATCTCATTCTGGAGTGCCGGGCTCGCGGCGGCGCCCGGCGTCAGCTCGGTCTCCACTTCCGCCAGCTCCTCGTGAACCTTGGCGAGCGGCCCGTCCACGCTCGGCCAGTCGAAGCCGACGGACGCTGCGCGCTCCTGCAGCCGAACCGCCTTGAGCAATGAGGGAAGGGTCGGGACGATGCCCGACATCGTTCCGTCCCGCTCCCTGCGCTTGAGCCGCTCCCAGGATTCGACGTCACCGAGTCCGAAGAGATGCGGATGCCGGCGTCGCATCTTGGCCTCGAGCGAGTCGGCCACCTCACTGGAGGTGAAGTCGCCCGCCTCCTCGGCGATCACCATCTGAAAGGCGAGATGAAGGAGGAGGTCGCCGAGCTCGGACCGGATCGCGGACGTGTCGCCGGCGCCCAGTGCTTCGTCCAGCTCGAGCGCTTCCTCAACGAGGTACGGGCGCAGCGTTTCCCGGGTTTGCGCCTTGTCCCACGGGCAGCGGTCGCGCAGATCCCGCACCATCGCGAGAGCTCGCCCAAGCGCTGAATTGTCTTGCATTTACCTACCCCGCCGAATAAGATACCTGCCGCCTTGACCACGCCCTTTACTCCCGAGACCACCCGCGCATGGGTGGACGTCGATCTGGCCGCATTGGCCGCGAACGCGCGCACGATTGCCGCCGTATCCGGACGGCCCCTGTTGCCGATGGTCAAAGCTAACGGCTACGGACTGGGTGCGATCGAAGTCGCAAAGGCACTCGATCCACTCGAGCCCTGGGGATTCGGTGTCGCGCTGGTGGAGGAGGGAGCGGGGCTTCGCTCCGCGGGAATTTCCCGGCCGATTCTCGTCGTCAGCCCACTGCTCGCAGGCGAGGTCGACCGATACCTCGCGCACGATCTTCGGCCCTCCATCGGCGACCCCGTCGCCCTCACCGCCTGGACCTCTCGATCGGCTCGGCCCTTTCACATCGAAGTCGACACCGGGATGAGCCGCGCCGGGGTGCGCTGGGACGATCTTTCCGCGCTCACCGCCATGCGCGGATCGCTTGAGACCGCTCCCGGGTGGGAGGGCGTGTTTACCCATTTCCACTCGGCGGAATCCGACACCGGTTCGGTGAGCGCCCAGTGGGATCGGCTCCAGGGCGTCGTGGCGGCCCTGCCTCGAAGGCCCAGTCTGGTGCACGCGGCCAATAGCGCGGCGGCGCTCCGGGGGAAGGTCTTTGCCGCCGATCTGATCCGGCCGGGCATCTTTCTCTACGGCGGCGAGGCCGGTGTCGTGACGCCCAGGACGGTGGTCGTACTCCGGGCGCGGGTGGTAGCGCTGAGGACGGTGCGCGAGGGTGGGACGGTAAGCTACGGAGCCACCTGGCGCGCCCCGCGCGAATCGACCATCGCCACGCTGTCGCTCGGCTACGCCGACGGATTTCCCCGTGCCACGCGCGAGACTTCGAGTCCCTCGGACCGACCTCCGAGACTGGTCGAGGTCGGCGGCCACACCGCCGAGGTGGTCGGCCGGGTCACCATGGATCAGACGATGATCGCGACCGAGGGGCCCGTGAGCATTGGCGATGTGGCGACGGTATACGGCGGAATCGTCTCCCTCGACCAGCAGGCGCGAGCGGCGGGGACGATCTCCTACGAGCTCCTCACCGCGCTGGGCTCTCGGTTGCCCCGGTTGTACTCCTCATCGTGATGGTGGCCTCCACATGACGCGTCGCGCGGCCATTATCGTGCTCGATGGGCTCGGCATCGGACCGGCGCATGACAGCGGTGTCTATGGCGACGGTGGCAGCAACACGCTCGGAAACGTCGCCATGGCGGTGGGCGGGCTCGATCTGCCCAACCTCTCCGCGCTCGGTCTCGGCAACTGCGCACCGGTGGCGGGTATCGGGCCTTCGACGGCGCCGCGCGCCGCCTACGGCGTCTGCGAGCCGTCGAGTCCGGGCAAGGACAGCACGACGGGCCACTGGGAAATCTGCGGCCTGATCCTGCCCGCTCCCTTTCCCACCTATCCCGAGGGCTTTCCGGTCGAGGTCATCGAGGAATTTTCACGGCGCACCGGACGTGGCGTGCTGGGCAACCGCCCCGCTTCGGGAACGCAGATACTCGATGCACTGGGTGAAGAGCATCGGCGCACCGGGAAGTGGATCGTCTATACCTCGGCCGACAGCGTGTTCCAGGTGGCGGCGCACGTGGAAACGATACCGCTGGCCGAGCTGTACGCCGCCTGCCGGTCTGCGCGTGAGTTGTTGCAGGGGCGGCACGGGGTCTCCCGCATCATCGCGCGGCCGTTCGCGGGCCATCCCGGCGCCTGGGTGCGGACCGCCGACCGCAAGGACTTCAGCCTTCCGCCTCCGGGCCCTACGCTGCTCGACCGCCTCGCCGAGAAGCATGTGCCTCGAGTGGGTGTCGGCAAGGTGGACGACCTCTTTGCCGGCCGGGGGATCACGAGTATTCACACCGCGACCAACGCCGAGGCCTATGGCTTGATCGAGGGGGCGATGGCCTCCATGCACCGGGGCCTTCTCCTGGCGAATGTCATCGAGTTCGATCAGACGTGGGGACACCGAAACGATGTCGCCGGGTTTCACAGGGGCCTGGCGGAGCTCGACCGCGCCATCCCCCGGCTGCTCGCGGGGGTGCACAAGGAGGACCTCGTTATCTTTACCGCCGATCACGGCAACGACCCTACCACCCCGTCCACCGATCACTCGCGCGAGGTCGTGCCCATGCTCGTCGTTGGCCCGAGCGTCCGGCCGGTGCCGCTGGGGAGACGAGCCTCCTTCGCCGACATGGGCCAGACGGTGGCGGAGTTTCTCGGTGTGTCCGCGCTGCCGGCCGGCATCTCGTTTCTATCCGAGGTATGGAGTGATTGATCCTCTCGTCGCCGCGGCGCAGGCCGTACAGCGCCGGGCCTACGCCCCCTACTCGAATTTCCAGGTGGGCTGCGCTCTCGAAGCCGAGGACGGCGCGATCTACGTTGGCTGCAATGTGGAGAATGCCTCATACGGACTTACGATCTGCGCCGAGCGGGCCGCCATCTGTGCCGCGGTCAGCGCCGGCGCGCATCGGTTTCGGCGCGCGGTGGTGGTCTCCGACGTCGATCCGCCGGCCGCGCCCTGCGGCGCCTGCCGCCAGATGCTCGCGGAATTCGGACCGGGGCTGCGGGTCGACGGCGTCGGGCCTTCGCGGTCGGTATCGTGGACGGTGGCGGAGCTGTTGCCTTCGGCTTTCGGCAAAGAGCAGCTTTCGTGAGCCGGGGGTTGCGCTGGGCCGCGGGAGTCGCGGCCATCGCGGCGGGAGCGCTTGCGTGCCAGGAGCATCTCACCTCGCCCGGGCAGTGCCCCGAGCTCTGCCCCGGAGGCACGCCCGTCGTGTACGACACCGTGCTGAGTGTGCGTCAGGACGGAGATGAGAGCGTGCAGGGGTACGTCGCCCGCGGCGGCGGCGTCGCGCTGCTCACCTCGAACGGTCTGCCCGCATCCGAAGACCGCGCCATCTATCGGTTTGGCTCCAGGCTCGATTCCATTTCCGTGCGCGACACGGCACGCGCCTATGCCGTCGATTCCGTGGTGCTCGGCGTCAACGTCGTGGCGCGCGATACGCTGGTCGGCGGGCTCAAGATCTACCTGTATCGACTCCCTGCCGATCTCCTCCCCGATACCGCGACGTTTGCGGGCGTCGATCCCCAGTTGGTCGAGGCGGCGCTGATCGACAGCATCGCCGTGCCCGATTCCGTCCACTCGGGACAGGTCAGCACGGTACTTCGAGGGACGGACGTCGATCGCGTCGCGATTCCCGCAGGCACGGGGGGCGTGCTTTCGATCGGGCTCAAGATCGTCGCTGCCAGCCCGACCGGCATTCGCGTCGGCTCGCTCGCCGGGGGCAACGCCGCCACGTTCACGACCTACGTGACCGTCGACGTGCCCGACACGGCAACGGCGATCCTCCACCAGTCGTTGCAGCGCGGTGCGCAGGCGAACAGCTTCGTCACCCAGACTCCGTACGCGGCGCAACCCGGCACGCTGCTGATCGGGGGCGAGCCCTCCTCGCGCACCTTCATCAGATTTGATCTTCCGCCTCGCATCAAGGACTCCGCGTCGGTCGTCCGGGCCACGCTGGAGATGGTGCTGGTCTCGCCGGTGCCCGGCCTGGCCAACGATCCCGCGGTACTCGAGGCGCTGGCTGTCCTCTCCGATCTTGGCCCCAAGTCCCCGCTCACCGGCGATGCGCAGTTCGTCTCGCAGGACACGCTGGCCACGGGATTCTCGGACACGGTGAGGATCGACGTCACCAAAATGGTGCAGCTCTGGCAGACGTCCTCCGAGCGACCCGAGGAAATCGCGCTGCGGGTGAGGCCGGAAGGCGCCACGTTCACCCGGCTGCGCTTCGGCTCGACCAACGCGCTTTCACCGGTGGGCGCGCCGAAACTCCACGTCACCTACCTCCTTTCCTTCCCCTTCGAGAGTCCCTGAGTGCGTCGAGCTCTGATCGCCTCGCTCTGCACCCTGGTGCCCGCGGTTGTGGCGGCCCAGTCTTCCCAGTTCGGCGTGCGCGGTCTGGGGAATCCGGGCCGGATGCTCTCGGCGCACGCGGTCGCCAGCGGGGGGGCCTTCGGCATGTTCGATCCGGAGTCGAGCGTCAATCCGGCCGCGCTCTCGGCGTTGACAGCACTCACGGCGACATTCACCGGATTGCAGGACTACCGGCATGTCGAGAATCCGGCCGGTGCCGAATCGGTGCGAGAGAGCCGCTTCCCGCAGCTCGGCGTGTCCGGTCCGCTCAAGAAGATCCCGCTCGCACTCGGCGTCAGCTTCTCCAACTATACGAGCCGCGACTTCACGCTCACCAGCGGCGATACGATCGCGTTGCGTGGCGTGGCCGTGCCGGTCAGCGACACGTTCTCATCGCGCGGCGGCATGAGCGACCTGCGGTTTGCGGGATCGTACAAGCTTCACGACAAGTGGGCGTTCGGTGGAGCGCTTCACCTCCTCACGGGGTCCAACCGCATCACGTCGGTCCGGGCCTTCGCGGACTCCAGCTTTCAGCCGGCCTCGCAGAGCGCGGAAATCTCCTATGCCGGCGTGGGCGTCGAAGTGGGAGTGGTTCGGACATTGGGTCCCAATTTCTCCCTGGCCGCCTCGGCGAGGTCGGATGGCCACGCCATCGTCGACCGGGACTCCACCCGGGTGGCCCAGGTTGATCTCCCGTATACCTTCGGCGTCGGCGTCAGATGGCGGCCCACAGCGGCCCTTGACCTGGCGAGCAGCCTGCTCTACCGGACCTGGTCGGGCGCCAACAGCGACCTGCTCGCGCAGGGCGGCACCGGTGCCGAGAACAGCGTGCAGGTCGCGCTGGGCGGGGAGTTCATTCCCGATGTGCGACGTCCCAACCGGCGCCCCATCCGGTTCGGCGTTCGCTACGGCACGCTTCCGTTTCCGCTCGTCCCCGGCGATCAGCCCACCGAGTTTGGCGTCTCGCTTGGCAGCGGGATGCGTTTCGCCCAGCAGCGTGCGGCCATCGACCTGGGTCTGGAGCACGTCTGGCGGTCAGCGGGCGCGTATTCGGAGCGGGCCTTCGTGGTCACGCTGGGTGTGGCCGTGAGACCGTAAAGAGCGGGGAAGGGGGAACGGGGAAAAGAAGTCGACATGTGGGAATGGGGGACGGTGAAGGGACGCGGGAACGCGATCTCCCATTTACATTTCCCCATTATCCGTTCCCGTTCCCCGTTCTCAGTTTCCTATCCCCCTTTTCCCTGCTGCCATGTCCAAGCGCCTCTACATCGAAACCTACGGCTGCCAGATGAACGTGGCCGACTCGGAGCTCCTCTTCGGGGTGCTGAGCCGGGAAGGCTACGTCCGCGTGGATGAGCCGGCGGGGGCCGACGTGATGCTGGTCAATACCTGCGCCGTGCGCGACAACGCGGAGCAGCGAGTGATCGGGCGCATGGGGGAGCTGCAACGGCACAAGCAGCCAGGCACGGTGCTCGGAGTGGTGGGATGCATGGCCCAGCGACTCGGTCCGGCGCTTCTCGAGCGGGTGCCGCGGGTCGACCTTGTGGTCGGCCCCGATGCCTACCGAAACCTTCCGGCAATTATCGCCATGGCCACGCAGGGTCAGCGGGTTTCGGACACCGAATTCCGGCCGTGGGAGCACTACGAGGACGTGCCGGCGGTGCGGGAATCGGGTCCCACCGCGTTCGTCACGGTACAGCGCGGCTGCGACTACCGGTGCACGTTCTGTATCGTCCCCTATACCCGCGGCCCCGAGCGCAGCCGCCGGCTGTCAGACGTCGTCGCCGAAGCATCGATGCTGGCGGGGAGCGGCACCACCGAGGTCACGCTGCTCGGGCAAACCGTCAACAGCTATCACGATGGAATCCACGATTTCGCCGATCTGCTCAGGGCCGTGGGTGAGGTGGACGGCATCAGGCGCCTCCGATTCACCAGCCCGTATCCTACCGATTTTACGCCCCTGGTCGTCGAGGCCATGGCGTCCACGCCGGCGGTCTGCGCGCATGTGCATCTGCCGGTACAAAGCGGGTCGAACGTCGTGCTCCGCCGGATGCTGCGCCGCTACACGCGTGAGCGCTATCTCGAGGTCGTCCACGAGCTGCGCACCGCCATCCCCGGCATCACCCTGTCCACCGACATCATCGTCGGATTCCCGGGCGAAACCGACGCCCAGTTCGAGGAAACACTCTCGCTCGTCACCGAGGCGGACTTTGACGACGCGTACACCTTCAAGTACTCGGTGCGCGAAGGGACGCCGGCGGTCCGGCTGCACGATCACGTCCCTGATGACGTCGCGTCGGCCCGGCTTGGGCGGCTCATCGAGACGGTGCGCGCCAATGCGCGCCGGAAGAATATTGGCCGGGTGGGAGAGCTGCACGAAGTGCTCGTGGAACGTCCGGCACGCCGGGGCGGTCTCATGCTGGGACGCACGCGCGGCAACCATCTGGTCCTGCTCGAGCTTCCCACCGATACCATCGGTGAGTACCACCAGGTCCGGCTCAACGGGACCACCGGCTCGACCTTCACGGGGGCGGTTGTTACGCCCTCACTGGCGGTGCTGTGATTCGAAACCTTGCCGAAGACCACGTGATTGCGGCCTACGACTCGTTGCTGGCCCATTTCCCGGAGTTCTGCGGCTGCGAGGTGTGCAAGGACGACGTCATGGTGTTCACGCTCAATCGCGTGCAGCCGCGGTATGTCTCGGGACGCACCGGCTCCGTCGTCACCGAGGTCAGCCTGGAAAAGGAGCAGAGCCGCGCACCCATCGACGTCGCCATGATGGAGGCGCTCAGGCGCATTTCGGTCACCCCTCGCTGCGGCGGCAAGGGAAGAGCAACGCAGCCGTAGGCGCTGCGGTGGGCCGGTGAAGCCACGGCCCGCCATTCTGCTGACGCTTGCCTACGGGGCCGGTCTCGCGACCGGCCTCTTGCGTATCGGTGAACCACTCGGCGCGGCCGTGCTGCTCTCCGTGGCTCCATTGGCGGGCCAGGGCCTCCCCGCCGTGTTCGTCACCGGTGCCATGCTGGGCCGCGTGAGCGGCGAGCTGGCATGGCTGGCGGAGCGGTCCCGCTGCGCGTCACGGCTTCCGGAGGGAAGCGGCAGGATCCGGCTTCGGCTCGTCGAGCCCGCCGCTGCCGATGGTGGACGCGTGGAAGTCCAACCGCTCGGTGCGCCATGTTGGGGGGAAGTGTCGGCGTCGTGGCCGCGGCGTCACCCGCTCGCCGCGGGACTCGAAGTGACGGCCGACGCCCGCTGGATTCCGAGACCGGGTGTCGCGGGCCGACCCGGAGGGACGCTCGCGGTCACCTCCATCGGGACGCCCGCCGGCGTGCCGTCCATCGAGGCGCGTCTCCGGACGGCCCTCGCCGCGGCGAGCCTCTCGCTCTACGGTGCGAGGGCGCCGCTGGTGAACGCGCTCATTCTCGGGCGGCGCGGCGGCATCGATCCCGTGCTCCAGCAGCGCTTCGCCGACGCCGGCCTCGTCCATCTGCTGTCGATCTCAGGCTTCCACGTCGGGCTGATCGGCGCGTGGGTGCTGCTCATCGCGCGATCATTGCGCGCCGGCAGGTCTCAGGCGCTCGTGATCGCCGCGGGCGCCAGTGCCGCCTACGTCGCGTTCCTCGGCTGGCCCGCTCCGGCGACCCGGGCCGCGGCGCTTGCCGCCATTGCGGCGCTCTGTCGCATTCGCCAGCGGCACGTCCATGCCGATTCGGTGCTCGCGGCCACCTGTCTCATTGTGCTGCTCGTCGATCCCTGGGCCATCCTCGACCTCGGCGGCTGGCTCTCCGCTGCCGCGCTCTGGGGCGCGTCCCGTTTCAGCCGATGGTCCGATGCGGCGCTCGGCGCCAGCTTCGGTTGGCGAACGCTCGGAAGCTCGTTGGGCGCCACGCTCGCGACCGCGCCAATCACCGCGGCGGCGCTCGGCACCGTCGCGCTCGCGGGGCTCGCGCTCAATTTTGTGGCGATTCCCATTGCGGCGCTGGCGGTCCCCGGCGTACTGGCCAGTCTCCTGCTCTATCCGGTGTCGCTGGTGGCCGCCCGCGCATTCGCGGCCGGCGCTGGCTTCGCGCTCCATCTTCTCGAGCTGGCCGCCATGGCCGGCGCGGCGATCCCGGGTGGGCACTCGGCCGTCGACCCGTGGAATCCCGTCGCCGTCCTCCCGTGGGTACTGGCGCTGGGCCTCGGTCTCTGGGTGATGGCCCTGCGGAATACCGTTGTCGAAGCGGGACGGCGGTTCGGCTGGGTCTTGGCGGCGGGGCTCTGGGCGGCGCTGCTTCCGGGCGCACTACACGGGTCGGCTGCCAGTGGTGGGGGCCTCGCGTTACATTTTCTCGACGTCGGACAGGGCGACGCGGCGGTACTCCGCACGCCGGCAGGGCACTGGATCGTCGTCGATGCCGGCCCCGCCGGCGACCGGGGCGATGCCGGCCGCCGGGTGGTGGCGCCCTTTCTCGCCCGCCAGGGCGTCCGGAATCTGGACCTCGTCGTCGTCTCCCATGAACACGCCGACCATCTGGGTGGGGTGCCGGCGGTGCTCGACCGCTTCCCAGCGGGCCTGGTGCTCGAGCCGGGCGACCTGGTGCCCGACCCTCGCTACCGCGCCTTTCTCTCGGAGTTGCAGGAGAAAGGAATCGCCTGGCACCCTGGGCGCGCCGGCGAGCGCTTTACCCTGGATGGCGTCACCTTCACGGTATTGCACCCGTCGCCCGCCTGGGCGGGGTGGGGAGAGGACGTCAACGAGGACTCCCTGGTGCTCCTCGTCGAGTACGGCGCCTTTCAGGCCCTCCTCGCCGGTGACGCCGGGTTTCCCGCCGAGTCGGCGATGGCGGGGACGCTCCGCGCGGTGGACGTGCTCAAGGTCGGGCATCACGGAAGCCGCGGCAGCACGGGTGATGCATGGCTCGACGCGCTGCGCCCCAGGGCGGCCATCATCTCGGTCGGTCGAAACGATTACGGCCACCCGTCGCCGCCGACGCTCGCCCGGCTCTCCAGACATCGGATCGACGTTCTGAGGACCGATATCGAGGGCACGATCAGCATTACGACGGACGGCGAGCGGATGACGATTCGGTCCCGCGGCCGGACGACGTCCTGGGACGTTCGCTGACGGCACTCGATTGGTTCGACTCGTTCGACGCCTTTTCTCACCTCCCGGGGGATTCGTGCAGACGTCCGTCACGACTATCGAGCGCTTCATTCTCGATCAGGAAGATCGCTACCCCGAAGCGACGGGTGAGCTCTCGAATCTGCTCTACGATATCGCGCTCGCAACGAAAATCATTGCCGCGGCCATTCGCCGCGCGGGCCTGGTCAACATCCTCGGGACCGACGGCGTCAGGAACGTGCAGGGTGAGATCCAGCAGAAGCTCGACGTCCTGGCCAATGAGACCATCAAGAATTGTCTGAATCACACCGGCCGGGTGTGTGTCATGGCCTCCGAGGAAGACGAGGAGATCATCCCGGTTCCGCCGGAATACGGCGTGGGCAAGTATGCGGTGCTCTTCGATCCGCTCGACGGCTCGTCCAACCTCGATGTGAACGCCGCGGTCGGCACGATTTTCAGTATCTACCGGCGTCTCAGCTTGGAGGGGCGCGGCACGTCGGCCGACGTGTTGCAGCCTGGATGCCGGCAGGTCGCGGCGGGTTACGTCATGTATGGCTCCAGTACGATGCTGGTGTACACCACCGGCCAGGGAGTGCACGGGTTTACGCTCGATCCGACGATCGGCGAGTTCCTCCTCTCCCACCCGAGGATCATCACACCCCGCATCGGCACCTACTACAGCGTCAACGAGAGCAACTTCGGGCGGTGGGACAGGCCGATGCAGCTCGCCGTACGCGGCCTCAAGGGTGATCAACCCGGCGTGATGGAAGCGAAGAACAGTCGGTATATCGGTTCGCTCGTGGGCGACTTCCACCGCAACCTGGTCAACGGGGGCGTCTTCCTGTATCCGGCCGATACCCGCAATCCCGGCGGCAAGCTGCGGCTGCTGTATGAGGCGAGCCCGATGGCCTACATCGCCGAGCAGGCGGAGGGAAGTGCCACCGATGGTGTCAATCGCATCCTGGACATCGTTCCCCATCATTTGCACCAGCGCACGCCGCTCGTGATCGGGTCGCGGGAGGACGTGGGTTTCGTGGCCGACACCATCCGGCAGGCGGCGTCCCGGATCAGCGGCGCCACGGCCCAGCCGTCGCTGTGAAGCGGATCTACGGCCCCGACGACTGGGCCGGCGATCCGGTACGCGATCTCGGCGCGCCCGGCGAGTTTCCGTTCACGCGTGGCGTGTATCCCACGATGTACGCCGGCCGGCTCTGGACGATGCGCCAGTATGCCGGGTTCGGCACCGCGCAGGAAACCAACCATCGGTTCAGGCAGCTTCTCGCCGCCGGGCAGATGGGACTCTCCACCGCGTTCGATCTTCCCACCCAGATGGGCTACGACTCCGATCATCCGATGGCGCACGGCGAGGTGGGCCGTGTCGGCGTCGCGATCGATACGGTGGACGACCTCGAGACGCTCTTCCGCGACATCCCGCTCGACCAGGTGTCGACCTCGATGACCATCAACGCCACCGCCGCTATCCTGCTGGCGATGTATGTCGTGGCCGGCGAGGAACAGGGCGTGCCCCGCGCCAAACTCACCGGCACCGTGCAGAACGACGTGCTGAAGGAGTACGTGGCGCGCGGAACGTATATCTATCCCGCGGGTCCGTCGCTTCGGCTCGTTGCCGACATCTTCCGGTTCGTGACCGACGAGGGCATGAGCTTCAATCCGATTTCGATCAGCGGCTATCACATGCGGGAAGCGGGAGCCACCGCCGTGCAGGAGGTCGGGTTCACCCTGGCCAATGCGCTCGAATACGTTCGGGTCGCCACGGAGGCGGGGCTCGCCATCGATGTGTTCGGACCGCGACTCTCCTTCTTCTTCGCCAGCCACAATGATCTGTTCGAAGAGGTGGCCAAGTTCCGGGCCGCCCGAAGGCTATGGGCACGGCTTGTTCGCGAGCGCTTCGGTGCCGGCGACGCGACCGCCCGCCTTCGTTTCCATACCCAGACGGGCGGTGTCACGCTGCAGGCGCAACAGCCGCTCACGAACGTCGTACGCGTCACGCTCCAGGCGCTGGCCGCGGTGCTGGGCGGTACCCAGTCACTCCACACCAACGGGTACGACGAGGCGCTGGCACTGCCAACCGCCGAATCAGCGACGCTGGCCCTGCGCACGCAACAGGTCATCGGATACGAGAGCGGGGTTCCCGAGGTGGTGGACCCGCTCGGAGGGAGCTACTACGTCGAGCGTCTCACCGACGAGCTCGAGGAGGGGGCCCGCCAGCTGATCGCGCAGGTCGATGAGCTCGGCGGCGCCGCCAGGGCGATCGAGCGAGGATTCTTTCAGGAGGCCATCGCGAGGAGCGCGTACGCGGTGCAACAGGCGCAGGAATCCGGAGCGATGGTGGTCGTCGGCGTGAATCGATTCACCGATGAGTCGCCTGCACCGGCCATCGAGGCTCCCGATTTCTCGGCGCTGGAGGGGGAACAGCGCGCGAGGCTCGCCGAGGTCAGACGGACGCGGGACGGAGCGGCGGTGCGCGCGCGACTCGAGGACCTTCGCAACGCCGCGGCCGGCGTGACGCCGCTCATGCCGACGATACTCGAGGCGGTGCGCGCCCGGGCGACGCTGGGTGAGATCAGCGACGCGCTCAGGGAGGTCTGGGGAGTGTACAAGGCGGGAGGGCGGTAGGCGCTCTCCTTGAACCCCCCCGGGTACTGATCTAAGTTTACATGCTGGTTTTGTTTACCTCAGCGAGAGACCATGCCGACCTACGAGTACGAGTGCCCCGAAGGCCACGTCTTCGAGAAGTTCCAGAAGATGACGGACAAGCCCCGCGCCAAGTGTCCCGTGTGCGGCAAGCCGGCGGTCCGCAAGATCTCGGGTGGGGCCGGGCTGGTTTTCAAGGGCAGCGGTTTCTACATCACCGACTACGGCAAGGACGGCAAGGGACCGCGAAAGGACCCGACGCAGCCATCGGCCGATTCCACCCCCAAGCCTGACGCGACCGGCAAGCCGGGCAAGGACGCCCCGAAGACCGGGGCCGCCGAGCCTCCCTCCCCCAAGACGAAGACGAAGGCCTCCGGCGAGTGAGTGACGCGCTCCGCGCCGAGCTTTCGCGGGTGGCGACGCGGCTCGGCGCCGACGGGGTGGAGTTCGTGCTGGAACGCCCGCGCGACGCCGGCCACGGCGATCTCGCGACCAATCTCGCGATGGTGCTGGCGAAGCAGGAGCGCGCCAACCCGCGGAAGACCGCCGAGCGCGTGCTCGAAGAGCTCCGGCTCCCCCCGACGCTCGTGGCGCGCACCGAGATCGCCGGCCCCGGCTTCATCAACTTCTGGCTGGCGCAGGATCAGCTCACCATCGCGCACGGGCGCATTCTCGCCGAGGGGTCGAATTACGGTCGCTCGGTTGCCGATGCCCCGCTCAGGGTGAACATCGAGTTCGTCTCCGCCAATCCCACCGGACCGCTCCACGTCGGCCACGGCCGCGGCGCCGCGCTGGGAGATGGCATCGCCGCGCTGCACGAGTGGACCGGCCATGCGGTCACGCGCGAGTTCTACATCAACGATGCCGGTCTCCAGATCGACCGCGTCGCGCAAAGCCTGTGGGCCCGCGTCCAGGAAGAAGTGGGCCGACCGGGGGTGATACCCGAGGGTGGCTACTTTGGCGAGTATCTGCGCGACAACGCCCGCCTGGTGCTGGCGCGCGAAGGCCGCGCCTTTGCCGACCTGCCTCCGGAGGTGGGCGTCCCCCGCTGCCGCGAGCTGGCGCTCCAGATCCAGCGCGAAGAGCAGGATCGCGATCTCCTCGAGTTCGGCGTCCGGTTCGAAGTGATGAGCTCCGAGCAGTCGCTGTACGAGGACGGCAAGGTCGATCGCGCACTCGCCCTGCTCGCCGAGCGCGGGCTCACCTACGACGCCGAGGGCGCGCTCTGGCTCAGGACGACGGAGTTCGGCGACGACAAGGACCGCGTGCTTCGAAAGGGCGATGGGAGCTACACCTACCTCGTTCCCGACATTGCCTATCATATCGACAAGCACGATCGGGGCTTCGATCGCGCCATCGACGTCTGGGGAGCGGATCACCACGGCTACATCCCGCGGATGCGCGCGGTGCTTCAGGCGCTCGGCTACCCGGCCGAATTCTTCGACGTGGCGCTGGTACAGCTCGTGAAGGTCGAACGGTCGGGTGAAGAGGTGAAGATGTCGAAGCGGTCGGGGCAGTTCGTCACCCTGCGCGATCTCTACGAGGAAGTCGGCGTGGACGCCGCCCGGTACTACTTCCTGCGCACCAAGGGGGAGACCCCGATGGTGTTCGACATCGACCAGGCGCTCAAGCAGAACGACGAAAATCCGATCTTCTATGTCCAGATGGCGCATGCGCGCCTGAGCGGCATCTTCCGCACCGCCGACCGCGCGCCCGAGTCGGTGGCAGGCACGCTCGATCCGTCCGCGTTGCCGACGCCCCAGGACCTCGAGCTTCTCAAGAAGCTGGTCCTCCTCCCCGAAGTCGTGGAGAAGGCCGCGCGTGAGCGCGAGCCGCACCGGGTCACCGTGTATCTCCACGAGCTGGCCACGGCGGTGCATTCCTGGTATCACCATACCCGTGCGGTCGGGGCCCCCGAAGGCCCCGCGACCGAGCAGGCCCGCCTGCTCCTGGCGCGGGCGGCGCGGATCACCCTCGCCAACGCTTTGACCCTGCTCGGTATTTCCGCCCCGGACCGGATGTGAACCGATGAGCCTGCTCGTGGTCGGCAGCATCGCCCTCGACTCCATTTTCACGCCCTTCGGCGAGACCGCCGACGCACTCGGCGGCTCGGCAGTGTATTTCAGCATCGCGGGGTCGATCCTCCATCCGGTGCAGGTAGTGGGCGTGGTGGGGAGCGACTATCCCTTCGCGGAGCTGGAACGGCTCGCGCCGCGGGGAATCGACTGGTCCGGGGTGGAGCACGCCGAGGGCGAGAGCTTTCGCTGGAAAGGGAAGTACTCCTACGATCTGCAGAGCAGGGAAACGCTGGAGACGCGCCTCGGGGTCTTCGCCGATTTCCAGCCCAAGCTGCCGGAGAAGTTTCGCTCGGCGGAGTTTCTGTTCCTGGGCAACATCGACCCCGAGCTTCAGCTCGGAGTTCTGTCGCAGGTCCAGCGGCCGAAGATGGTCGTCTGCGACACGATGAATTACTGGATCCAGGGCAAGAAGCAGGCTCTGCTCGATCTCCTCGCCCGCGTGGACGTCCTGATGGTGAACGACAGCGAGGCCCGGGAGCTGAGCGGGGACTGGAACATCCATCGTGCCGGAAAGTGGATTCTGGGCCACGGGCCGAGCCGCGTGGTCATCAAGCAGGGCGAGCATGGCGCGCTGCTCATCGGCTCCAATCGCACGTTTTACGTTCCCGCCTTTCCGCTCGAAACGGTGTTCGATCCTACCGGAGCAGGCGACGCATTCGCCGGCGGATTCATGGCGTACCTCGCCCGCACGGGCGAGGTGTCCGACGAGAATCTGCGGCGCGCAATGGTCTACGGCGCCACCATGGGGTCCTTTGCCGTGGAACAGTTCGGCATCCGCGGCTTCGAAGGAATCACCCTTGCTGACGTCGAGTCGCGCGCGCGCGCCTTTCAGGATCTCACCCACGTCGAGCTCGCCGTGGAGCTGCCGTGAGCGAGTACGCCTCGGCGGGAGTGGATCTCGCGGGGGCCGATGCGGCGAAAGCACGGATCGGCGAGCTCGTTGCCGCCACCCGGACGCCGCTTTCGGTCGGCCGGGTGGGCGCCTTCGGTGGAATGGTGCGGATACCGACGGGAATGCACCAGCCGACGCTGGTGTTGAGCACCGACGGCGTCGGCACCAAGGTGCTGGTGGCGCTTCAGGCGGGTCGCTTCGATACGGTGGGAGAGGACCTCGTCAATCACAGCGTGAACGACATCCTCGTTCACGGCGCCACGCCCATCGCCTTCATGGACTACGTTGCCGGCTCGGGGCTCGACGTCGCACAGATCGCCGCGCTGGTCGAGGGGATCGCCCGAGGCTGCCGTCACCACGCGATGGCGCTCGCCGGAGGCGAGACCGCCCAGATGCCCGGCCTCTATCGGGCAGGAACGTACGATCTGGCCGGGACGATCGTCGGCATCGTCGAAGAGGCCGCGGCGATCCACGGCGATGCGATCGTCCCGGGTGATGTGCTCCTGGGCTATGCATCCACCGGTCTGCACACCAACGGGTACACGCTGGCCCGGCGCATCGTGTTCGAGCGAATGGCCCTCGGTGTGGGCGATGCACTGCCGGCGACGGGCCTCACCGTCGCGGACGCGCTGCTCGCCGTTCACCGCAGCTACTTCCGCAGCGTGATGCCCGTCATCGGCCGGATCCACGGCATGGCCCATATCACCGGCGGTGGAATACCGGGCAACCTGGTGCGCATATTGCCCGCCGGCTGTGAAGCGGTGGTGGACCCCGCCGCTTGGGAGCCCCCGCCGCTCTTCGCCACGTTGCAGCGGGCGGGAGAAGTCTCGACCGAAGAAATGCGCGACGTCTTCAATCTCGGCGTGGGATTCATCGCCGTGCTGCCGGCGGATGCGCTCCCGGTGGCGCAGGCGGCCGCGCGAGCCGACGGGGTGGTCACCTGGCCAATGGGTGAGATCCGCCGCGGAACGACCGCGGTCCGATTCACGCGGGGCTGACGAAGATGGACGAGCGCGAGGCGATGTCTCGTGCCCTCGACCTCGCCTGGAAAGGCTGGGGACGGGTACAGCCGAATCCTCTCGTCGGCGCGGTATTGCTGAGAGACGGCAACGTCGTGGCCGAGGGGTGGCACGCCGAGTTCGGCGGCGCTCACGCGGAGGCCGCCGCACTCGCAGCCGCGGGTGAGGCGGCGCGCGGCGCAACGGCCGTCGTCACGCTCGAGCCCTGTACGCACCAGGGGAAGCAGCCGCCCTGTACCGAGGCGCTGATCGCCGCGGGCGTGCGCCGCGTGGTGGCGGCAATGGCCGATCCCAATCCTGTCGCGGCCGGCGGTGCAGCTCGCCTTCGCGCCGCGGGCGTCGAGGTCGAGATCGGACTCCTCGAGCGCGCCGCGGCCGCGCAGAATGCCATCTTCCTGCACCACCTCAGGGAACCGGCCCGGCCGTTCGTCGCCTTGAAGCTGGCGACGACCATCGACGGGCGTATCGCCGATGCGAACGGAAACTCGCGCTGGATCTCGGGCGCCGAGGCGCGTGGGTTCGTTCACTGGCTGAGGGCGGGGTTCGACGCGATCGGGGTCGGCGGGGTCACGGCCCGCACGGACGATCCGTCGCTCACCGTGCGAGGGCCCCTGCAGCCGCAGACGAGCCCGCTGCGCATCGTGTTTGCGGCCGACGGCGACATTCCCCCCGCCCTCACTGTGGTCAGGACGGCGAGGGAGACGCCCACGGTGGCGATCGTCGCGCCCGGCGCCAGCTCCTCCATCCTCGCTCCCGCCGAAGCCGCGGGCGTGGAGGTCATCCGCAGCGCCGATCTCCTCTCGGCGCTGCGCACTCTCCGGACGCGCGGGGTGGACTCATTGCTGGTGGAAGGCGGAGGCCGGCTCGCGGGAGCATTGCTGGCGGCGGGTCTCGTGGATCGCTATTACTGGGTCCAGAGCCCTCTCTGGCTCGGCATGGGCGCCGTACCCGCTACCGCGGGGCTGCCAGGGAGCGCGCTGGGCGAGGCCACACGGTGGAGCGTGAGCGAGCGCCGGGCGCTTGGGGAGGACACGTTGCTCGTGCTGGACCGCATCTGATGTTCACCGGAATCATCGAGGCGACGGGGACCGTCACAACCGTTGATCGGACCGCTGCCGGCCTCGCGCTTTCCATCACCCTCCCGTGGACCGATGTGCGGGAAGGGGAAAGCATCGCGGTGAACGGTGCCTGCCTGACGGTGGAGCAGGTCGCGGCAGGCACCTTCAAGTGTCACGTGATACGAACGTCCATAGCGCGTACTGTCTTCGATACTTACGAAGTCGGGCGAGTGGTAAATCTGGAGCGCGCGCTCCAGGTGGGCGACCGGCTCGGCGGACACCTCGTACAGGGCCACGTCGACGGAGTGGGTACGGTGCAGTCCATCACGGACCACGACGATGCGCGCCTCCTGGACATCGGCGTGCCCGCTGATGTGGCGCTGGTCTCGATGCCCCTCGGCTCCATCACGGTGGACGGGGTGAGCCTCACCGTCAACGCGCTGCCGGCGCCCGGCGTCGTTCAGATCTCCCTGATCCCGTTTACTTTACGGCACACCACCTTGAGTCAATTGCACCCCGGCGACCGGGTACATCTCGAGGCCGATACGATCGGGAAATATGTAAGACACTTGCTGGGCGGGGCTTCATGACTTTCGGCACCATCGAGCAGGCAATCGAGGATATGCGCAACGGGAAAATCGTCATCGTGGCCGATGACGAGGACCGTGAGAACGAGGGCGACCTCGTCTGCGCGGCCGAGCTCGTCACGCCCGAGATGATCAATTTCATGACGCTGCACGGTCGTGGCCTCATCTGCCTCGCGTTGACAGGCGAGCGCTGCGATCAGCTCGGCCTTCCGCAGATGGCGGAGCGGAACACCGAGGAGCTCTCCACGGCGTTCACGGTGAGCATCGATGCGGAACGCCGGTTCGGCGTCACGACCGGCATTTCGGCGAGCGACCGCTCCACCACCATCCATGTCGCCATCAACCCCGCCACCGTTCCCTCCGACCTTCGCCGCCCGGGCCACATCTTCCCGCTTCGCGCGCGCCCGGGAGGCGTGCTGCAGCGGGTGGGGCAGACCGAGGCGAGCGTGGATCTCGCCCGTCTCGCCGGGCTGGTTCCCGCGGGGGTGATCTGTGAGATTCTCAATCCCGACGGATCGATGGCGCGGCGCCCGGACCTCGAAGCCATCTCCCGGCAGCATCAGCTGACATTCGTCACGGTGGCCCAGCTCGTCGCCTATCGGTTGCAAAAGGAACAGCTGGTTCATCGCGTCGCCGAGGCGAGGTTGCCCACCGAGTTCGGCGAGTTCACGATCATCGGCTACCAGAACGACGTCGACCACGCCGAGCACATCGCGCTGGTCTTCGGCGAGGTGAGCGGGCGGCAGGATGTCCTCGTGCGCATGCACTCCAAGTGTCTCACCGGCGATGTCTTCGGCTCCCGGCGGTGCGACTGCGGGATCCAGCTTCATCGCGCCATGGAGCTGATCGCGCGCGAGGGACGGGGCGTCATCGTGTATCTCGACCAGGAGGGCCGCGGCATCGGGCTGCTCAACAAGCTGCGCGCCTACGCGCTGCAGGACACCGGCGCGGACACGGTGCAGGCCAACGAGCGTCTCGGATTCGCGCCGGATCTCCGCAATTACGGAATCGGCGCGCAGATTCTCCGCGACCTCGGCCTTTCCTCCATTCGCGTCATGACGAACAACCCGCGAAAGCTCGTCGGACTCGAGGGATATGGACTGCAGATCACGGCGCGCATCCCGCTTCTCGCCGATCCGAACCAGGAGAATCGCGGGTACCTCCAGGTCAAGCGCGACAAGCTCGGCCACCTTCTCGCCCACTGAGCCTGTGCCCGACTCTTCCTTCCGCCTCCGCCCTACCGGGCGCGTGGCGATCCTCGTGAGCCGCTACAACGAGCTGATCACTTCGCGCCTTCTTGAGGGCGCGCTCGGGTGCTGTCATGAGGCGGGTGTCTCCCGTGACGACGTCGATGTCGTGCATGTGCCCGGCGCCTTCGAGCTGCCGGTCGTGGCGGCGGTGGCGGCCGGCAGCGGCCGCTACGCCTGTGTCGTGGCGCTCGGCGCCGTGATCCGGGGAGACACCCCGCACTTTGAGTACGTCGCCGGCGAGGCGGCTCGCGGCCTCACCGACGTGGCCTTGCGGACGGGTGTGCCGGTGGGATTCGGCGTGCTCACGGTGGACACCCTGCAGCAGGCCATCGATCGTGCCGGCGGTGTCGCGGGCAACAAGGGGCACGAGGCCGCCGCCGCGGCCCTCGGGGCGGCCGACGTCATCGCGCAGATGCGCGGTTCCGATGCTCAGACCTGAAACCAAGAGTCGTGCGCGCGCGCTGCAACTTCTCTATGCGTGGGAATTGCAGGGTGGACCCGGCATCACGTCGATCGCCACCGGCGTTTCGCGGCTGACCGGGCCCGAGCCGGCGATTCTCGATCGCGCGGAGGCGCTGGCCAACGGCGTCGTGGCCGACGTCCGCGCGCTCGACGCCGAAGCCGAGCGCGCGAGCGACAACTGGCGGCTCAACCGGATGGCCGTGGTCGAACGGAATATCCTCCGGCTCGGCATCCACGAACTGCGGTGTGGCACGGTGCCGCCCAAGGTGGCCATCGACGAAGCCGTGCGGCTCGCGCACTGGTTTGGCGGTGCGAGAGCGCCGGGCTTCGTCAACGGCGTGCTCGACGCAATCGCGCACGCCAGCGGACGGTTGTGAGCGCCGGGCTCGATCGATGCCGCTGAATGTCCTGCTCGTCAACTGGCAGGATCGTGAGAATCCGCAGGCGGGGGGAGCGGAGGTCCACCTGTTCGAGATCTTCGGCCGGCTCGCCGCGGCGGGGCACCGGGTGAGGATGGTGTGCTCGGGGTGGGCTGGGGCACCGGGGTCGGCGATGGTGGGCGGTATCGCGGTCAGACGCGTGGGACGACGGAACACCTTCGCCTTCCTCGGCCGTCGCGCCGTACGGCGGGCGATTCGCGTCGAGCGGCCCGATGTCCTCGTCGAGGACATCAACAAGGTTCCCCTGTTCCTCGCGCGCCAGGGCGTGCCCTTCTGCGCCATCGTGCCGCACCTTTTCGGGGAGACGGTTTTCGAGGAGGCCCCGTGGCCGCTGGCCGCCGCGGTGTGGCTCGCGGAGCGGCCGCTCCCGGCGGCCTACAGAGATTCGGCCTTTCACGTGATCAGCGAGAGCACGCGGGATGATCTGATCGGACGCGGCATTCCGGCCGCGGGCATCCGCGTGATCCACCCGGGCGTGGACAGCGTGCACCTGACTCCCGATCCGAATGGACGGCGCACGCCGACACCGACCTTCTTGTACGTTGGACGGTTGAAGCGTTATAAAGGAATAGGGCTCGCGATCGCCGCGCTCGCCGCCGCCAGGCGAGTCAGACCGGATCTCCGTTTCGTCGTGGCGGGGGCCGGTGACTACCTGCACGAACTGCGGCGGCTCGCGAGCGAGCAGGGCCAGGTGGACGCCGTGGACTTTCGCGGATTCGTGACTGACGCCGAGAAGCTCGATCTGTTCAGAGCATCCTGGGCAAACCTCTTTCCTTCGCCCAAGGAAGGCTGGGGCATCACGGTGGTCGAGGCGGCCGCGTGCGGCACGCCTTCGATCGCCTCGGACAGCCCCGGCCTTCGGGATTCCGTCCGCCATGGCGAGACTGGCTACCTTGTGCCCCATGGTGACGTCGAAGCGCTCGCCGCCCGCATGCTGGAGCTCGCGGCATCGCCGGATCTGGTCACCCGGCTCGGCGTCGCCGCCCGCCGATTCGCGGAGGGGCTCACCTGGGAGCACGCCGCCGCCGCCACCGAACGACACCTCGATGACATCATCGCCGGCACGGCGATCCGCTGACCTGGAGGAGGAGCCATGCAGACCACCATCACCGCCCGCCACTGCGAGATCTCCATCGCCCTGAAGGAGCGCGCGCTCAGCGTCGTCGAGCGGCTCGGCAACCTGGCCTCGAGACCGGTCGAATCGGCGATCGTGTTCGATGTGGAAGGACCGTCGCAGCGGGCCGAGCTGCGGCTGCACCTCTCGAGCGGCGAGCTGCTGGTGGCGCGGGGCGAGGCCGCCGATCATCGCAGCGCCCTCGATCGCGCCGAGGACAAACTGCGACGCCAGCTCGAGAAGCGCTCGCCGTACCCGCGCCGCACGCGGGCGCCCCAGGCGCCGCCGGCCTGATGCTGCGCCTGCGCGATTTCCTCTCCCGCCGGGGCGATCCGCTCCAGCTCGAAGCGCTCACCGGCGATCTCGGGCTCGACCGGCAGATGCCGGAGGCCGAAGTGGCGAGTCCCGGGCTGGTGCTGGCGGGGTACACGGGGCGGTTTGCGCCGAGCCGCATTCACGTCCTCGGCGAAACCGAGATCACCTATCTCAACTCGTTGAGTCCCGAGCAGCGTCAGATCGCGCTCGAGAAATTCTTCAGCTTCGAGCTGCCCTGCATCTTCGTCACAAAGGGCCAGGACGTGCCGCCGGAGCTGTTGGAGCTTGCCCGCGCCCGCGGGGTGCCGGTGCTGCGCAGCAAGCTCAAGACGGCCGAGTTCTATCGGCGGGTCAAGCCGATCGTCGAGGAGGCGTTCGCGCCACGCACCACGCTGCATGGCTCGCTGGCGGATGTGTACGGCGTGGGGTTGCTGTTCGTGGGCCGGTCGGGCATCGGCAAGAGCGAGTGTGTGCTCGACCTGGTCGAGCGGGGCCACCGGCTCGTCGCGGACGACGTCGTGCAGGTGACGCGGCGGGGCAACGACGTCCTCATCGGTCGCGGCCACGAGCTCGCCGCCCATCACATGGAAATTCGGGGCATCGGCCTGATCGACATCCCGGCCCTCTTCGGGGCGCGGTCGGTGCGCCAGCAGAAGCGCATCGAAGTCGTGGTTCAGCTCGAAGCGTGGGACACCGCCAAGGACGCGGACCGGACCGGGCTTTCGCAGGAGGAGACGATCATTCTGGACGTGGCGCTCCCGAGGGTCGTGGTGCCGCTCAATCCGGGGAAGAACATTACGGTCATCTCGGAGGTTGTTGCGATGATGCATCTCCTCCGTTATTCCGGGGTCGATGTTGCCGCGACGTTCAACGCGCGACTCATCAAGCGCATGAAGGAGCAAAAGGGCGTGCGGGAGTATCTCCAGGAAGACTATGAGTGACGAGCTGCGAGGCGTCGTCGTCTGCCACGGGAAACTCGCGGGAGCGTTGGTCGACGCGGCCGAGCAGATCAGCGGCGTGCGAGGGGCGCTGATGCCGATCTCCAACACCGACTGCGACCGGGGCACGCTCGAGCAGCGAGTGGCGGAGGCGGTGGACGGCGCTCCTTCCGTCGTCTTCGTCGATCTGTCGAGCGGCTCCTGTCTCTTCGCCGTGCTCAACCGATTGCGTGAGGCGGCGGGCGTCAGGGTGGTCACCGGAGTGAATCTCGCCATGCTGGTGGATTTCGTCTTTCATCGCTCCCTCTCGGCCGGCGAGGCGGCGGCCCGCGCAGCGGACGCCGGCGGCAAGGCGATCGGGACGCGCTGATGCCGATCGTGCTGTGTCGCGTGGACGACCGGCTGGTGCACGGCCAGGTCGTCATCGGATGGGGACGCTCGCTGGCCATCGAGCTGATCGTACTGGTCGACGACACGGTGGCCGCGAGCCAATGGGAGCAGGACCTGTATCGCATGGCGGTGCCGCCCGAAATCGAGGTGCGCTTCACGACGATCGCCGACGCCTCGACCCACCTCGCGGAGTGGCAGAGCGGCGCGCGGCGCACGCTCATCCTCACCGGCGACCTGCCGAGCATGATCGCGCTGCACGCCGCCAGCCCCTCCTCGATCCATGAGGTCAACCTCGGTGGCATCCATCATCGCGCGGGGCGCCGCGAGCGGCTGCCCTATCTTTATCTGACTGACGATGAGCTGCGATCCCTGCTCGCGCTCGAGGCCGCCGGCGCCGACGTTCGCGCCCAGGACCTGCCCACGAGCGCACCGGTGCCGCTGAGGTCGTTGTCATGATCGAGCTGCAGCTGCACGGCGCCCTGCTGCTGATCGTCTGGGGAATGGTGGTCGCGCTTGATCTGGTGAGTGTCCCCCAGGGATTGCTGTCGCGGCCTCTGGTGGCGGGGACGGTGGCGGGCTGGATTGCCGGAGACCTCGAAGCGGGACTCCGGATGGGCGTGTTATTCGAGTGTTTCGCGCTCGATGTGCTCCCCATCGGCGCGGTGCGCTACCCCGACTACGGGCCGGCGACGGTCGTCGCCGCGGCGCTCGCCGCCCACGCGCCGTGGGAATTCGGGCTCGGCGTCAGCGCGCTACTCGGCCTCGTCCTCTCGGTGATCGGCGGGTGGAGTCTCCAGTTCGTGCGGCGGTGGAACGCTCGTGCGATTCAGCGGCGTGCGGCGGCCCTGGCCGCGGGAGGAAGCAGCGCCATTCGCCGCCTGCAATACGGCGGACTTCTGCGGGACGCGCTTCGCGGCGCGGTACTCACCGTGGTCGGGCTCGCGGCCGCCTGGCTGATCGCCCGGGTCATGCCGACCGCCCGCCAGACGGCGGTGGGCCTGAGTCTGGTGGCGGTCGGCGGCGCGCTTGCGGCAGCGATCAGCGGCGCCGTCCGGAGTGCCGGTCGCGGTGCCCGCCTCCGCTGGCTCATCGGCGGTGCGGCGGTGGGCGTACTCCTCGCGGTGCTGACATGACGGGCGGATGGCGGGCACTGCTCCGGCTGCTCGCGGTGCAGGGCACCTGGAATTACGAGCGGATGCTCGGTGTGGGGATGGGGTACGCGGCGGAGCCGCTGCTCGAGGATCTCAAGACGGTCGACCCGGTGCGCCACAGCGAGGCCATCGTGCGGTCGACGGAGTTCTTCAACTGCAATCCCAATCTTGCGGGCCTGGCACTTGGCGCCACGACCCGCGCCGAATACGAAGCGGTGCCGGGCGACCAGATCGCGCGGCTTCGGACCGCACTCTGCAGCCCGCTCGGCGCCCTCGGGGACGAGCTGTTCTGGACTGGCGCGGTGCCGGCGCTGGTGGGCGCGGCGCTCGCGGCCGTCGTACTGGGGGCGGGCTGGTGGGCGATCGTCGGATTGCTCATCGTGTACAACCTGTTTCGTCTCGCCACCGCCATCTGGTCGCTGCGCACCGGATTCGATGCCGGCATGAAGGTGGGCGCGGCGATCAGCGCCTCGTGGGTGCCTCGCGCGGTGGCGAGGGTGGGGCCGGTCGCGGGGTTTACCGTCGGTGTCGCCATCCCGCTGGTGGCGGGCTGGTTCCTCCGCGGCTTCGGATGGCCCGGCGGGCTCGGGGCACTGGCGCTCGCCGCCGTGGGCGTGATGGTCACCCGGTGGTTCGGTCCGGGGCTCAACACCGTCCGGTTCACGCTACTCGCCATGCTACTGCTGCTCCTGTTCCGCCGGGTCGGACTGTGATCGAGCGCGAGGCGGTCATCGTCAACCGTGACGGCCTCCATGCGCGGCCCGCGGCCCGCATCGTCCGGCTGGCCAGCAGCTTCGCCGCGGATATCGAGATCGCGAGGGAAGGAGTGGGCGTGAATGGCAAGAGCATCATGGGGGTGATGATGCTGTCCGCGGAATGCGGCAGCTCGATCACCATTCGCGCCGATGGGGTCGACGCGGAGCAGGCGGTCACCGCGCTGGCGGAGCTGGTGGCCGGCGGATTCGGGGAGCCGTGATGTCCCGGGTGATCAGGGGCATCGGCGTATCGCCTGGCGTGGCCTGTGCTCCGGCCCTCGTGGTGCGCTGGGACTTCCCCGAGGTGCCCGACCGGGCCGTACGACCCGACCAGGTCGAAGACGAAGTGCACCGGCTCCGCACCGCGGTGGAGCACGTCGTCGCCGATCTCCACGTCCTCGGTGGTCGCGTGCTCGAACGCGCCGGACCCGAGGAATCGCGGATTTTCGACGCGCAGATCCTGATGGCGCAGGACGTCGATTTTCTGGCGTCCGTCGAGACCCTCATCAGGAAGAACCAGCTCAGTGCCGAAACCGCCTTCGAGTTCAAGGCACTCGAGCTTCGCAATCTCTGGTCGGGCGCGGCGCGCCTGCGTGAGCGGCTGGCCGACCTGCACGCCATCCAGCTTCGCATGCTCAATCAGCTCATGGGCCGCTCCGGCCCGGAACCGTGGTCGGTCCCCGTCGATGAGCATGTCATCGTCGTGACCCACGAGCTGTCTCCCGGTCTCACCGTCCAGCTCGACCGCGAGCACGTCGTGGGCGTGGTGAGCGAGGAGGGCACCCGTACCGCGCATGCGGCGATTCTCGCGCACTCCCTCGGCATCCCCGCGGTGATGGGCGCGGTCGGCGCGGTCACCCAGATCCCCGCCGGCACCATGCTGCTGCTCGATGGCCAGAGCGGAACGATCACGCTCGAGCCGAATCGGAGCGAGCTCGAAGAGGCCCGGGTGCAGGTCAGCCGGCGGCACCGCCTGGAGATGCAGCTCGAGGCCGTCGTCGACCAGCCTGCGGTGACGCCGTCGGGGCGCCCGATCCGGTTGATGGGCAACGTGGACCTCCCGGAGGAGATCGAGCCGGCGGTGCGGATGGGCGCACAGGGGGTCGGTCTCCTCAGGACGGAATTCCTGCTGACCGGCCGGGCGACATTGCCCACCGAGAACGAGCAGACCGACTACTTCCGCCGCATTGCCGCAGCGTTCCCGGGAAACCCGGTGGTGATCCGCTCATTCGACCTCGGCGGCGACAAGTTCCCGGTGGCGTTCAAGGCGGCACAGGAGGCCAACCCCTTCCTCGGCTGGCGCTCCATTCGCGTCTGCCTCGACGAGCCCGAGGTGTTCCGGCCGCAGATCCGCGCCATTCTCAGGGCCGCCGTGGACCGGGACATCCATCTCATGCTTCCGCTGGTGACGCTGGTGGAAGAGGTGGAGCAGACGCGGGAGATCATGCTGGAGGAGGCCGCGGCGCTGAGCCGGGAAGGGGTCCGGGCCGCCGCATCGGTGCCCGTCGGCGTCATGATCGAGACGCCCGCGGCCGTGCTCATCGGTGACCGGCTGGCCGAGGTGAGCGATTTTTTCAGCGTGGGCACCAATGACCTCACCCAGTACACAATGGCGGTGGACCGCGGCAACGCCCGGCTCGCGAACCGCTTCACACCGCATCATCCGTCGATCGTACGGCAGTTGCGGAACGTGCTGGAGATCGGCCGCGCGGCGAACATCCCGGTGAGCGTGTGCGGAGAGATGGCCTCGGAGGCGTTGAGCGCGGTGTTGCTCATCGGGCTGGGGTACGACCGTCTCAGCGTCTCGCCTCCCGCGCTCCCGCTGGTCAAGTGGGTCGTCCGGACGGTGCCCGACTCCGCCGCACGGCAGGCGGCGGAGTCGGCGCTCTCGGCGCGCAGCGCGGAGGAAGTGTCGGAAGCGTTGCGGAGCGTCGTCGGCGAGTACATCGACGTGCGCCTGCTCGACCCCCAGTCGGCGTTGCCCGGTCGCGGACGGGTTGCTAGCTTGCCACCCGGCACGGCGGCGTCGTAGGCCGCCTTTTTTCACTTGCTCCCATTCGAGGAAACCGCCACTCATGGCTGCACCGAAGCGACATGTGTTCACCTCCGAGTCCGTGACCGAAGGGCATCCCGACAAGGTGGCCGATCAGATCTCCGATGCCGTGCTCGACGCCATTCTGGCGCGCGATCCGGCCGGGCGTGTCGCGTGCGAGACGCTGGTGACGACGGGCATGGCGGTCGTCGCGGGTGAGATCACCACCAAGACGTACGTGCACATTCCCGATCTGGTGCGCAAGACGGTCCAGGACATCGGCTACGTTGACGCGTCATTCGGCATGGACGGGCGGACCTGTGCGGTACTCACCGCGATCGACCGGCAGTCCACCGACATCGCGATGGGTGTGGACTCGGACGCCGAGCGCGCACAGGGCGCGGGCGATCAGGGGATGATGTTCGGCTACGCCTCCAACGAGACGAAGGAGCGGATGCCGCTCCCGATCATGCTGGCGCACCGCATCGCCGAGCGGCTGGCCGCGGTACGGAAAGGCACCGGCGGGCTGCGGCCCATCGAGTGGCTCCGGCCCGACGGCAAATCGCAGGTGTCGGTGGAGTACGAGGGCGACCGGCCGGTGGCCGTCCGTACGGTGGTCGTCTCGACCCAACATGCCGAGCGCAACGGCAACCGGCAGCTGGGCCAGAGCACCATCCGTGAGGGTGTGATCGAGGAGGTCATCAAACCGGTGCTCGATGCGGCGCGCCTCGACTACCGGCGCACCCGGTTTCTGATCAATCCGACCGGCCGATTCGTCATCGGCGGTCCGCATGGTGATGCCGGCCTCACGGGACGGAAAATCATCGTGGACACCTACGGCGGCATGGCGCGGCACGGGGGCGGCGCCTTCAGCGGCAAGGACCCCTCGAAGGTGGATCGCTCCGCGGCCTACGCGTCGCGGTGGGTGGCGAAAAACATCGTCGAAGCGAAGCTGGCCCGCCGCTGCGAGGTGCAGTTCGCCTACGCCATCGGCGTGGCGCATCCCGTCTCCATCATGGTGCAGACATTCGGCACCGGCGTCCTGCCCGATGCCGCGCTCGAGAAGATCGTCGACGAGGTGTTCGATCTGACGCCGCGCGGCATCATTGACGCGCTGAAACTCAAGCGGCCGATTTACCAGAAGACGGCGGCCTACGGCCATTTCGGCCGCAAGCCGTTTCGCGGGACGTACATGACCGATTCGAAGAAGCTCACTGTCGATTATTTCACCTGGGAAGAGACCGACCGCGTGAAGGACCTGCTGTCGGCCGCCCGCTGAGGAGCCCATGACCGCATCGATTACCGTGGCCCAGCATGACGTCAAGGACCTCGGGCTCGCCGATGAAGGGAAGCGCCGCACCGAGTGGTCGGAGCGCTCCATGCCGGTGCTCCGGCAGATCCGCAACCGGTTTGCCAGGGAGCAGCCGCTCAAGGGGCTCAGGCTCTCGGCCTGTCTCCACGTCACCACCGAGA
>JBDTTA010000003.1:0-42762 GCA_039930845.1 Gemmatimonadales bacterium
CGCGACGAGCGCGGCATAGCTCGCCTCGACCTCGGCCAGTTCGCGTTCGAGCGCACGACGTGGCCTCGTCAGGCGTGAGCGGAATCGGGTCGGGCGTCATGAGGGCTTGAGCTCCTCCCAGAGAGTCTCGACATCGTGGGCCGCGACGAGCACCTCCTCGGCCGCGGCGGACCGGTGCGACACGGTGGTGAGGCGCTCCAGCGCCTCCTGGCCGCGGGGGGTATGCACCGCTGGCGTGAGCGACTCCAGCCACTCGGCGGTGCCGCCGCGCGCGGGCCGTCCCGCGCCGGCGAGCCGGCGTCTCAGCCCCTGCACGATGAGGCGAATCGCGACGTCATGACCGCGCGCCGCGGCGAGCGCGGTGGCGAGCGCGCGCACATGCTCCAGCGGAGACCGTCGCCAGCGCTCGATGCCGCCCTGGACGGGACCGAAGCGTACACCGGCGGCCAGCAGCGCGATCACCCCGACCATTGCCAGCTGCCAGACGGCCCACCCCCACGGGGAATGGAGGCTCCACTCCAGTGTGGCGCCGGCCATCGACCGCGATGCGTCGAACCCGTGATGGAACTCGTCCACCACGACCCTGCGATACTGTGGAACCACCAGCCCGAGCACGAACGATCCCGCCGCCGATTCCCTGACGACAGCATTTGAAAAAAGCCGGTCGTCGGAGACGAGCACCGCGGTCCTCCCCGACCGCAACGAGAGGCGGACCGCAACCGGGCGGCCGGCTGCGCGCAGAAGCGTATCGACGCCCACGGTCGGCGGCGAGGTGCACGTCACCGGCAGCCCATCGGAGACATCGCTCGAGTCTACCATCGTCGGAGTCGAGCGGCCCCGCAGAAGCCACCGTACCATCGGCATCGGCAGCGAGTCGCTTCCGGCCGGCCGCCGCACCGCGATGGAATCGCCTCGCCACCTCACGACATCGTACCCGAGACATCGCATCGCCGCAGCCGCCGCCGGCCCGGCCAGGAGCAGATCGGCCGGCAGCCTCACGATCAGGACGCCTTCGGTGGGAGTGAGATCCTCGGTCGGTCCCAGAAAGGCGATGAGGACGTGCGGTCCGGCGAGCCCGGGATCGAGCGAGCCGATCGGGCGCCGGAACTGCTCGACGCGGACGCCCAGCCGGGATAGGGCGCCGGAAAAAGCACTCGCGCCCGACGGCCCGAACAGAAAGGTGGAGCGGCGCGCGTCGCTGTCGTCGGTGCGCGCGTTGCGGCTGCCGAGTGCCGCGGCCGCCGCGCCGAGCAGCACCAGCAACGTCGCGCCAAGCGCGAGCTCAGTGCGCGGGCGCATTCCACGAGGACGCGCCGGACTCGCGCCAGCGGTGATATTCCACTGCGCCACAGTTCTGCCCGCTGAACACGCACGCGTACAGCGAGCGGACGAGGGTCTTGAGCCGCTCGCGATCGCTGGCCGCGAGGTTTGCCTCGCGGGCGCACTCGGCGGGTGTCTTGCTCGGATGATATCGCAGCAATCCCTGCGCATCGAGTGTGAGTGCGAGACCAACGAAGGCGAGCTGCAGCGCCTCGCTGATCCGTCCTGCCGAGGCGGCGCCGTCGGCCGCGCGGTAGTACCAGGCGGCGTCCCGGATTTCCCGCCGGGCCGGGCGTCCCGCGTCCGCGCCTGGGCCGCCGCCGGCGCGCACCGTCTGCCACACCACCCACGCGGCGTGTCCGATGAGCACCAGCAGCGACAGGAGCAGGAGGGCTACAAGCAGACGGAAGACGGCGGGATTGTCGGCCCGGAGCGCCGACAGCCACTCACCCAGTCGGCGCCACCACTCGCGAACGAAGTGCATCGCCCCCGGCTCCTCGGCCCACCGATACGCCCGTGCGGAGAAGACGGTGTCGAGAACGCTTCGCATCGAGGCGGGACCCCCTGTGCCCTGCACCAGCATGGAGCTCAGGTGATGCTCAGGCGGGCATGAGCGTGGAGGCCAGGACTTCGAGATCGAAGCCCTCCTTCCGCACGCGCAGATCGTAATAGGCGATGGTGAGTACGCAGTAGAAGAGCGGATAGATGAAGATCTGCGCGAGCCCGCTCAGCGCCACCGCCGTGACGCTCAGCATGACGTTCGGCGTCGAGAGAATCGAGCCCGCTCCCGGAACGAAGACCGCGATGATCCCACCGATCGCGGCGAGGGGAATGTAGAGCAGGATGATGAGGACCAGGAGCAGCCCGAGCATCCGCCACCGCGATCCCCGGGTGAGCTCCCATGAGCGGGCGAGTGCGGCGCCGGCGCTCTTGCCCTCGATGACCACCGCGGGAATGGCGAGAATCAATCCCGCGAGGAAGATGATGCCGGGAATGACGAAGAACAGGAACCCGATGAACACCACGAGACCGGTCAGCATGGAACAGATCAGGATCCGGCCAATGAACGGGCCGGCGCGGCGGAGCGCGGCTCGCGCATCGATCGTCCGGCCAAGATAGCTGTCCGAGACGATGAAGAGCGTCGCAGCCGTGGCGATCGAGCTGAGCGCGGCGAAGACGATGTAGTACACGAGCACGAGCGGCAGGTTCTGCAGCATGCCGCCGGAGGCCTGGATGAACATGTTGAGGATGACCGGAATTCCCGAGCAGACGAGCGCCACCCCGGCGAGGGGAGCGAAGTGTCGGCGGTAGAGCGTGAAGGAGACGTCGAGGATCTCGCCCACCGTGAGGGGGCGCAGTGCCGGTGGCGTCATGGGTGAAAGATATTACAATCGCTGCATGCCCGCCCCTCGCAATACCTCGCCCGACTACCGCCAGCATCTCGTCGTGGAAACGCCGGAGCACGTCTTGCTGGACCTGGAGATCGCCGGCATCGGCTCACGCGCGTTTGCCGCGGTGCTCGACATGATGATCCTCGTCGGCGCCACGGTCGCGGTCGGGGCGGCCCTGGCCATCCTGGGCGGCTACGGTCTCACCATGGGGCGTGCCGGCGCCGCAATTCTCATGATTTTCGGCTTTGCGGCATGGACTGGATATTTCATCGTCTTCGAAGGGCTGCGGGGAGGGCAGACGCCCGGCAAGCGAATCGCCGGCATTCGCGTAGTCGCGGACACCGGTCATGCCGTCACGCCCGCAGCCGCGGCGGTCAGGAACCTGCTCCGCGCCGCCGACTTCCTCCCTCCGCCCTACCTGCTGGGCGCCCTCCTCGTGGCATTCCAGCCAAGGGGCAAGCGCCTCGGCGACATGGTGGCCGGCACCGTCGTCGTGCGCGACCGGCCCCACGAAGCGAGACCGGCACGACAGCCGGCCGCATCCGTCCTCACCGAATCGCCGCCGGAGCTCGCCGACCCGGACTTCCAGTTGCTGTCGCAGTTCGCCGATCGCCAGGCGACCCTCGCACCCGAGTCGCGGGCCCGCCTGACGGCGACACTGGCGAGGCGTCTCTCCGACTTCCCCGCACCGGCCGGAACCGCCGAGCTCGACCATCTCCTCGACCTGTATGCTCGCGAGCTGGGCCGGCGCGAGGGAAGCCTCACCCGGCGCGGCACCGCCGGACCGGCCACGCGCTTCGCCGCACGGAAGCGCGAGCGGTGGGACGCCTTCGAGCGGCTGGCGGAACGGGCGGCGCGCGGAGGGCTCGACCGCTTCGCCTCGAACGAGCTGCCGGACTTCGCGGCCCGGTATCGTGAGATCGCGGCCGACCTCGCGCGTGCACGCACCTACGGCGCGGACGCGGCGATTCAGTCGCGGCTCGAGCGGCTCGCCGCGGCCGGACACAACGCGCTCTATCGCGACGAGCGAGGCACCTGGCGCCGGCTGTGGCTGGTGCTGGCACGGGAGTGCCCGGCGGCCATCGTCGGAGCCCGCAGGTACGTGCTCGTCGCCTTTCTCGCCTTTGCCCTTCCCGCCGTCGCGGGGTACACCCTCCTCCGTGAGCGGCCGGCGCTGGCCGCGGAGCTGCTCCCCGATGTCATGCTGCGCCGCGCCGAGGCGGGTGCCGGACGACAGGCGGAGGGGCTCGGGTACGTCGATGTCGCGGCGGAGGACCGGCCGCTGATGGCATCGGGAATCATCACAAACAACGTGAGGATCGCGATCTCCTGCTTTGCCGGCGGCATCTTTCTCGGTGTGGGTTCGCTGGTCGTACTGGCATTCAACGGGCTGGCCATCGGCGTGAGCGCCGGTCACTTCGCAAACGTCGGCCTCCTCGGCTACCTGCTGCAGTTCATCGTGGGACACGGCGTACTCGAGCTGTTCGCCATCTGGGTGTCGGGCGCAGCGGGGTTCCTGCTCGGGCGGACCGTGGTGGCGCCCGGTCCCTATACCCGGGCCGATGCGCTCGTGCTCAGTGGCAGAGTGGCGGTCAGAATGGTGGGAGGCGCGGCGCTGATGCTGCTCGTTGCGGGGATGATCGAGGGCTTCGTGTCAGCGGGCTCGGGGGGGCTGGTCGTCCGCCTCATCGCTGCCGGGGTGAGCGTGGTGTTCCTGGGGCTCTATCTCGCGTCGGGCGCTCAGAGCGCCCGCAGCATCGCCCGCATGCGGATGGCAAGCGCCTCGATTTCGCGGAGGCTGGAAATGGTCTCCGCATCGATGCGCGATTCGTTGAGCAGCAGGAGCTGAGTTTCGGCCAGCAGCGCCGAAAGCGGATTGGACAGGTCATGGCGAAGCTTGCTCAACTGCTCTGAATCCATCAGGCGCTCCGGTCAGACCAGGGAGAGGTACAGAGCCCGCACATGGTGCTCCCGCAATCCACGCACCGATTGCCACAGCTCCTCTTCCGTGATCCCGCAGAAAATTTCCGCGGTCTCGCTCCCCCGGCCGCCGGGATGCTGGAAGCGCAGGCGTCCGCGAAAGGCGCCGTCTTCGGAGCGCCGGACGCTGAGGTGCAACGTGATGATCAGATCGGCCAGACGGAGGGGGGAAAGCTCATGGACGACCAGCTCCCGATGGTCCAGAACGGGGGGCCGGTAGGGCTGTGCCATCATCAGGGAACCTCCCGAGAGGAGCCGGTGGGGCTAAAGATTATACCACAGTAGAAGTTACGCAATCCACCAACGCCCTCTTGACTCCGGCGGCGGCGCGTTCTAAGTTGAATAGCTCCTTTGTTCCAGCAGGACACTCCCCTACACAACCCGTTGGACATGCTCCGATTTCGGGGCCCACCACATACACCACCCGACCCGCCGGTTCTCGTATCCTCACACCACCTCGCGCCCGCCGACAACCCGGCCGGGCCCGCTCGTCTGGAGCTTCGTCCGTGGACATCGCTGAGCTGAAGCAGAAATCGGTAGCGGAACTGCACTCGCTGGCCGAGCAATTGAACATCACCAACTATTCGGGCCTTCGGAAACAGGACCTGATCTTCCGCATCGAGCAGTCGCTCCTCGACTCCGATACCGTCATCCGGGGCGAGGGAGTGCTGGAAATCCTCCCCGAGGGGTACGGCTTCCTCCGGAGTCAGGACTGGAACTACCTCTACGGTCCCGACGACATCTACGTCTCCCCCAGCCAGATCAAGCGCTTCGACTTGCGCACCGGCGATACCGTCATGGGCCAGGTCCGTCCCCCCAAGGAGGGCGAACGCTACCTCGCGCTCCTCAAGGTGGAGCAGGTCAACTTCGAGGAGCCGGAGAAGACCAAGCACCGGATCGCCTTCGACAACCTGCGTCCCCGGTACCCGGATGCGCGGATCACGCTCGAGCGGAAGACGAGCGACCTCTCGATGCGCGTGGTGGACCTTCTCTCGCCGATCGGCAAGGGCCAGCGCGGACTCATCGTCGCCCCCCCGAAGGCCGGCAAGACCATCCTGATGCAGAAGCTCGCCAACGCCATCAGCGAGAACCATCCGGAGATCGTCCTCATCGTGCTCCTGATCGACGAGCGGCCGGAAGAAGTCACCGACATGGAGGAGAACGTCAAGGCGGAAGTCATTTCATCCACCTTCGACGAGCCCGCCGACCGCCACGTCCAGGTAGCCGACATGGTCATCGAGAAATCGAAGCGCCTGGTGGAGCATGGACGGGACGTAGTGATTCTCCTCGACTCGATCACCCGGTTGGCCCGGGCGCACAACGTGGTGGTGCCGCACTCAGGCAAGATCCTCTCGGGCGGTGTGGACGCCAATGCGCTCCAGAAGCCCAAGCGCTTCTTCGGCGCCGCGAGAAACATCGACAAGGGCGGCAGCCTGACCATCATCGCCACGGCGCTGATCGACACGGGCAGCAGGATGGACGAGGTGATCTTCGAGGAGTTCAAGGGGACCGGTAACATGGAGCTGGTACTCGACCGGCGCCTGGCCGACCGGCGCATCTACCCCGCCATCGACATTCAACGCACGTCGACCCGCAAGGAAGAGCTCCTCATGGACAAGGACGAGCTCAACCGCGTCTACCTCCTTCGCAACTTCCTGGCCGACATGCCGCCGGTCGAGGCGCTCGAATTCCTGCTGGAGCGGATGAAGCGGACGAAGAACAACAAGGAATTCTTCGCGACGATGGCGCAGTAGGGCGGTTGCCCCTCCCCACCAACGGCCGCCTCATCGCACTCGACTGGGGCGAAATCCGGATCGGCCTCGCCGTCTCCGATGAGTCGCAGACCCTCGCCTCCCCGCTCGATACGCTCACTCGTCGCGCGGGCAAACGCTTTCCGATGCCCGGGTTCCTCGAGCACGTGAAAGCGTACGCTCCCGTGGGCGTCGTGGTCGGCCTGCCGCTCACACCCGAGGGCGACGAGGAGGAGAGCGCCATCGCGGCACGCTCGCTGGCGGAGCTCGTCGCGACGCGGACTCGCTTGCCGGTCGAGCTGTGGGACGAGCGGATGAGTACGTCTCGCGCACTCGCGCTCATCCGGGAACAGGGCGGGAGCACGCGGGGCCGAAAGGATGAGGTGGACGCCCTTGCCGCGGCGGTGCTCCTGCAGCATTTCCTCGATGCCCGCCACCGCCGCATCACTCCCACCGGCGAGATCGACTCCTGACCCGTATGGAGACGACCCGGTGGCGCGTGACGGCGCCGAGCAGCATTCGACTGGCGCTGCTCGCCATGATCATCTCGGCGTGCGGCACCAATCGCGTCGTCGAGCGCGTCATCCTCCCGCCAGGCGCCCGATTCGGTGCAGTCACCGACAGTCTCGTGGCGCACCAGGTGGTGACGAGCCGCGGCGCCTTTAAGCTGCTCGCCCGGCTCCGTGGAGTGGATCGCTCGGTCCAGGCGGGGATCTACGAGTTCCAGCCGGGGATGTCGATGTGGGGCGTGCTCAGCCTCCTCGCCGCGGGACGTGGCGTCGCCGTGCGGTTCACCGTCCCCGAGGGTCTGACCATCCGTGACATCGCGGCGCTGGGTGCCCAGCGGCTCGATCTGCCGGAAGACTCGGTCATGGCCGCGGCCCGCGATGGGGCAGACGCGAGCGCGCTGCTGGGCTTCAAGGTGCCATCGTATGAGGGATTCCTGAGACCCGAGACCTACTCGCTGCCTCTCGGCATGCGCCCGCGCGAGCTCGTGCGGCTCATGGCGGAAGGATTCAGGTCGGCGTGGAGGCCGGCGTGGGACGGGCGGCTCGACACGCTCAAGATGAGCCGCCTGCAGCTCGTGACGCTCGCGTCGATTGTCGAAGGCGAGGCGCGGGCCGATGGCGAGCGCGAGCTGATCGCCGGGGTGTACCACAACCGGCTCAAGATCGGCATGGCGCTGCAGGCCGATCCCACGGTCCAGTACGCGATCACCCTCTCGACCGGCGCGCGGAAGCCGCGCCTGTACGTGAAGGACTACCAGTTCCCCTCGCCGTACAACACCTACCTGCATCCCGGCCTGCCGCCCGGGCCGGTGAACTCTCCGGGATTCCGGAGCATCGAGGCGTCGCTCTACCCGGCCAAGGTGCCATATCTGTACTTCGTGGCGGGACCAGACGGTCGGCACATGTTTTCGCGGACGTATGACGAGCACCTGCGGAACGTGGCCCGGGTACGGCGGATGGCGGTGGGACGGTAGGGCGGTAAGGCGGTAAGGCGGTAAGGCGGTACGTAGGGGAAGCGCGGGAACATGGGTGATTGACCGCCACCCCTACCGCCTTACCGCCTTTTCACCATACCGCCTCGCCGCCTCCTCGACATCGTCCCCCCCCAGAATCCCCGACGCCACGCCTACCCCGGCGCCGCCCGCGGCGAGCACCAGCGGCACATCCGCCGGGATGATTCCGCCGATCGCCAGGCACGGCCGCCCGCCGGCCAGTGCCCGTAGCCGCGCAAAGCCGCCGGCGCCGAGCCCGCTGCCGGCGTCCGCCTTCGTGAACGTCGTGCGCCAGGGACCAATGCCCCAGTAATCGGCGGGCGCGCCGAGGCTCGCCTCGTCCTCCGACCCGACGGACACGCCGATGACGAAATCCGGCGGCGCGATCCTCCGCGCCATGCCGACGGGAAGATCGTCCGGTCCGAGGTGGACACCGGCGGCGCCGGCGGCGATCGCCACGTCGGGCCGGTCGTTGACCAGCACCGGAATGGTGAGTGCGGCAATCATCTCCCGCGCCACCGCCACCAGTTCACGGGCCGAGGCGTGCTTGAGTCTCAGCTGCACCGACGTCACACCGCCGCGCTCCGCGGCGAGCGCCAGCGCGATCGGATCGCGTCCCGCGAGAAGCCGGTCGTCGGTGACGAGCATGAGACGACACCATTCCGCTACATTATGTCGCATGACCTCTCCCACCCCACGGCTTCAAGGCATCCGCGGAGCGACGACGGTCACCAGGAACGACGCCGGCGAGATCCTCTCCGCGACGGATGAACTCCTCCGGACACTCATCGAGTCGAACGAGCTCGATCCCGACGACATCGTGAGCGGGTTGTTTACCGTCACCCACGATCTCGATGCCGCGTTTCCCGCGCGAGCGGCGGAAGAGTACGGCTGGAACATCGTCGCCCTCCTTCATGCCACCGAAATTCCCGTTCCCGGCTCCCTCCGGATGTGCATCCGGCTGCTGGTGCATGCCTATACCTCCCGCAGCCGCGCGGAAATCAAGCACTGCTATCTGCGCGGGGCCACGGTCCTCCGTCCCGACCGGGCGTGACCGCCGTCCGGGTCACCGCTCGCGGCGCCGAGCGCTGGGTCCGGGGCCATCCCTGGATCTACCGCAGCGAGGTGCTGGACCAGCCACCTGCCGCCGGTCTCGTGGAAGTGCACGACCCGCGCGGGAGATTCATCGGTCAGGCGCTCTACTCACCCTCCTCTGAAATTCAGCTCCGGCTGCTGGAGCGGAGCGACCGCCCCGTGGATGGCACCTGGTGGCGGGAGCAATTCGCCGCGGCGGCCGCGCGGAGATCCGGAATCGATGCCGATGCCTTCCGGCTGGTACACGGCGAAGGCGATGGACTTCCCTCACTTGTGGTGGACCGTTACGACCGCTGGATCGTGGTACAGCTCCTCTCGTCCGGCCTGGAGACCTTTCGGGAGACGCTGCTCGCGGCGCTCATCGAAGTCTTCGCGCCCGACGGCATCCTGCTCCGGAACGATGTCGCCGTCCGCAAACGGGAGGGACTCAGTGTCACACCGGAGCTCGGGCACGGGGCCGTGCCTGAACGGATCCAGGTGAGAGAGGGCGGCATTCGTTATCTCGCGGACCCCTGGGGCGGCCAGAAGACCGGCGCCTTTCTCGATCAGCGGGAGAACCGGCTGCTCGCAGGCAGGCTCACGCCGGCCGGGGGTCGAGCGCTCGATTGCTTCGCCTATCACGGCTCGTTCGCCCTGCACCTGGCGGGCCGCGCCGCGGCGGTGCTGGCCCTCGACTCGAGCCAGGAGGCGCTCGCACGGGTCGCGGCCAACGCGGCGCTCAACGACCTCGACAACATCGAGTGGCGTGAGGCCGACGCGTTCGAGACGCTTCGCGCCTTTGCCCGCACACGCGAGCAGTTCGACACCATCGTGCTCGATCCGCCGGCCTTCGCCAAATCGCGGAGCGCAGTGGCCGGGGCCATGCGCGGCTATCACGAGATCAATCTCCGCGCGATGCGCTGCCTGGCCCCCGGCGGGATGCTGCTCACGGCATCGTGCTCCTTTCATGTCCACCTGCCGGAGTTCCTCGCGATGCTCGCTGCCGCCGCCGCCGACAGCGGGCGCCGGATGGTGCTCCGCCGGATTCTCGGTCAGGCGCACGATCATCCCGAGGTGCTGACGATTCCCGAGACCGGGTACCTCAAGGGTGCGGTTCTGCAGGCGGCCCAGTGACGCTTTCCGTCTTACCGCCCTTTCTTCGCGTTGACACTGCCCTACGCATTTGTGAACTTCCCCTGATGCCGTTCTCCCCCAAAATCGCCGAGTTGCCATGTTGAGCGCCGCGGAAATCCGCGGCACCCGGGATGGGCATCGGTCACCGTACTCGGACAAGCAGCACTACCAGGAGTACATCCTTCAGCGCATCGAGGGCTACAAGAACTCGATCGGACGGGACGAGCTGCTCCGCCTCGGGGATGAGGCGGCGGCCGAGCTGCAGAGCGCGGCGGAGGGCCAGTTCCTCCTCACCGAAGTGCTCATGCTCGAGTCGGTCGACCGTCTGATCATGAAGCGGCTGGCCCTCCGGCCGTACAACAGATGGAGACGGCAGTTCCTCAAGCTGCGCGAGGCCCAGCGCACACCGAGTCACTGGGGACTCGAGGCCGCCTGCCCCGTCGCGCGGCTGATCCCGCGCCTCGAGCCCAGGGACGTCACGCTCCTGCTCGGGAGCGGTGCGGAGCCGTGCGCCTACCTGCTCGCGGCCCATGACGCGGCCGTCACCTTCATCGCCGGTGACATGGGCGCAGTGGAGCGGGTCGAATCGCGGATGGCGGCCGAAGCACTGGGCAGCATGTTCGACGGCTTCGTCGCCCAGCTCGGCCCGGGTCTCCCCGATTTTCTCTGCTTTATCGGCGGACTCGACCTCGTGGTGCTCGATCCGGGGGTGCTGACGGGCCTCAAGGCCGCCACCCGCGCGGCGGTCCTGCACGATCTCCAGCGGCGCAGCCGTCCAGGTGCGGTGCACGTCCTGCTTCCCACCTGCAAGTCGCTCGCGCCTGAAACACTGCTTGGCGCGTACGACGGGTGGACGCTCGAAGATCCCAGGCCTCGCCGGCGATCGGGCACCGTGCGCATGCGCGAGGGCCTTCTCCTCACGTCGCCCACGTGTCCGCCGGACACGATGTGAGCCGGGGGCGTCGTGTCGAAGGGACACGAAGGGGCTCGATGCTGGAATAGAAGCTCTTGCGGCCGTTGGACTTCGGCGCTCGGTTGCCGGGGCATGAGGGGTGCGATCCTTCCGGGGAGGACTCGTTGTCTTCTCGAAGCAAAGGATCGATCCCGTGACCACGCTCCCACTCGTGCCTTCCGACTCAGCCCACGGCATCGTCATCAAGAGTGGCGGTCCCGCCCCGAAACCCGCCCGTTTCTGGGCGTATGTCTGGGCCGCGGACGAAGAGTCCGCCGACGACCACTGGCACCAGCGAGTCCCGACCGAACACGCGGCGTAACCCGGCACGGGTACGGCGGGACAAAACGCCCTCGGATTCCGGTCCGGGGGTGTTTGTATTTGCGGTTATATTGCCCCCCGACCTTTTCCCGAGCGACGATGCGCGCACTCGTGAAGGAGACCGCCGGGCCCGGCATGGTGGTCCGGGACCGGCCCACTCCCTCCTGCGGCCCTACTGACGTTCTGATCCGCGTACAATACGCCGGTGTCTGCGGTACCGATCTTCACATCTGGGAATGGGACAGCTGGGCCAGCGCGCGGCTTCGCCCGCCCGTGATCGTCGGACACGAATTCGCCGGCGTGATCGTCGAGGTCGGGCGCGACGCGGAGCACGAAGGACTGCTCGCGGTGGGCGACGAGGTCACGGCGGAGGGACACATCGTCTGCGGACACTGCCTGCAGTGCCGCCTGGGTGCCGCCCACCTCTGCCAGCGCACCCGGATCATCGGGGTGGACCGCGACGGGGCCTTTGCCGACTATATCTCGATGCCCGCGTCCAACGTGATGAAGCTCGATGGGATCCCCACCGAAATCGGCGCCATCATGGATCCGCTCGGCAACGCCGTTCACACCGTCCTCGAATCCACCGTACCCGGCAGCACTGTCCTCGTGCTCGGCTGCGGCCCCATCGGCTGCTTTGCCGTGGGCGTCGCGCGGGCGGCGGGCGCATCGCTCGTCATCGCCAGCGACTTCAACTTGCGCCGGCTCGAGCTGGCCCGCGCGATGGGCGCCCACGTCACGGTGAATCCCGGCACGGACGACGTGCCCGCCCGGATCCTCGAGCTGACGGGCGGAGATGGTGTAGACCTGGTCTGCGAGATGAGCGGACACCCCAGTGGGCACGCGCAAGCATTTTCCGCCGCGCGGCTCGGCGGACGGGTCAACCTCCTCGGTACGCCAAGCCGCACCACGGAAGTGGACTTTGCCCGGGACGTGATCTTCAAGGGCCTGACCCTCTACGGGGTGACCGGCAGGAAGATGTACGAGACCTGGCACGAAATGCGGCGATTCCTCCGCGCCGGCCAGCTCGATCCACGGCCGGTCATCACGCACCGCTTCCCACTCGAGGAGATCGCCGAGGCGATCCAGGTCATCAAGGACGGCGACGCAGGCAAGGTGATACTGGAGATCGACGGATGAGGGAGACTCTTGAACATCGGATCGAAGCCGAGCTCGAAGGATTCATCCGGGACGGCGTCTACAAGCGGCTCAAGTTTCTCGACGGCCCGCAGGGGCCCCGGGTGCGGATGGAGGAGCACGGCGACGTCATCATTCTCTCGTCGAACAATTACCTCGGCCTGAGCAACGAGCCGGCCGTCGTCGAGGCCGGACGCAGGGCGCTCGATCGCTTCGGCGCCGGGACCGCTTCCGTCCGGTTCATCTGCGGCACCTTCACCGTGCACCGGGAGCTCGAGGCCGCCTGCGCGCGGCTGGTGGGCACTCCCGCCTCACTCAGCTTCATGAGCTGCTGGAACGCCAACGAGGCGGTGCCGGGCACCCTGCTCGGCGAGCAGGACATCATCATCAGCGATCAGCTCAACCATGCATCGATCATCGACGGGATCCGGCTGGCCAAGGCCATCACCAAGTGCCAGACCGGCGTCTACCGCCACGCGGACATGTCCGACCTCGACGCGAAGCTCACCGCGGCCCGCGATCGGCGGGTGCGGATGGTGATCACCGACGGCGTCTTTTCGATGGAAGGCGCCATCGCACCGCTTCCCGATCTGCTCGAGGTGTGCCGCCGGCACGACGCCGTCCTCGTGGTGGACGATTCGCATGGCACCGGCGTGCTGGGCGAGCACGGGAAGGGCACCGCCGAGCACTTCGGCATGCTCGGCGAAATCGACATCATCACCTCGACGCTCGGCAAGGCGCTGGGCGGTGCGGCGGGCGGCTTCGCCGCCACCTCCGCCGCGGTGTGCGATTACCTCACGCAGCGGGCGCGCCCGCAGCTCTTCTCGAATGCCCTGCCACCCACCGTCGCCGCCAGCGCGCTCGCCAGCGTGGAATTTCTCGAGGCGCATCCGGAGCGCGTCGCGGGGTTGCGCGACAACTCCCGCTACTTCCGCGAGCGTCTGCTCGAGCTCGGCTTCAAGCCGCTGCCCGGCGAAACCCCCATCATCCCGGTGATCCTCGGCGAGACCTCTGCCGCCATCCAGATGAGCGACCTCCTGCTGGCCGAGGGTGTCTTCGTCACCGGCTTCGGATTTCCGGTCGTGCCCCAGGGACAGGCGCGCGTGCGGTGCCAGGTCTCCGCAGCGCACACGCGCGATGATCTCGACGAGGCACTGCGCGCGTTTCGAAAGGTCGGGATGAAGTTGCGATTGATTTAAGAGCGTTCCCCTTTCCCCCTTCTCGCCCGCTTGGCCCCCCTCTTGCACCCCCACCCCCTCCAGCGGGATGGGAAGTCTCGGCGAACCACTTCGTAAGCAGCGCTGCCACAGGCAGATAGCCGGGTTACCGCTCCCCCTTCCCTTCCGCGAATTCCGCTAGAAACCCGCATTTTGACGTACCGTGCCGATCGGGGACGGTAGACGCCAGGGTCCTCCTGGCGCGGACACCTTACGGAGGCAGTCTGTGATGCGCATGGTCATCCGAAGCATTCCGGCCGCGGCGCTGGCGCTCTGCCTGGGCACGGCCCACCTCGCGGCTCAACAGCCGGGCAATGGCAACTTCCAGTGGTACATTGGCGGCCAGGGCGGCGCGATGTTCTTCAAGACGCCCACCCAGGGTCGCTCCGCGATTCCGACGTTCGGAGGCCAGGCCCTCATCGTGGCCAAGCGCACCGGGCTGATGCTCTCGTTCGAGGAGGGTGTCGGGTCGAACGAGACCAGCTCCTACTCCGATGCTGGCGGCGTCCAGGGAGTGACCTTCAACGACATCCGGAAGTACTCCGCGATGCTGATGGCGTTCCCGATCAAGTCCGCCGCACAGCCCTACCTTGGCGTCGGCTACGGCATCATCCACGTCGTGAATCCGACTCCGACGACCGGAGGCTTCGCGGACGTGGCGAACGAGCTCGGCTCGGCCGGATTCGGGACCTTCGTGGGCGGACTGCAGTTCCAGGTCGGACGCCTGATGGCCTTCGGCCAGTATCAGATCACCACCAGTCCCTCGACCCACGTGGTGACGGATGGCAACAACACCGTCATCGCGGTCGGCCGGCTGCTCGAGGGACCGACCCACAGTTTCATGGGCGGTCTCCGCATCGGGCTCGGCAGCGCCAAGGACGGTGTTCGGAGCGCCGGCGGCTACTGACCCGCTGACGACACCCGCCGAGGCCCCCGGGAGACCCAGGGAGAATCGGCAACCAGAAACCTGAGCGGCCAGTCTGCCGCCTTCGTGATCCCGATGCGCGGCGTCACCCCGACCAGGGGTGGCGCCGCGCCTTTTTGAGCGACGACGACGAGTCCCGACGTCCGCATCACCGCCCCGTCCACTTCTCGCGAGATACCCAGCGCCTGGCAGAGCTTACCAGGGCCCGAACAGAGAAGTCTGTCGGTCACTGTCCCGCGGCGGCCGCGCATCGTCTCGAGGCCGTCCAGCGGCGCCAGCGCACGCAACAGGACGGCGGATGCCTCCCCTTCGACATCACAGACGAGATTGGCGCACCAGTGAATGCCGTAGGAGAGATAGACGTACCACGACCCCGCCGGACCGTAGAGCGCGGCGTTTCCTTCGTTGCGCCGGTAGAGATAGCCGTGCGAGGCGGGGTCGCGGTGCCCCAGGTAGGCTTCGGTCTCGACGATCACACCCGAGGTCATCCGGCCACCGAGCGATGAGACGAGGGTCGCGCCGAGCAGCTCGCGCGCGACAATCTCCGCGGAACGTTTGAAAAAGGAGACGGGCAGCGTGGCTGCCCGTCTGGTACCGCTCACTCCGCCTTCTTCCGCGGTCGGGCTCGCGGACGCTTGGGCGGGGATGGTTCGACATCGGGTGGGGCGGGTGCCTCGGCGACCGCCGTCTTGGCCGCCGCCCTCTTGCGCGGGGCGCGGCGGGGACGTGCGGGCTTTTTCGTGTCCGCGGGTGATGCCGCTGATTCCACGGATTCAGCCTCCGCCTGCGGCGAAGGCGCCGGAGTGTCCACCTCGACAACGCCGATGAGCGGTACGTCGCCGGCCCGGAGCGTCGAACGGGAGCCACGGCGGAACCGTACGCCGAACCGCTTGCCATTTTCGGGCGCCGGCTCCGCGCGCGCGGGCGCCGCCCTGGTAGCGGGCGGAGCGGCGGACTCGGACCCCGCGGGCGAAGTCGGCGCGGCGGCAGGCGCGCTCTGACTCTTTGCCGGGGACGCGGCGCCGGTGCGATGGGGCGAGATCTCGTACTCATCCTCTCCCACCGTCCGCACATCGGCCACCTCGGCGTCATTCGCCTGACGGAGCAGCCGGGCAAAGCGTGCGGCCTCGAGTAACTCATCTTCCCGGCCGTGAATGGCGGCCATGCGAAGCCGAAGTGCCTCGTGTCCCACTGGCGGGCGCAGCTCACCGAGCGCCTGCGACATGAGCTGGAACGCGCGGGCGAGAGAGAGTGCGCCGTCGGTCCGCGGCTCCCGCGCCGGCGGCCGTGCCTGGCCGTTCTCACGGCCCGCTTCGGAGGAGCGCTCCCGATCGCGCCCGCGTCCCCCCCGGCGCGAGCGTCCCCGCCTGGCGCCCTCCTCACGCTTCGGCTCCTCGGCGGGCGCCGCTGAAACCGCGGCGGTACCGGTGACAAGGCCCGGCGCGGGCGCGACTTCGTACTGCCCGTTTTCCAGCTTGCTGACGAGCAGCATCCCCTTCTGTCCCGCCTCGACGACGAACTTGCTGAAGCGGTTGAAGCCGGCGTTCCGTTCGTCGAAGTTCGGATCGATCTGCTGCATGACCTGCTTCAGCCGGTCGGAACGCATGACGTCCCCGTTCCGCGTCATCTGCGCCACGGCCTCGCTCGCGAGCTGCCAGGGATCGCGCTGCGCGGAGGGAGCGTCAACCTCCTTGGTGAGCCCGGCGAGGTCGTTGTACGAGTAGTACTCGTCGCAGTTCTGGATCAGGAGATCGCTGGCGGACTCGCGAATGCCGACGCCCACGACGTACTTCCCGTATTCCTTGAGCTTGATGACCATCGTCGAGAAATCGCTGTCGCCCGACAGCAGGATGAAGGTCCCGATCTCGGGTCGGGTGAAGACCAGCTCGATCGCGTCGATGGCCAGGCGAATGTCGGTGGCGTTCTTCTTGTTGGTGCCGAAGGCGGGGGCGAAGATCAGGTCGATCGAGGACTCGGACAGCGGCACGATGTACTGCGGGTACCTTCTCCAATCAGCATACGCCCGTTGAACAGCGACTTTGCCCTTGATGATATCGCTGTTGAGGAGGGTCCTGAGTTCCTTGGTGAGATCCTTCTGGACACCGAGGGTGACGTTGTCGAAGTCGATCAGGAGGGCGGCGTTGGGGGCGTGGACTGGGGGCTGGCTCAAATGCCGCCCCGGGCGGATCAGCGTCTTGTTCACGGGTCGCTCGTCTGGAAGATCAGATGCATTGTGCCCATCCCGCGCTCCTGCCGACCGGGACCGGTGGTCTCAGGAACGTCGGCGACGCGCACGAAGCGGCTGCCGGATGCCATCAAGGCGACCGCTCAGGATCACCCGCCGGGCCACCGAGGCCCGGCTCCGATAGCGGAAAACTAGCCGAACTGGGGCTGCCCGGCCAGCGGCAGGTCGAGAATGAAGAAGAACCGGGTCCCCTCTCCCGATTCCGTCTCCACGTCGAGCGCGGAGCCCATGGCCTCGACCAGCTTGCGGCATATCGAGAGTCCGAGCCCCGACCCCGAGAACGCGTATTCGTCCGGCTTCTGCCGCCGCCGGAACGGCTCATACAGCGTGGCCATGGACTGCGGCGGAATGCCACGACCGGTGTCCCGCACCGAAAACTCGACCCCCCGCTCCGACGCCTGACGCGCGGTCACCTCGACGAAGCCTTCCGCCGTGAACTTCAGCGCGTTCGTGGTGAGGTTGAGCAGCACGCGGCTCAGCGCCACGGGGTGACCGACCCGGAAGTCGGCCTCGGGCGTGGCGAGCCGGACGGTGAGGCCCTTCTCTTCGGCGATCGGCTGGACGATGTCGCGCACCGACTCGAGGATGTCGGTCACCGAAAACGGAATCGGATCGAGATCGACGAGACGGTCGCCGCCGCGGGCAAGCTCGATGACGTCGCTGGCCACCGAGCTCAGCCCGAACGCCGCGCTGTAGACGAGGCCGAGCTGCCGCTCCTGGATCTCGTTGACGGGACCGCTGCGGCCGCGCTGGAGCGTCTCGGCGAGGAAGAGAATCGAGGTAAGGGGCGACCGCAGATCGTGCGCGACTTCAACCACCAGCTCGAGCCCGTCGGGACTGGACAGCCGGTCGGCAAAGTGCTGGGACCAGTCCGCCTCGAGCCGTTCGCCGACGTCCTCGATGGCGCCGAGGAGACGGAGCAAGTGAGCGGGGTCGGGAGGAGGGAGGGCCTGCACCCGCTTCACGAAGGCGGAGCGCATGAGGCCGAGCAGACGGCGGGCCAGGGCGTTGCGCGGCAGCACGCCGAGATCGACCACCACGCCACTGGCCCGCTCGCGGATGACGGTGGAAAGCTGGGCAAGGTGGGCGGTGACTTCTTCCCCGCTGGAGGCGTGCTCGAGCGCGTCTTCCCACTGGGCCTGCGCGGCATGGACCGCGTCTTTCAGCGCATCCCACAAGAAAGGAGGGATGCTGCCGCCGGACGGCCCGTCCGGGTCCCAGATCCGGGCCAGCGAGGAACCCGCCAGATGGCGCCGGCGATCTCCGCTGGCGGTACCCGAAAGGGCGGGCTCCGATCTCACTCAGGCAGCCCCGGGCTGTCGTCACGATGGAACGCGTGCTTGTCCATCAGCCGGTAGAGCGTGGTGCGATCGATACTCGCCAGCCTCGCGGCCTTCGACATGTTGCCACCGGCCCGGGAAACCAGACGACCCAGGTATTCCTTCTCGAACTGCGCCACGACCCTGTCCTTGGCGGAGTGATAGGCCTCGTCCATCGCGCCCGACGGCACCGCGCTCTCCACCGGACGCTCCACCCCGTCGTCGTACACCGGGATGTCGGCGGGCTGGATGAGCTGGTCGGGTTCGGCGAGCACGGCGACGTGCTCAATGGCGTTCTGGAGCTCACGTACGTTGCCTCTCCAGGGTCGCGAGCGCAAGAAGGCGATGCTCGCGTCACTGAGATGCGGGGCCCGGTCGCCCATCTGGCGGTGCCGCTGCCAGTAGACGGTGAGAAAGTGGTTGGCCAGCAGGGGAATGTCCTCGGGACGCTTCCGGAGGGGCGGGAGCTTGATGGGCACTACCCTCAGGCGGTAGAAGAGGTCGCCGCGGAGGACACCGGTATCGACCGCCTCCTGCGGCTCCCGATTGGTGGCCGAGATGAAGCGGACGTCGACGACCGCGTCCTGCTGCTCGCTGCCGACCCGCCGCACCACACCGTCCTGGATGACGCGGAGCAGCTTGGCCTGGAGCGGCATCGACATCTCGGTCAATTCGTCGAGAAAGAGGGTGCCGCCGTTGGCGGTCTCGAGGAGCCCGGGCTTGTCACGGTCGGCGCCGGTAAAGGCGCCCTTTCGATGCCCGAACATCTCGCTTTCGAGGAGCTGCTCGGGCAGCGCCGCGCAGTTGATCGGCACCAGCACGCGCCCGCTGCGCCGGCTGTTCTGATGGATGAACTGGGCGATGACTTCCTTGCCGGTGCCGCTCTCGCCGCTGATGAAGACCGATGCGTCCGTCGCCGCCACCTTGCGCGCGAGCTCCACGGCCTGCCGGAACAGCGGAGAGATACCGATCAGGGCAATGTTGTCGCTGTGGCCGTTCTGCTTCATGAGCTGCACGCGCAGGTCCTGCGCCTCGCGGGACATCATGACCGCGTGCGACGCACGGCCGATCAGGACCTGCAGGTGGGTCGCGGAAAACGGCTTGGGGAGGTAGTCCCAGGCGCCGGCGCGGAGGGCCTCGATGCTGCTCGTCACGCTCGGATTGCCCGTCATGACGACGACGATGGTGTCCTTGTAGGCACTCAGCGCGGACTGGAGAATTTCGAGACCGGAGATCTGCGACATGTAGAGGTCGACGAGAACGACGTCGAACTTGCGCCGGCGGACCATCTCGAGCGCCTCCTCACCGCGGCCGACGAGCGTCACGTTGTAGCCGTCCATCTGCAGCACACTCGCGCAGCTTTCCCGCAGCGTGCGCTCATCGTCGACGACGAGCACACGGATGCTCGCCTTCACCTCGGTGGGAATCGAGAGCGGATCGCGCGGAGCGGCATCCGTAGCAGGAGGACCCGACCGATCCTGGACCAGCGGGTTCGCCATCGAGAAACTCCTGATGATGTGATGTGATGAGTGTGTGCGACAAGACCCTCACCGGCGCATCGCTTCGCCGTCGTGGGGGGCCATGGTAGTAACATTGGTACTACAGATTGCTGCTCTTGTCAAGCAGGTGAGGTGCCAACGCAACATCTTGCACTACTTTAAGGCGTAAGGAAGGCTACAGGTCGTGGTGGGATTTCGACAATCGGCGGGGTTTATTCAGGATTCGCACTCCAGGGCGACCTGCTCGAACGCGCGGATGCGCTCGCCTTTGCCTTCGCGGCGAAGATTCCGGAGTGCGGTGGTGGCACGCAACAGCAGCTCGACAGCATCCACCGGTGATTGCGCAAAATCGGGGACGGCGCAGTACCCGGCGCGAATCCGGATGGCGCGCTCTCCTCCCCGGTGAGCGACCGGGGAGCCTTCGATGGCGCCGCTCAACCGGCGCACGAGCCGCAGCGCGGCGTCCGGCCCGGTGGCCGGCGCGATGACGGCGAACTCAGTGGGACCGAGACGGCCGATCGCATCGGAGGCACGCCCCGCACGCTTGAAGAGCAGGCCCACCTGGTCGGAAATTTTTTCGACCTCCTCATCCCCGTGCCCGGTCGTTTCACTTTCGGGTTCGGGAGCAAACACCACGCAGGCAAGCGGGTCGTGCCGCCGAAGCGCATCGGAACCGATTTCCCGGGCGCGGCGGGAGAGTCCTCTCATGTTGTAGAGCCCGGTGTTCGTATCGAGAAGATTTTCTTCGCGGAGCTCATCCACCGCCTGCTTGCACTGGAGGAAGGTGCCGAGCTTGAGCAGAAGCGATTCGCCGTCGAGTGGCTGGCCCAGAAATTCCCAGGCGCCCGCGCGGTACGCCTCCAGGCGCTGGGTCCGGCCGGAGGGGCCGCTGGTGGTAATGACGATGGGTGTGGTGGAGCTGAAGCGAGGATCGGCGCGGAGGGCTCGACAGACATCGAAGCCATGCATGTCCGGCATTTGCGCGTCGAGGATGATCAGGTCCGGCAGCGACGCTCCCGCACGCTCGAGGGCCTGTTGACCGGTGTACGCCCGGACCACCGAGTACCCGCTCGGCCCCAGGATGCTTTCGAGCGATCTGGCGGACCACTCCTGGTCGTTGGCGATGAGGACCAGGGGTGCCGGCGCGGCCTTTTCGCGATTTTCCATTGGGATCAGCCGGAATGGGGAACGACGGTCGCTCGGTATCGAGCCTGAGACAGCAGGAGTCGTGCGGGCTCGCCCGGGACCGTCAACTCCTTACAAGGTAATACCATACGGAATAGAAGATAGTCCGAACCGCCCGAGAGCGCCGAAGCGGTGCCACAGTTTGGCTGCCCGGGTGCCACGATCTGCCCTGCGCCGGCGTATCGAAGGTGTTGTTGACCGGCTGATCGAAACTGTGGCTTGCAGGCGACGAACTCGATTCGCCTCGTCCTCGATCGCGCCTCCGGTCCAGTTGCTAAACTTTTGCAATGTAATATCTTGTAGTCACCCAAATAGCTGAGGCGTATCCGCTCGAATCGCGGCGTCATACTTGAAGGCGAAGAGGCTCAGGTTCACCGTACGTTCGACTCAAACGGAACTCGAGAAGTATGCCTCTGCCATTCGATGCGATCCCGGCGCCTGCACCGGGCGATCATGACATGAATGTCGACCCCGCTGATCACGTTGAAGCGGAGCCGACGATTCGTGCAACCAATCCCGGCGAGCGCTCGCGATTCAGCCAGTGGTTGGCCAGTTTCGGTCTCGGCGAAGTCCCCCTGCCGCTCCTGACGCGGCGAAGAGCGCACCGGACGTGAGCACAAACCGTCATGCACTGCGTCACACCGAGTGATGCACGTCACAATAGCGCAGACGAAAACCGATTAAGCTGATCACAGATTTCTACCCCGACCTAGTGAGTACGTCGACGATCATGGGTACCGCAACATCTGGAGTTCGGCGAGCCTTTCCTTCACGCTCGTTTGCCACGCGCCGATCCAGGCCGATCCTTTCGCGTGCCTATTCGCGCGCGCTCGTGCACATCAGCCGCACGGTGCCGCGGCAGAGCGCTGCCTGGGCGCATCGCTTCGTCAATCTCATGCTGGCCGCCGCCGCGCTCGTCATACTGCTGCCGGTGCTCTTGGTCATTGCCTTGGTGGTAAAGCTCACCTCGCGGGGGCCGGTCTTCTACGTGCAGGAGCGGGTGGGCCAGGATCGCCGGCTCCCGGGCCGCCAGGTGCTCAATCACCGCCGGTCCCGGAATGTCGGCGGCAAGCCGTTCACCATCTATAAGTTCCGCACCATGCGGCTGGATGCCGAGCAGCACTCCGGCGCGGTGTGGGCCCAGGAACAGGATCCCCGGGTCACCCCGGTGGGCCGGGTGCTGCGCCAGTACCGGCTCGACGAGCTGCCCCAGTTCATCAACGTGCTCAAGGGCGAGATGAACATCGTGGGCCCCCGCCCGGAGCGGCCCACCATCTTCGCCGAGCTGCGCGAGCACATCGCCGAGTACCCGCTGCGCCAGCGGGCCAAGCCGGGCATTACCGGGCTGGCCCAGATCAACCACCACTACGATCGCTCGATCGACGACGTGCGCACCAAGGTGAGCTACGATCTGGAATACATCCGCCGCCAGAGCCTGGCGGAGGATCTCCGCATCATGCTCAAGACCGTCCCCGCCATCCTCCTGCGCCGCGGCGGCTGGTAGCCGGCTCGCCAGCTCCTCCGCGCCATCCTCTGTCGCATTCGAGCTACATCGCCGCATCAACCGGCGACCTGCAGCGACCCCCAGAAACCGACCGAGACATAACCGACTGTCAGAAAATGACATGCCTTAGCTGGTCGCATTGTACTCCGGCGGAACGGGCATTGCTGGCAACTGAGTGCGAACCGTCCTATCTTTTTTCATGAAGAGGAGCCGCCAATGAAGCCAGCGAGAGCCCACACGGGCCCCTACCTCTCGGTGGTGGCGCCACTCTACAACGAGGCCGACAACGTCGCCCCGCTGATCGAGTGGATTCTCCAGGCGCTCGTGGCGTACCCGAAGCCCTTCGAGGTCATTCTGGTTGACGATGGGAGCCGGGATGAGACGTGGTCGAGGGTGGTAGCAGGTGCGGCAGGTAATCCACGAGTCAGGGGAATCCGGCTGGCGCGTAACGCCGGCCAGACGGCGGCCATGATGGCCGGTTTCGACCACGCGGCGGGGGAGGTGATCGTCTCTCTCGACGGCGACCTCCAGAACGACCCGCGGGACATCGAAGCGCTCGTCGCCCGGCTGGAAGAGGGATACGATCTCGTGTGCGGTTGGCGTCAGCAACGGCAGGACAAGCTCCTGCTGCGGAAGGTGCCGTCGTGGATCGCCAACCGACTCATCCGGCGGCTGACCGGCGTCCCGATCACGGACAACGGCTGTTCGCTCAAGGCGTATCGGCGGGATCTCCTCGACCGGATCCCGCTCTACGCCGAGCAGCACAGATTCATTCCCGCCCTTTCGGCCAGCGTGGGCGCCCGGATCGCCGAAATGCCGGTTCGCCACCATGCGCGCCGTTTCGGGGAGAGCAAGTACGGCATTTCCCGAACAGTAAAGGTGCTCGTCGACCTTCTCACGCTCAAGATGATCACGACCTTTCGTACGCGCCCCCTCGTTGGCTTCCTGGTGGCGACCGCGCCGGCGCTGGCGGCCGGGGTGCTTTTCGTGATCCTGTGGTTCGTGGCATTGGGGCATCGGGAGTTCGAGTCGCACGCCATCGTCTTTCCAGGCGCCGCAGCCCTCTCCTTCGGCGCCGCGGTCTACCTGTTCATGCTTGGCCTCGTCTCCGAGGTAGCGCTCAGCAACGAACGAGAGAGCGCCAATGCCATTCCGGCTGCGTGGGAATTGAAATGACGGCGGAGGGAGCCCTGATTCAGCCACTCGATGTCCCGACCCTGGCCTCGACGCCGAACCCGCTGCCGTTCGTCTCGGTGGTCGTGCCGGTGGTCGAGCGAGCGGACGACCTCACCGCCCTGTATCACGGGTTTGCCGGGGAGCTGGAGCGGCGCGGGCAGGACTTCGAGTTTCTCTTCGTCTTCGATGGCGGGTTCGAGCCGAGTCCGGAGCTGGTGGCCCTGGCGGCGGGGTCGGAACGTATCCATCTCCACCGCTTTGCACAGCGTTTCGGTGAAACCGCCGCGCTGAGGCTGGGCATCGAGCGCAGCCGGGGTGATTTGCTCGTGACGCTGCCGGCGTATTTCCAGGTTCGCCCCGAAGGCCTCGGGTCGCTGCTCGATGCGCTTTCCGGTGGCGTCGAGCTCGTGGTGGCCAATCGTTCGCCCCGTCTCGACAGCTGGCTCAACCGGTTGCAGTCGCGCGCGTTCCACAAGATGCTCGGCGGGATCGGCGATACCGCTTTCCACGACATGGCCTGCGGCGTCCGGGTCATGGGTCGCACCGTCGCGGAGTCGCTACCGCTGTATGGCGACATGCACCGGTTCATTCCCGCGATCGCGGTGCGCGAAGGGTACACGGTCCGCGAAGTGGCGGTGCCTCAGCATCCCAACGATGCCCGCGTGCGGGTGTATGGGCCGGGCGTGTACTTCCGGCGCCTGCTCGATATTGCCACGTTCTTCTTCCTGGCCAAGTTCACGGAAAAACCGTTGCGGTTCTTCGGAATGGTCGGGTCGCTTTCTCTCGCGATCGGCGTCGCGATCAGCGCCATCCTGGTGGTCGACAAGATCAAGGGCCAGGCGATCGCCAATCGACCGCTGCTGCTCCTCGGGGTGCTGCTCGTGGCCCTGGGCGTCCAACTGATGGGCCTCGGCCTTGTCGGGGAAATCATCGTGCACCTGCGCGCGCCGCACCGGCGGGCGTATCGAGTGCGCGAGCAGGTGTGAGACGCGCCGTCGTCACCCTCGCCATTGGCGTCCGGTTTGTCCACGGCGCCCCGTGGTATCCCACTCGGTGAACCGACTGCGATCGCTGATACGTTCCCGCCAGGGACGACCACCGGGGCGGGCGGGCCGTGGCATTCCTGTCTGCGCCTTCATGGGGACTTCGGAGTGAAAATCCTCCTGCTGGCACCGCACCCATTCTTTCAGGTCCGGGGTACGCCGCTCGCGGTGCGCACCGTCCTCGAGTTTCTCAGCGCGCGAGGGCACAACGTCGACGTCCTCACCTTCCACGAAGGTGAGGACGTCACGCTGCCGAACTGCCGCATCTACCGGATCCCGCGCTTCCCGGGCATTCACAATATCCGTCCCGGGTTCTCGACGAAGAAGGTCTTCTGCGACGGGCTGATGCTGCTGGAATGCATCCGGCTGGTTCGGCGGAACCGATACGACCTGATGCATGCGGTCGAGGAGTCGGCCTTCATCGCGGCCGTGATCCAGGCGTTCACCGGGATTCCCTACGTCTACGACATGGACTCCTCGCTCGTCGAGCAGATGATCGACGCGCACCCGGGTCTTCGCGGGATCGGCCGGACCCTCCGGAAGTGCGAGGCCTTCGTGATTCGCCGGAGCCTGGGTGTGCTGACGGTGTGTGCGGCGCTGGCCGAGGTGGCGCACAGCCACGCCCCCCGGAAGCTGGTCGGACGAGTCGAGGATACTACGCTCCTTCCGATGATCGAACATCCCGGGGACGACGGCGGCATGCCCCCTGATCTCGTGGGGCGAGGACCCATCGCGATGTACGTCGGCAATCTCGAGTCCTATCAGGGAATCGACCTGCTGCTCGACGGGTTCCGTCACGCGCTCAAATCGCTCCCCGACGCCCAGCTCGTAATCGTCGGGGGCCGGCCGGAGGACATCCGGCGATACCGCAGGATCGCCGAGCACAATGGCGGGGCGGACCACATTCATTTCATCGGACCACGACCCATCGACGATCTGCCGGCCTTGTTCGAGCAGGCGGACGTGCTGGTATCGCCCAGACTCAAGGGGCTCAACACGCCGATGAAGATCTATTCGTACCTCGATTCGGGCACGGCCGTGCTCGCCACCAGACTCCCGACCCACACCCAGGTGCTGCATCGAGGCGTGGCGTATCTGGTGGAGCCAGAAGCGGAGTCGGTGGGGGCCGGGCTGGTGGCGCTCCTCTCCAATCCCGCCCTTCGGGCGCAGCTTGCCGCGGAGGCCAAGCGCCACGTGCAGGAGGAGTTCACTCCGGAAGCCGCCTGGCGGAAGCTCGGTGAGTTCTACGGCCTCGTCGAGTCGCAGACGAGCGGGGCCCGCGCGTGAAGCAGTTGTGGCGATCGCCCACGCTCCGCAGCATGGTGGTTTATGGCGCGGCGGGCGCGGGGTTCGCCGGGGCCAACCTGATCCTCGCGAGGGTATTGCCGAAAGACGAATACGGGCTCTTCACGCTCGTCATCGCGTTGATGAATCTCGGCTATTCGCTCGCCCCGACGGGCGTGGACGGGATCGTCAATCGCCGGCATCTCGAGGCGGGCCCGTCGCTCCTCCGCCGGGTCGTGCTCGCCTCGAGCAGCGTCGCCGTGATCTTCGCGGCCATCGGCCTCTTCGCCTATGATTTGAGCCCGATGCTGGCGCTGCTGATCTTCATCAGCACCGCTGCCGGCGGCGCGCTCCTCGTGGCGGGCGCCAAGTTCCAGAGCGAGCACCGCTTCGCCATCTCCCTCACGCTGATCCAAAGCCCCAACATCATACTGCTCTTCGCGGCGCTCGCCGTATTCGTGCTGCACACGACCAGCGCATGGCCCGCCATCCTGATTTCCTCCGCCGGGCTCGTCATCGCGGCCATTTTCGGATGGTCTCTGCTGTTCCGGGAGCGGCACGGCAAACCGCAACGCGAGAGCGGCTTCGCGTGGAAAGAGGCGCTCTCCTTCGCCGGCCTCGAAGTGGCGGGGCTGACGCTCGTGCAACTCGAGCGGCTGGTCATCCCCCACGTGCTTCCGATCACCGAGATGGCCACCTTCGGCGTGCTGGCCGCGATCGTCGGGTCGCTCTTTCGAGTCATGCAGATGGGTGTGGGCTACACCCTGCTGCCCCGCCTCCGGGCGTCGACGACCGTGGTACAGCGCCGGAAGTTGATCGCCCGGGAGGCCAAGCTGGTCGGCCGCATCACGGTGCTGGGCTGCGCCCTCATCTGGTTCGTCACACCCCTCGTGGAGCACGCGTTTCTACGGGGGAAATACCATCTGCCCGCATCGCTGATCTTCGCCGCGCTGGCGAGCGGCATCGCCAAGATCCTGAACGCCTTCGCCAAGGCTACGGTATCGGCGCTGGCAACGGCGCGCGAGCTGGCGCTCATCAACTTCCTCGGCTGGGGCTCGGTCCTGCTCGCGGTTGCCGCCGCGATCGTGGGCGCCCGCTGGGGTCTCACTGGAGTCATCTACGGTGTAGCCCTCGGCTGGCTGCTTCGCGCGGCCACCGCCGGCTATCCCATTCTCAAGCATCTTCGCGTGCCTGACGTCGTCACCGGCCAACAGCCGGCACCCGCTCTCGAGCGCTGATCGGAAAGGGAGCGACGGCTGCACCGGAAGGAGATTGTCATGCAGTACGACCACCGCAACTGTTCGACCCGGCACGAGGCGCGCTGATGGGCGCCCTGTACGGTATCCTGGGAGACGCGTCCGAAGCCGAGATGACCTCGATGGGCGCCCGGCTCTCCCATCGCGGGGAGACGGGCGCGAGCTGGTCGCCGAGCGCCTCGATCCACCTGGGGGTGCGCGGCTCGGCCCGCGCGGTTCAGCGGCAGGCGCAGGGAAACCTGGCGTTCGACGGTGCCATCGACAATCGCCGGGAGCTCGGGCGATTGCTGGGGCGTCCACGCCCCGAAGAGCTGGGATCGGACGACGACGCCGTGCTCCTGCACGAGCTGGTCGGAACCCTGGGGGTCGAGGGGCTGGCGCAGGTGGCGGGCCAGTTCGCCGCCGCCGTATGGGTGCCGGCAAAGTCGCGGCTGATCCTGGTGCGCGATCGGATCGGGTACGCTCCGCTGTACTTCGCGCTCGACCAGGGGCGCGTGATCTTCGCGAGCGAATACAAGGCGCTGCTCGCGATCGCAGGCATTCCCGCCACACCCAATCGTGACGCGCTGCAGACCATCCACGCCACCAAGTGGACGAAGGCCGGCGCGACCTGTCTCGCGGGCGTGTACCCCGTCGCACCCGGCTGTTGCGTGGAGCTGGAGGCCGGGACGATGCGGAGCGCGCGATACTGGGACATCCCCGTACGCGTGGTGCACGAGGATGAGGGCCGGCACGCGGCCCATCTGCGGGAGGTGTTCCTCCAGACGCTGAGCGACCAGATCGCGCCCTATTCGCGGATCGGGATCTCGCTGAGCGGGGGGCTCGACTCCGCGGTCATGGCGGCGGGGGTGCGGCACGTCGCCGGGCCGCGGGAGGTCCACACCTTCTCCGTCGGCTACGGACCGGACGACCGCGAGCTCGTCAATGCCGGACGAGTGGCCGAGGAACTGGGCACGGCCCACCATCCCCTGGTGATGAGCCCGGGAGATCTGCCGGGCATTCTTCCGTGGATGATCTGGCACATCGAGGAGCCGATCGGGCGGGAGGACGTCGCGTATCTCTACGTGGCCGCGCGCGAGGCGGCACGATTCGTCGAGCTGGTGGTGACCGGATTCGGATTCGACGGGCTCTTTGCCGGGTTACCCCGTCACCGGCTGGCCGACCTCGGCATCAAGTTCCCCGCGGTCCGCGGACCGCTGGAGGAGTTTTACGACTATACCTTCCGGAGCGTCGAGCCACATTCCCTCCTCGGCAAGGCGCTTCGCGGAAGCTACTTCCGCGGCCGTGAATTCCCCGCGCCCGAGGTGCTGGGCGCGGCACCGATGTCACCATTCTCCGGGTTTTCATCCGGTGGTAACCAGCCGCTCACGAATTTCCTGCGCCGCGGCTTTCTCACACTGCCATATCAGTCGCCGGTGGAGCGGCTCTACGCCGGCGCCGGTGTCCGGATGAACGCCCATCACACCGACCCCAGATTCATCGAGGCAGCGTTTTCGATTCCCGACCGGCTCAAGATTCACGGCCGGACCCAGAAATACATTCTGCGGAAGGCGTGCGCAGGATTGATCTCGGATTCGATTCTGGCAACGGGAAAGAGCTTCAACCGGCTCAAGCATGACACGGAGATGAGTGAGGTGCTCGATGCCATGGCCGATACCCTCCTGGCTCCGGCGCTGCTCCTCGAGCGAGGCTTGTTCGATCCCGTGTACGTCGGCCGGCTCAGGCAGCGTCCGGCCGGAACGGCGTACAGCCAGGAGCGGGCGTACCGGCTGTGGTCGCTTCTCCTGACGGAGCTATGGAGCCAGGCGTTCCTCGATCGGCGCGGCGCGGCGCCGGAGGTGGCCCTGCCCCCGATCCGGAGTCTCGAGACCGCCGCTCACAGGTAGCCCTTCTCGTGGTACCAGGCGCCGGTGCGCGTGAGCCCTTCGGCCAGCGGGATTTTCGGGACGTACCCGAGCTCCTGCCTTGCGCGGGTGATGTCGAACGCCCGATTCTGACGATACCAATCGACGCGGCGCGGGAAGATCGGGGGCGTGATGCCGAATGGCTTGCAGATCTTTTCGCAGACATGTCCCACGGCCACCACGGGCCAGACGGGATAGTGCGGGATGCGGACCTCGACACCGAGCGCGCGGGCCACTTCTCGCACGATGTGCTCGATGGGGTAGTACTCCTGGTCGGCGATCAGGTAATCCCTGCCGTCTCCCGCCCCCCGCGGCATGCAGAGAATGAATGCGTCCACCAGATTGTCGACGTAGAGCGGGTGATAGAGCGTGCGTCCGCTTCCGAACATCGGAAAGGTGCCCCTGGAAACGCGCTTGAAGATCATGTAGAAGCGCTCCGGGTCGCCGGGCCCGTAGATCGCCGCGGGACGCACGACGACGGTCTCCATGCGCCCCTGCCCGAGCTGCTTCACGAGCGGCTCGGCTTCGTACTTGGTCCGCTGGTAGTAGTCGGCCGGCTGAATGGGTGCATCCTCCGACGCCGGCGGATGGTCGACGTTGCCATGCACTCCGCAGGTGCTGCAGTACACGAACTTCCAGACCCCGGCCCTGAGCGCGGCCTCCATGACCATGCGGGTGCCGCCCACGTTCACCTCGTCGTAGAACGAGTTGGGGACGTTGAGCTCACGGAACGCCGCCGCCAGGTGAAAGACGAATTCGACGCCGCGCATGCTGCGCTCCACGGCGGCTGCATCGGTCACAGACCCGATCACCACCTCGGCCCCCATCGCCCGGAGGGTGTCGCAGGCGAGCCCCTCCTTGTAGTCCAGGGCGACCACGGAGTGGCCTTCCCTGCACAGGCGCTCGACCAGAGCCGTGCCGGTGAATCCGGTCCCGCCCGTGACGAGAATTCGCATCTATCGCTCCCGGTGATCGGAGTAGAATGGGCGACGCGGCGGCGCAGCCGGCCTCGCGGCGTCAACGCGGTGGACTGTAGTCGAGGCCGCCGCTAGCTTCAACCCAATGACGGCCGCAGGGAGACCGATCCGTGAAGATGCGGACATCGAATCCTCCTCCGACCGATACGCCGGCCGGTTTGCCGGACCTGTCGGCGAGTGGTTTCTCGATGTCCAGGCCAAGATCACACTCGACTGTCTGTCCGGGCTCCCGTCCGGCGCCGGCATTCTTGATGTCGGCGGCGGCCACGCCCAGGTGGCGCCGGCGCTGATCGGCGCCGGCTTCGCCGTTACCGTGGTGGGCAGTGATCCTTCCTGCGCCCACCGGCTCGCTCCATGGATCGACCGCGGCGAGTGCAGTTATCACACCGCCGACCTCCTCGCCCTCCCCTTTTCCGACCAGCAATTCGACGCCGTGGTCTGCTACCGGCTTCTCGCCCACAGCATCGACTGGCCCCGGCTCATCGGAGAGCTGTGCCGTGTCGCGCGCAGACGGGTCGTGGTGGACTATCCCAGCCGCCGGAGCCTCAATCTGATTTCGGACGGGCTTTTTGTCGCGAAGCAGCGGCTCGAAGGTGGTACCACACGCCGGTTCCTGCTGTTCGCACCGAAGGCCGTCCGGCTCGCCTTCGAGCAACGCGGATTCGACATCGCCGCGGAGGCGCCCCAGTTCCTCGTACCGATGGTGCTGCACCGTTTCCTCCGCTCGGCGGGGCTCAGCCAGGCGATCGAAGCGCCGGGTCGCCTGCTCGGGCTGACCCGCTGGCTCGGCTCTCCCGTCATCGTGCGGGCCGACAGAGCTGGCCCGTCGCGCGGGGATCATGCCGCGGAATGACGGCGAGCGCGGACCCGCGTGGGCCACCGCCGGCGCGCTGACACTCCTCGTCACCATCCTGTGCATTACGCTCTACCCCGTGCCCGAGGCCGCCGAGGCCGCCGCGGCAACTCCCCTGCTCTGTCTGGTCTGCGGTCCCCGGGGCGGGAGCGACATCTTCCTCAACGTGCTCATGCTGGTGCCGCTCGGCCTCTGCCTGCGCCTTGCCGGGTGGAGCTGGACGCGCGCCACGATTTCCTGCGGCCTGCTTTCGCTGGGCATCGAGACGCTTCAGTACTTCTGGATTCCCGGGCGGGACGCGAGCCTGAGCGACGTGCTGAGCAATACGACCGGCGCGGCGATCGGTGCGGCGTTCGCGCCGCATCTTGGAACGGTGCTCGCTCCCGGGCAGCGCGGGGCGCGACGGCTTCTCCTGATCGGCCTCGGCACATGGCTCGGCGTGGCGCTGCTCTCCTCGTGGGCCATCCTGCCCTGGAACGATGGGGGCCGGGCCCTGAGCGAGCGCCCTGAGCGGACCACGCTTCACGATGCGTTCACGGGGGTGCTTCGCCGCGTGCTCGTGTCGGGACATTCTGTTGATGCCGGCCCGCTGGACCGCCACAGCTCCCATCGGGTGCACGAGCTGCTCGCATCCGAACGGATCGACATCGAGGTCGAGGTCGTCTCCCAGCGGCCCGTGAACTACGGCACCTGGATTTACCGCCTGCGGACCGGCGCTGGAGTCCTCATGATCGGCCAGCATGGCCGCGATCTGACGCTGGAGGTGCCGAGGCGCTCCGCGATGCTGGGGGTGGCGGGCCCGAGGCTTCGGCTCGCCGACGGCGCGCCTGCGACGGCGGGTGTGCCATTTACGGTGACGGCAGGGGAGCGAGGGTCCCATCTCTGGATCGAGTCCACGGTCAACGACCGCGTTCGCCGCGCCGATCTCCAGCTTGCCCCGACGATGGCGTGGGCACTCCCGGTGCCATTCGACTACGCGATGGGACCCGAGGCGCGGTTCCTCACCTGGATCTGGCTGGCGGCGCTCATGCTGCCGCTCGGGTGCTGGGCGGCGTACTCCGGCAGGGTGGCCGTCCCGGCTGTTGTCCTCGCTCTGGCCATCGGGGCCGGTCTCGGCCTGGTTCCATGGCTCCTGGAAACCGGCCCGGTGCCTGTGCGGGACTGGGCAGCGGCGGTGGCGGGTGCCGTGGCCGGGTGGGCCGCCGGGGCACTCGCGGCTTATCTTGTAACGCGATGCGGCTCACCTTCCGCCAGCGAATCCTCCTCATCCTGATCTGTCTCGGCGCAGTCCCCACCGCCGTGGCGGTCCTCGGCTGGGGATTCACTCTCCGATCCACCACGCCGGCCGCCGGAGCCAGGAACGCGCTCGAGGCGGTTGGCGCGTCCGGACGAGCGTTGCTGCACACCCTCGACTCGACCCGGCTTGCACCCCCCGAGCGGCGAGCGCTCGCCGATCACGCCACCAAGCTCAACACCGCGCTCGTCCGCTTTCAGCGGGCCGAGACATTCGGCCGCTACTACTACGCCGGCCTCGCCCTGGTGGTGTTTCTCGCGGGGGCCGCATTCCTCTATGCCTCGGTGCGATTGGGCGGACATCTCTCGCGCCAGCTCAGCCGGCCCATCGAGGAGCTGATCGGCTGGACAGGTCACATCAGACGGAACGAGTCCCTGCCACCCGATCGCCCTCGCCGCGGCGCGCCGGAGTTCGAAGCGCTGCGAAGGGCGCTCCGGGAAATGGCCGACGCGCTCGACCGCGCGCGCATGCAGGAAATCGAAGCGGAGCGACTCCGCGCTTTTCGCGAGACGGCGCGCCGGGTGGCCCACGAGATGCGGAATCCGCTGACGCCGATGCGGCTCGCCGTGTCGCAGCTCTCGCGGGCGCCGTCACCGGGACAGCATGAGGCGGTCGAAGTCCTGATCGCGGAGACCGGACGCCTGGAGCAGCTCGCCCGCGAGTTCACCGAATTCGGACGGTTGCCGGAGGGACCGGCGGCGCAGGTGGACATTCCCGAGCTCCTGACGGAGCTCGCGCGCACCAGCCTCCCACCGGCAATGACGATTCGCACCGAGCTCGACCCGGGCATGCCGACGCTGCTCGGTCACTACGACCCGCTGCGCCGTGCCTTCGGCAACATCCTCCGCAACGCCGTCGAAGCATGTGACGGACAGGGCGCAATCGAGATCATCGCCGGGCCCGACGAGGGCGCCGGTGTGCGCGTGGAGATCCGCGATCACGGTCCTGGAATCCCGCAGGAGCTGCGTGGGCGGCTCTTCGACCCCTACACGACGGCCAAGAGCGGCGGCACCGGCCTCGGGCTCGCCCTGGCGAAGCAGACATTCGACATGCACCGGGGATCGGTCGAGGCGGTGGATACTCCGGGCGGCGGCGCCACGTTCGTCATCCGCATGCGGGGCCGGTGAGCGGGATGCCGGCCCAGGTGCTGCTGGTGGACGACGAAGTGAACATCCGCCGCATGCTCGGCGCGCTGCTCCGCGAAGCGGGAATCACCGTGGCGGAGGCGCCGAATGGGAACGCGGCGATCCTCCAGATCGACGACGTCGATCCCGACGTGATCCTGCTCGATCTGCTGATGCCGCCCGGTCCCGACGGCATCGAGACGCTGGTGCGCCTCCGTGAGCGGGGCCGCACCATGCCGGTCATCATGATGAGCGGGAAGGCGCAGCTCACCGACGCAGTGCGCGCCGTCAAGCTCGGCGCCTTCCAGTTCCTCGAGAAACCGCTCACACCCGAATCCGTCCTGGTGACGGTGCGCGCCGCGCTGGAGCTCAACCGCGCGCGCGCCGAAAATCGCGCGCTCCAGGCCGAGCTCTCACGGCGGGGGATCCTGGTCGGAGAGAGCGCCGCGATCCAGCAGGTCCGCGCGCTGGTGGCCCGCGTCGCCTCCACCGAGGCGCGGGTGCTCATCACCGGGGAATCGGGCACCGGCAAGGAGCTGGTGGCGACGGCGGTGCACGCCGCAAGCCGACGCTCGGAGCGTGCCTTCGTCACCGTGAACTGTGCCGCCATTCCGCGCGACCTGGTGGAGTCGGAGATGTTCGGACACGAGCGGGGCTCGTTCACCGGCGCCACGGAGCGGCGGCTCGGCCGCTTCGAGCTGGCGCACGCCGGAACGCTCTTCCTCGACGAGATCGGCGACCTGAGCGCGGAGGCGCAGGCCAAGCTCCTCCGTACGCTCGAGAGCGGCGAGCTCCAGCGGATCGGCGCGGAGACCTCGGTCCAGGTGGACGTGCGGATCGTCGCCGCCACCAACCGCCGCCTCGAAGACGAGGTGAGTGAGGGAAATTTCCGGGAGGACCTGTACTTCCGTCTCCACGTGTTCCCTATTCATCTCCCGGCCCTGCGGGAGCATCTCGAGGACCTGCCGGCGCTGGTCGCCTACCTGGCGGAGCGGGTGCGGCCACGCCAGGCGGCGGTGTTCACCCCTGGCGCGCTCGACGTGCTCAAGGCGTACACCTGGCCGGGCAATGTGCGCGAGCTGGCCAATCTCGTCGAGCGGCTGAGCATTCTCAGCGGGCCTGTGGTGGATGCGCACGATGTTCGTGCGGTGCTCCGTGAGGGCCCTCCCCCTCCCGCCGCGATCACCGCGTCGGGACGTCCGCTCGCCGACGCGCTGGATGACTTCGAGCGCTCGCTGATCGCGGCCGCGCTCGCGCAGGCCCGCGGAAATGTCGCCGAGACGGCGCGGGTGCTCCGCACCGACCGCGCGAATCTCTACCGGCGGATGCGACGGCTGGGGCTCGACAAACGAGACGAGTGACGGGTACCTCTCAGTCCGCGGGAGCCGCATGCGATTCCTCCTCCTGATACTCGCCGTGACGCTGGTCCCCGCCCTCCGCGGGCAGGACAGCGTCATCGTCATTGATCCGGACGCGCCTCCGGGCGACTCGACGATCGTGCGGGGCGGGCCCCCGGCGGGAGTGGTCGCCGAGTTGATCGCGACATTCAATGACTCGGCGACAACGCGGATGCAGGGCGACGTGAACTTCCCGCCGGGAAGCTCCTTCTCGGGACGCCTCGCGCTCTTCCGGGGATCACTCCGCCTCGCGGGACACGTGTCCGGGTCGGTCACGGTCATCAACGCCACCCTCTATCTCCTCCCGGGGGCCGACGTGCAGGGCGACATCCTGGTCGTCGGCGGACGGTTGATCCGGAGCGCGGGGACACGGCACGACGGTGAGGAGCGGGTCTTCTGGGACGCCGCGCCGGTGTTGCGACTGCCCGACGGAAGCCTCGTCATTCGCGACCGCCGGCGCCCGCTCGGCGAGCTCGCGACGGCGAGGACCACCTTCCAGACCGGGAAGGTTCGAACGACACTGTTCCTGGCGACGGGGGGGACGTACAACCGGGTCGAGGGGCTGCCGATCGTCTTTGGCCCGATCTTCGAGCTGCGCCCCTCGCGTGGATTGCTCGCACGGCTCGACCTGCGCGGCATTCTCAGAACCGCCGGCGAGGGGTCACGGCTCACGAGCGACTTCGGCTACTCCGCGCGCGCCGAGCTGCGGCTGCGAAACGCGGGCATCGGGGGACGAGTCTACAGCGAGGTGGCCTCGATCGAGGATCGGCCCCTCTCCGCCGCCGAGAGCGGCTGGTCGGCATTTCTGCTGCAGCGCGACTACCACGACTATTTCGAGCGGCTCGGCGGGGAGGCGTACGCGTGGGTGCAGCCGCTCGCCCCGTTGCGTCTCGAAGCATCGATCAGGCGGGACCACGAGCGCTCCGTGCGCGCCACCGATCCGTGGTCGCTGCTCCGGAACAGCGACCGGTGGCGGCGGAACCCGCTCATCGACGACGGCCACTACTTCGTCACCGGGCTCGACGCGACGTACGATACCCGCAATGAGCGCTCCCTCCCGAGCACCGGCTGGTATCTGCGCGGTCACTACGAACACGGCACCAGCGACGATCTGTTGCCGATCGCGCTCCCGGAGGTCGTTCGTCTGCCGATCCAGGTGGGCGGCGGGTACGGCTTCGACCGTCTGTCGCTCGATCTGCGCCGCTACTCGAGACTCACACCGTCGCTTCGGGTGAACGGACGCCTCCTCGCCGATGGCTGGCTCGCCGGGTCGCGGCTGCCGATACAGCGGCGTGTCTCACTCGGCGGTCCGGGCCTGCTGCCCGGCTACGATTTCCGGGCGTTCACCTGCGCGCCGCATGGCTACGACGACCCATCGGCGCCGGCGCTCTGCGACCGGATGATCGCCGCACAGGTGGAGGTGAGAACCCGGCTCGGGCTCAACCTCGGCTACCGTCTGCCGGACAAGGAGGGCGGCTCCGGCGGTCGATTCATCGGCATCGAAGAGGCCGACCTCGTTTTCCTCGGTGACATGGGCAAGGCGTGGGTCGCCGGCGACGGGCCGGGGCAGGTGCCGGTCAGCCGAATACCGTCGCTCGACGAATGGAAGGTGGACGTCGGCGTCGGCCTCGATACGGGAGAGATCGGCGCCTACCTCGCGAAGGGGCTGTCCAGCGGCGGGCCGATCAAGTTCCTGGTCCGTCTCCAGCGCAGATTCTAGTGCGGCTCTCCCGTGGCGGCGTCCCCGGTGCCCGCCGCGCCTGGGCGGTGATTGCCATTGCTGCGACCATGGTCTGGACCAGCGCACTGGCCGGCCAGGCCACGGCGGTGCAGCTCGACGTACGACTCACACCGCCCGCGGTGACCGGGGCACGCGCACCGATTGTCCAATCGAGAAACCTGCTGAACGACGAACGCTGGGTCTCGGCGCTCCGTTCCGGGCTGCCGGTGCGGCTGCACTATCGTCTCGAGGTGTGGCGGTCGCGGGATGGGTGGTTCGACACCTTCGAGCGTCAGACCCAGTGGGACGTCGTCCTGCGTCACGAGCCGTTGCTGGACCAGTACAGTCTGATCACCATCGTCCGCGGGCGGGGGCAGGAGCGGCGGTACGCAACGCTCGATGCCCTCAGCGCTGCACTCGGCTTTTCCTTTCAGGTCAACGTGCAGCCGTCGCAGTCGGGGAGATACTACTACGCGGTCACGCTCGAAATCTCCACGCTCTCCGATTCCGATCTCGACGAGCTTCGGAGATTTCTCGAGGGGAGTCCGGACGACCCCGGCGGAAAGGAGAAAGAAGGCGGCGCACTGGGGAGGGGTGCAACCCGACTGCTGCTTCGCATCGCCGGCCTGCCGACGCTGCGGCTCGAGGCGCGGAGCGAGGGGTTCGAGGTCAGGCCGTAACCGTTCCCCCGAGTGCGCGCAGCGCCTCCTCGCCGTAAAAGAGCCGGATGTACTTGGCCTGGGTGACCGAGAGCCGGCGGACGGCCCAGGAGAGATGGACGAAGTGCGGCTCGCGCGGGGGGATCAGCGGGTGCATGCCGCACTCCTCGGGAAGATGATTGCCCTTCCTCGTATTGCAGGTGCTGCAGGCCGTCACCACGTTGGACCATTCGTTGTCGCCCCCGCGGGAGAGCGGCACGAGATGGTCGCGCGTGAGGCACTCGCGATGTCGCATGTCCCCCTGGCTCCGATGGCAGTACTGGCAGCGATAGCTGTCGCGGGCGAAGAGGAATGTGTTGGTGACCTGGCGGCGGAAGCGGCGGGGGACGTGCACGAACTTGACGAGCCGGATGATCGCGGGTTTGGGCAGGGTGAGGCGTTCACTTCGAACGCTTTCGCCTGCATCCGATTCGACGATCTCGGCCTTCCCTTCGATGACCAACCGGAGGGCGCGCCGGACCGGGACCATTGTGAGCGGCTCGAACGATGCGTTCAACGCCAGGCAGCGCACGCACTATCTCCGCAATCGTTTGGACGGTGGATACACCAATCCCGCCTTGCTCGCCCTCGCTCAGGTCGGGCCCGACGGGAGTGGATCGGCGGCCTCGATCGGGCCGGACCGCCGCCCTCTCGAATCGTAATGCGCCGGGCCATCGGGCGGCAAGGGCGGTACGGGGCGGCTACTTCTTCACGAGTCCCTTGATCCGGGTGGCGATCGCTTCCCTGGTCCGCTGGCTCCTGGTGATGATCAGCACCGTGTCGTCCCCTGCGATCGTCCCGATGATCTCGGCCCAGCCCGCCTGATCGAGGGCCTCGGTGATCGCCCCCGCCGAGCCGCTGGCGGTCTTGAGCACGAGCAACGGACCCACACCGTCCACGCTCACGAGCAGCGCCGGGAGCACCTGCGCCAGGTCGGGCCGCACCGCTGCGCGGTGCGGATGGGCGTAGTACGCGCCACCCTGCGGGTCGGCCAGCTTGGCCAGGCCCAGTTCCCGGATATCGCGTGAGAGGGTGGCCTGGGTGACCACCACCCCTTCGGCGGCGAGCGCCTCGCGCAAGTCGTCCTGGCTCTCGATCCGACGGTCCCGCACGACGCGCAGAATCACCGCGTGGCGCTGGATCTTCATAGCGGCCGCTCGAGTCGATGCACGACCTTTCCTCCCACGTAGGTGGCCACGACATCACGCGGGCCGCTCGCGAGGACGCGGGCCGCAGGGGAAAGTTCCGCAGTGCCTGCCGGTGGACGAATCACGGCGCAGTCGGCCCACTTGCCGGGGACGAGGCTGCCGATCTCGCTCTCCAATCCGAGCGCTCGCGCACCGCCCAGGGTACACAGCGCCAGCGCCGCCTCGGCATCAAGTCCGGCCAGATCGGCCGCGGCGCGGGCGTCGGAGAGCAGATCGAGCTCTCCCACGCTCACGACCGAATCGGTGCCCACGCCGACCCGCAGGCCTGCCGCGAGCAGCGCGCCCAGCGGGGCGGCACCGTGCCCATGTGCGCGGTTGGAGAGCGGGCAGTGGGCCATCGCGGCGCCCGCTCTGCCGAGGAGACCGATGTCAGCGCGCGTCGCCCGGACGAGGTGGATGCAGAGGGTACGCTCGCCGAGCACGCCGTGGCGCTCGAGCCACGCAACGGGAGTCCCACCGAGCGGTGAGGGCATTGGAATTCCGCGAACGCGCCACGCCTCCGCGAAGGGCCCGGTTCCCTGCTCCAGAAGTTCGGTTTCCGCGGCCGACTCCGCCACATGCACCGCGAGCGGCAGCCCTTCGTCCCGCGCCCAGGATGCCGTGGCCGCATAGAGCCCGCCGCTCACGGTGTAGGGGGCATGGGGAGAAACGCCGATCAGTACCCGTCCTCCGGCAAACGCACCGAGTGCGTCCAGCTGACGCTCGAGCCCGCCGAGGCTCTCCCTGCACTGCGATGGGTGCGGACCGAAGACTTCCTGATACGCGATACCACAGCCGCCGGCACCTGCGAGCGCGCGGATGACTGCGCCGGAGTCGCCGGTATCGGCGACGGTCGTGACCCCCGCGGCCCAGCATGCAGCCAGGCCCTCTCGCGCCGCTGCCGCGAACTGTTCGGGCGTTCGCTCTGCCTTGCGGCGGCGGAGTCGCCTGATCCATCCGGCGAAATCAGCGTCGGGAGGCCCCTCCGCCAGGCCGGTAAGCTCCAGGTGAGTATGTGTGTTGACCAAGCCGGGGACGACAATCGCGTCCCCGAATGACTCGGTGTGCACCCCAGCCGGACTCGGCACCGTCCGCTCGGGCCCCGCCGCCACAATCCTGCCCTCGTTGCCGACGAGCAACGCGGCGTGTTCGATAGGCGCGCCATCGACCGGAAGCAGCCAGCGGGCGGTGAGCCGGCGGGCCGGCACGCTACCGCGGAGAGTTTGGTGGCGGGCCGGCGCCGCCCATGACTCCGGAAACGCCGGCGGGCTTGAGCGGAGCTCCAGTCTCCACCGGACCCGTCGCCGGCTTCGGTGCGACAGGGGCCGGGGCGGTGGGCGGAGCAGTGCCGGTGCCCCCCATCGCGCCGGTGCCCACCGCGCCGAACGGCGAGTGAATCGGACAGAAGTCCGTCGGCTCGGTGCCCGGGATGAACGATTCTATGTAGTGCACGTCTTTCGGACAGAACGGCGTCGCCTTGTAGCCGGTCGTCTTGTCGATGTCGAGCGCAGTGAGGCCGTCGGGGCGTGGCCACGCGGGGGGAATGGCACGACGCTCGTACACCTCCCGCATCATGGCCGTCCACGCGGGCGCGGCGAGGACACCGCCCTGTGCGTTGCCCTTGATCTTCTTCGGCTGATCGAACCCGATCCAGATGCCGGTCACCAGGTCGGGGGTGAAGCCGATGAACCAGACGTCGAACCCGTCGTTGGTCGTGCCGGTCTTGCCGCCCGCCGGAAAGTTGATGCGCGAGCCGACGGACCCGACCGCCGTGCCGTGGCGGACGACGTCGCGGAGCACGTCGGTAATGAGCCAGGCATGCGCCGTGTCCATGACCTGAACCGTACCGACCGAGGGCTGCCAGATGATTTTTCCGTTGCGGTCCTCGACTCGCAGAATGGCGTTCGGCACGGTGCGGGTTCCGAGGTTGGCGAAGGTGGTGTACGCCGAGATCATCTGGAGCGGTATCACATCGGCGGAGCCGATGTGAATGGATGGATAGGGCGGGATACGGGTCGTGATCCCGAACTTTGATGCCTCGCTGATGACGGCGTCTTCCCCGATTTCCATGCCCAGCTTGATGGCGATGATGTTGCGCGACATGTAGAGCGCCCGACGCAGCGTCATCGGCCCGTCGAACTCGAGGTCGTAGTTCTGCGGGGCCCACGGCTCCTGGCTCGGATCGATCTCGACGCTCAGCGGATCGTCGACCATGACGTGCGAAAGGGGATAGCCCGCCTCGATGGCCGCGGAGTAGACGATGGGCTTGAAGGTGGATCCCGGCTGGCGAAGTGCCTGCGTGGCGCGGTTGAACTTGCTGTCCTCGAAATCCCGTCCACCCACCATCGCCCGGATCGACCCGGTCTTTGCCTCGAGTGTCACCACCAGCCCCTGCAGGTACGGCGTCGTCGGCTTGTCGCCGTTATCGGGCGTGTCCGCCCTCGAGTCCATGTACTGCCGGTAGGTCTGATGGGGGAATTTCCCGTCCGCCCCGCTTTCGATGGCCTCGAGCCGGGCTTCGAGTGCGCGCTCGGCCGCCTGCTGCATGTCGAGATCGAGCGTCGTGTAGATCCGGTAGCCCGAGCGGTAGAGGTCGGAGCCGAACTTGGCGTCGAGCTGCTGGCGCACGTATTCCACGAAATATTCCGCCACCCCGCTGAAATCCGAGCGCGAAGAGAGCAGCAGCGGATAGGCCTTCCACCGCTCGGCCTCCTCGGGCGACAGCACATCGTTGTCACGGAGGAGGTTGAGCACGGTGTTTCGGCGCTGGATCGTGAGGTTGGGATTTTTCCGGGGATTGTACCGCGAAGGCGCCTTCGGAATGGCGGCGAGCGTCGCGGCCTCGGCGACGTTCAGGTCCCGGACCGATTTGCCGAAGTAGCGCTGCGAGGCAGCTTCGACTCCGTAGGCGCGGTTTCCCAGGTCGATCTGGTTGAGGTAGAGCTCGAGGATCTTGTCCTTGGGATACTTCGCCTCGATTTCCCGAGCCACCTGCGCCTCACGCAACTTCCGCCGCAGCGACTTGTCGCGGCCGCTGATATCCTCCGGCCAGAGATTGCGCGCGAGCTGCATGGTGATGGTCGAGAAGCCCTCGGCCACCCGCAGCTTGAAGATGTTGTTCTTGATGGCGCCGAAGACGCGATACCAGTCGATGCCGTGATGCTGGTAGAAACGCTTGTCCTCGGTGGTGATGAACGCGACCCTGACATAGGGAGACATTTCGGCGATCGGCACCACGGTGCGGCGCTCGAGGCCGAGATCGGTGATGAGCCGGCCATCGGCCGCGTAGACCTTGGAGGCCTGGTTGGGGTCGTACCCGCCGAGGTCGCCGATGGAGGGACAACTGTTGCCGGCGCATGCCCGGGTGTACGCCGCAATGATGACGGCGAGACCAAACGCCATCAGCGCGAGGGTTCCGACCAGGAGATTGCGGCGGGCGCGGGGAGAGAGCGAGACGCGCATGCGCGGGGCGTTGAGCCGGCGGGCCATGGACGCAAGCTAGCCGGTTGCGAGGCCCGTTTCCAGCGGGTACGATTGGCGCCTATGACCGATCTTCTCGAACTGCTGGCCGCGCGCGGCTTCATTCAGGACGTCACGCCCGGCCTCGACCAGCGGCTCCGCACCGGCCCCATCGTCGCCTACGCGGGCTTCGATCCCACCGCCGACTCGCTCCACGTCGGCAACATGATCCCGGTGATGGGGTTGGCCTGGCTGCAGCGGGACGGCCATGTCCCGATCGCGCTGGTGGGCGGCGGCACCGGCATGGTCGGCGACCCGAGCGGCAAGCGGGCCGAGCGCCCGGTGATGGACCTCGAACAGATCGATCGCAACGCCCAGCGCATCGGTCAGCAGCTCTCCCGGTTCCTCACCTTCGAGGGGGCCAACGGGGCGCGGATGCGGAACAACGCCGACTGGCTGCGGAGCGTCCGCCTGATGGACTTTCTGCGCGACACCGGCAAGCATTTCACGATCAGCTACATGCTCCAGAAAGACTCGGTCCAGAGCCGGATGGAGACCGGCATTTCCTACACCGAATTCAGCTACATGCTGGTCCAGGCCTACGACTACCTGCACCTGTTCCGTACGGAGAGCTGCGAGCTTCAGGTCGGCGGCAGCGACCAGTGGGGCAACATCACGGCCGGCAGCCACCTGGTGGAACGGCGCGAAGGGCGGCAGGTGCACGGCCTGGTCTTTCCCCTGGTCACCACCGCCACCGGAGCCAAGTTCGGCAAGAGCGAAGCAGGAAACATCTGGCTCGATCCGGAACGCACCAGCCCGTACCACTTCTACCAGTTCTGGGTCAATACCGACGACCGCGACGTCGAGCGCTACCTCAAGCTCTTCACCTTTCTCCCCCTCGACCGCATCGCGGCCGTGATGGCGGAGCAGGGGCG
>JBDTTA010000004.1:0-35209 GCA_039930845.1 Gemmatimonadales bacterium
GCTTGGCCAGATGCCGGAACACCCGCTGCAGGGTTTCCTAGTCGGCGCGCGGGGAGACCTGAAGGATCTCGTAGTGATCGGGTGTTTCGAAGTCGGCCATGGTCTCCTCGATGCCCGCTGATCGGCGCGCGGGGAAACCCGTTATCGAGCAAGTGGTGGGCCGCACCTCCACACTGATCTTAACCCCAATGAAATCATGTTGCTATGGTGGCCCAGGGTGCCACGCCTGCAGCGGCGTGAAGGCATCCGGTGTGGCGTCGCCGCACATCGCCCGAGGCGCGAGGCTACTCCTGACTGAGCGTCTTTGCGGCCTGGACCATCCCGATGAATTCCCCTCGATAGCCCTCCGGGTCGGCGCCACGAGCGACGCGAGCCGTCTCGATCACCTGGTCGAAGGAGACGGTTCCCTTGTGCTCCGAGTCCCGAAGGAGCATGGCGAACGCGGCGACCGATGTTGCGAAGCGCATGTCTTCGGAGGCCGCGGAGGAGACGCGATCGGCCACGACGGAGGTGAGGAGCTTGCTGACCGAGCCGTCGGGCTGTTTGTACCGAAGGCGTACGGTGAGCAGATCGGAGGTATGCCTGGCCCCGGGGCGAAGGGAAACGTCCTGGTAGACCAGGCTGTCATCGACCAGCGCCACCGGCTTTGATCCGACCGGAACGATCTCATACAGCGCGGTCACGGTGTGGCCCGCGCCGAGCTCGCCGGCATCCTTTCGATCGTCGGCGAAATCTTCCCTGGCGAGCAGTCGGTTCTCGTATCCGAGGAGACGGTATGCCTGCACCCTGGCCGGATTGAATTCCACCTGGATCTTCACGTCCTTGGCGATGGTGAAGAGCGTACCCCCGAACTCCTGCACGAAGACCTTCTGTGCTTCACGGAACGTGTCGATGTAGGCATAGTGCCCATTTCCCTTGTCGGCCATCTGCTCCATCTTCGAGTCCTTGAGATTGCCGGTGCCGAAGCCGAGCACCGTCAGGAACGTCCCCTCCGAGCGACGCGCCTCGACCAGCCGGATCATCTCTCCATCGGAGCTCACGCCGACGTTGAAATCTCCGTCCGTCGCCAGAATGACGCGGTTGTTGCCGCGTGGCAGGAAGTGTTCGCGCGCCACGTCGTACGCAAGGCGCAGCCCCGCGCCGCCGGCAGTGGATCCCCCCGCCTCGAGCCGGTCGAGTGCCTCGAGGATCGTGCGCTTGTCCTCGCCGGACGTGGGCGGAAGTACCAGGCCCGCCGCACCGGCGTATACCACGATGGCGACCCGGTCCTGAGGCCGGAGCTCGCCGACCAGCGCCCGGAACGCCTGCTTCACGAGCGGGAGCTTGTCTTCGCTCATCATCGATCCCGAGACATCGATCAGGAACACCAGGTTGCTGGCCGGCAGGCTCGCCGTGGGGATCCGCTTTCCCTGGAGTCCGATCCGAACGACCTTGTGGTCCGCGGCCCACGGGCAAGGCCCCACTTCGGTAGCCACCGCAAAGGGATCGGAGCCATGCGGGTCGGGATAGCGATAGGTGAAATAGTTGACCAGTTCCTCGAGTCGTACGGCGTCGGCCGGCGGCAGGGAGCCGGCGGACAGAAAGCGGCGCACGTTGCTGTACGAGGCGGCGTCCACGTCGATCGAGAAGGTGCTGAGCGGGTTGGTCATCGCGGCGAGGAAGCGGTTTTCCTCGATGCGTGAGTAGGCCTCGGTGTTGCCCGGCTCGCGCTGCCTGCGCCATGGTTCGGCGGGATGTGAAACCATCGGAGACATCGGCGCGGCCTGCGCCAGACCCACCGCCGCCGCGTCGAGCGACGGGCGCGCCGCCGTGAGGTTCGTGGCCCGCGCCTTCTCAGCGTGCGACGCTGCCCGCGGCATGCCCAGGGTGAAATCCTGGATTGTCGTTCGGCCTGCAGGCACCATCACCTGTATCTCGACTGGCGCGTATCCTGTCAATGTCGCCCTGAGTGAGACGGAGCCCGCGGGGAGGGAGGGGTAGGCGTACGCTCCAGTGCTGTCGGTCAGCGCATTGAATGCCGTTCCCACCACGAGCACCTGGGCATCCGGGAGTGGCTGGCCGCGGGCGTCGCGTACATGCCCTTCCACCCTCCCGGTGGCGAGCGGGACCACCGACGGCCCGGCACCGGTGGTGGTGAGGCCGAGGAAGAACAGCGACGCGAGCAGCGGCACGCGTCGGAAGGCGCCTGGGACTGGAGACCGCATCTGACCCTCCGCTGGATGGATGCCGGCCCGACGTGCGCCGGTTCTGGCGTGGTGTGCAGCGGGAGATGCGGCGCCCTGCCACTGTGACACAGGCACAGGTCCGGACGTTATATTCGCAACGATGATTTCCCCCCTCGCATGACCGACCATTGGAGCCGGGAGCGGTTCGCCCGGGGCCAGAGCCTGATCCTCCCGTGCGTCGCCGAAGGGGCACCGCTCAGCGGCGTCCTCGACTCACTGCTCCGCCTCATCGAAAGCCTTGTCCCCGGGATGCAGTGCTCGGTGCTCCTGGTCACGGATGACAGCCGGCACCTCGTCACCTTATCGGCGCCGTCACTGCCGCCCGAATATTCGCGCGCGGTCGATGGCATTCCCATCGGCCCCCTGGCCGGGTCGTGCGGCACCGCCGCTTTCCTGCGCCAGCCCGTGATCGCGTACGACATCGCGATCGATCCCCGCTGGGAGGTGAGCCGGGACGTCGCGCTCACGCACGGGCTTCGCGCCTGCTGGTCGACCCCCATCTTCGGCCAGACCGGAGACGTCCTCGGCACCTTCGCGGTCTATCACCGCGAGCCTCACGCGCCAACCGAGTCGGAGATCGCGCTGGTCAGCGAGGCGACCGGCCTGGCCCAGATCGCACTGGAAAAGTGGAAGAGCGAACAAACGCTGGCGCAGAGCGAAGAGCGTTACCGCACACTCGTCTCGGCCACTGCGCAGGTGGTGTGGGTGTGGACGGGGGCAGCCGACGGGCGCGTGGTAGCTCCACTCAGCACATGGCAGGCCTTCACCGGGGCCACGGACGAGGAGCTGATAGTGGGGGGCTGGCTCCGCGCGGTCCATCCGGACGATCGCGTGGCCACGCAGACCGCCTGGGTGCGGGCGCTCGCGACCCACACGGCGTACGAGATCGAGCACCGCATCCGTCGGGCCGATGGCGAATGGCGGACCATGACCGGACACGCGGTGCCGATCTTCGCGGCCGACGGTTCGGTCAAGGAATGGGTCGGTGCTCACACCGACGTGACCCGGCAGCGGCTTCTCGAGTCGAAGGTGGCCCAGGCGCAGAAGCTCGAGAGTCTAAGCGTCCTCGCCGGAGGAATCGCCCACGACTTCAACAATCTGCTGGTCGGCATCCTCGCCAACGCCGGGCTCGCGCTGATGGAAGTTGCCCCCGACTCGCCTGCGCGCGAGAGCCTGGCGGCCATCGAGTCGGCCGCTGGTCGCGCGGCGGACCTCGTCCGACAGCTGCTCGCCTACTCCGGACGCGGGACGTTGGACGTGCAGACGGTCGATCTCTGCGCACTGGTGCGCGAGATGGCCAACCTTCTGGCGAGCGCGATCACCAGAAGTGCCAGCGTCACGATCGATTGCGCGGAGGACGTCCCCCCCATCAGGGCCGATGAGACACAGATGCGCCAGGTGGTGATGAATCTGATCACCAACGCCGCGGAATCTCTGGACGCGGCCGGGGGCCTCATCCGCGTCTCGGTGGGCACGGCGACGGCCGACGGTGAGATGTCGCCGGGGCGATGCGTCTTCCTGGAAGTGGCCGACTCCGGCAGCGGAATGGACAGCGCGACGCAGGCGAGGATCTTTGAGCCGTTTTTTACGACAAAGTTTACCGGCCGTGGCCTGGGGCTCGCCGCGGTTCAGGGGATCATTCGCGCCCACGCCGGCGCTATCCGCATTCGCAGTGCACCGGGAGAGGGCACGGTCTTCCGGATCGTCCTGCCGATGGACCCGACGCCCGACACGTCTCCGCGGAAGTCGAAGCGTTCCCCACCGGCCCGGGCCGATTTCCGCGGGAAGGGGACCGTTCTCGTCGCGGATGACGAAGACTTGGTACGGTCGACCGCCAAGCGGCTCATCGAGCGCGCGGGCTTTACGGTGCTGCTCGCCAGGAATGGGCGGGAGGCCATCGATCTCTACGACGCACACGCCGATGAAATCGCCGTGGTGCTGCTCGATCTCACGATGCCTGTGCTCGGCGGCGACGCCGCGGTCGGTGAGCTGTTCCTGCGAACGCCGCGACCGAGAGTAATCCTGACCAGCGGATTCACCGAAGATGAGGCTCTGCCGCGCGTCATCGGGAAGGACGTCGCCGGCTTCCTGCAGAAACCCTACCATGCCGGGGAGCTGCTCGCCGCTATCTCGCGGTGCGTCGAAAGTCGCTAGACTTCCGCAGTGACCTTCCTCGAGCGATTCCGCCGCCATCTCGTAAGCCTTCCGCTCCCCGCCGGCCGGGCGCTCGTCGCCGTGTCGGGCGGCCCCGACTCGGTGGCGTTGCTGGATCTGCTCACTGCCTCGACCGACCAGCACCGATTCGACCTGGTCGTCGCGCACTTCGATCACGGTATCCATGCGGAAAGTGGAGATGTGGCTGCCCGCGTCCATGCACTCGCGGAGTCGATGGGACTGCCTTTCGAAATCGCTCGGGGAGAGCTGGGACCGGCCGCGGGAGAGACGGCAGCGCGTTCGGCACGCTACGCATTTCTGGGAGCGGCGCGGCACCGGGTCGGCGCCGCGTCGATCTTCCTTGCTCATCATGCTGACGATCAGGCCGAGACAGTGCTCATGCGGCTCCTTGCCGGATCGGGGCCGGCGGGGCTCGCCGCGATGGCGCCGATCAGTGGTCCGCTTGTTCGACCGCTCCTGCCCTTCAGAGGGGCGGAATTGGCGCGATACGTGCAGGATCGTGCGCTACCTGTCTGGCTCGATCCGGCAAACGAAGACACCCGTCATCAACGCGCCTGGCTCCGCACCGAGGTGCTGCCGCGTCTGTGCGACCGGCTTCCCAACGTCCATGCGGCGCTGATCCGGACCGCGGCCCACGCCCGCCGGGACAGACGGGGCTGGGACGCGCTGCTCGACCTGCTCGCCGAGCTGGACGTGCGACCGGAGAGGGAGGGAATTTCCGTTGCTGGTAATATCCTCCGCGGGTATGATTCAGCCCTCGTCGAGTCCCTGATGCTGGCCGCGGCGCGACGGGTGGGATGCCCCGTTGGTCCGGTGCGCGCCGCACAGATCGCGGCACTCCTTTCCGACGGCGAGAGCGGTTCCGAGATGTCACTTTCGGGTGGCTGGAAGGTCGAGCTTTCATTCGGGAGGCTCCGGCTGGTCCGAGCGGATTCCGGGGTCCCACCGGGGGGTGAGTGGGACATCGATGGTCTGCGGGGCGAGGGACAGTGGGGAGCCTGGCGCCTGACCTGGCGTCTCGATGCGGCGCCGGTGCACCATGAGCGTGTCGGACTGACTGCCTGGTTCACACCCGATGCGCTGACCGTCCGCGGCTGGAGCGCCGGCGAGCGCCTGCGGCCTCTCGCGGGCACCGGGCGGCGACTGGTGGTGCGGTGTTTCCAGGAGTCGCGGGTGCCGCGAAGCCGTCGGGCAGGGTGGCCGGTGGTGGCGGATGCGGCTGAGGTGGTGTGGATCCCAGGCGTCTGCCGCTCCGACGCCCTCCTTCCGCCCGCTGGTTCGGAGGCCCTACGTGTCGACGCTGAGCTCTCCTGACGTTCTCCGCCGCACCGGCGGCCGCCCCGTCAAGTCGATCGTATTCGACGCGCCGACGATCGCCGCGAGAGTGGCGGAGCTGGGCGCGCAGATCACCGGGGCCTATCCCGACGGCGAGCTGCTCGTGCTCGGCCTGCTCAAGGGAAGCTTCATCTTCCTGAGCGACCTGGTCCGGACGATCGAGCGACCCATTCAGGTGGACTTCCTGGTGGCCAGCTCATACGGCGACGGCAAGGTCTCCAGCGGCACGGTCCGGTTGCTCTACGATCCCGAAACCCGGCTGGAAGGAAAACATATCCTGGTCGTTGAGGATATTATTGATACAGGGCGAACCCTGCAGCGGCTCATGGGGCTGCTGGCCGCCCGGCACCCGAGGAGCCTGGCCGTTTGCGCGCTCCTCGACAAGGAGTTGGCGACCGAGATTCGTCGCACGGTTCGCTTCGTGGGCTTCACGGCCCCGCCGGCGTTCCTGGTCGGGTATGGACTCGACCACGCGGAGGACTTTCGTCATCTCCCGTTCATCGCTGACCTGGAATAGCGGACTCGGACTCACATGGCAGACAGACTCCCGACACGGCCCCCTCGACCCAACTGGGGGAACCTCAGCAAGAATCTCGCCCTCTGGCTGCTCGTGGGCCTCGTGGCGCTTGCGCTGTTTCAGATGATGAGCAAGCAGCGCAATCCGACCCAGGAGTTCTCCTACACGGAATTCAGCCACCAGCTCGATCAGGGCAACATCCAGCGCGTCGAAGTGTTCGACGGCAAGCGCCTCGAGGGGGAGTTCAAGAACCCCGTCACGCAGGATGGTCGCACTGCCAAGGGCTTCCAGGTGCTGCTCCCCGTTTCCAACAGCGAGGTGTTCATCAAGCGCCTCGAGGACGCGGGGGTGCCCATTCTGGCCAAGGAGCCGAAGGGCGGCATCACCGCCATCATCATCGCCGCCCTCCCGTGGATCGTGATCCTCGGCCTCTGGTTCTTCCTGCTGCGCCAGCTCCAGGCGGGCGGAAGCCGGGCCTTTGCCTTCGGAAAGTCGAAGGCCAAACTCCTCGCGGGCGACACTCCCAAAATCACGTTTGCGGACGTGGCCGGCGCGGACGAGGCCAAGGTGGAGCTGCAGGAGATCATCGAGTTCCTGAAGGACCCGCAGAAGTTCACCCGGCTCGGCGGACGCCTGCCGAAGGGCGCGCTCCTCATCGGCCCGCCGGGCACCGGCAAGACGCTCCTTGCCAAGGCGGTCGCGGGTGAGGCGGGGCGGCCCTTCTTTTCGATGTCAGGCTCGGACTTCGTCGAGATGTTCGTCGGCGTCGGCGCCAGCCGGGTTCGCGATCTCTTCGAGCAGGGCAAGTCGCACGCGCCGTGCATCATCTTCATCGACGAAATCGACGCCGTCGGCCGACACCGCGGTGCGGGACTGGGCGGCGGTCACGACGAGCGGGAGCAGACGTTGAACCAGCTGCTCGTCGAGATGGACGGCTTCGAGAGCAACGATGGCGTGATCCTCGTCGCGGCCACCAACCGTCCCGACGTGCTCGATCCCGCGCTCCTTCGGCCGGGCCGGTTTGACCGCACGATCGTGGTGGACGCGCCTGACGTCCGGGGCCGCGAAGGCATCCTCCGGGTCCACACCCGGAAGATCCCGCTCTCCTCCGACGTGCGGCTCGATACCATCGCGAAGGGTACACCCGGCATGGCCGGGGCCGATCTCGCCAACCTCGTCAACGAGGCGGCGGTCCTCGCCGCACGGCGCAACAAGACGCTGGTCGACATGCACGACTTCGAGGACGCCAAGGACAAGGTGATGCTCGGCGTCGAGCGGCGAAGCCTGGTGCTCACGGAGGAGGAGCGGAAACTCACCGCGTATCACGAGGCGGGGCACGCCATCGTGGCGGTCAAGATTCCGGGCAGCGATCCCATCCACAAGGTGACGATCGTGCCGCGTGGCCGCGCCCTCGGCCTCACCGCCTCACTTCCCGAAGTCGATCGGCACAACTACTCCAAGGATTGGCTGATCGGCAGCCTGGCGATGTTTTTCGGTGGGCGCGTCGCGGAGGAGATCATTTTCGGGGCGGACAAGGTGACGACCGGCGCCGGCAACGATATCGAGCGGGCAACCGGCCTCGCACGCCGCATGGTCACCCAGTTCGGCATGAGCGAGCGCATCGGCCCGCTGGCCGTGGGCGACAAGGAACAGGAAATATTTCTCGGCCGGGAGTTCGCGCAGCGCCGGGAGATTTCCGAGCGCACCGCCCAGATGGTGGACGACGAAGTCAAACGGCTGGTGGACGAGGCCTACGCGCGGGCCCGGACCATCCTCATGGCGAATCGCGATCTGCTCGACCGCATCGCCGCCGCGCTGCTCGATCGGGAGACGATCGACCGCGAGGATCTCGACAACCTCGTCCAGAACGTGCCGCTCGCGCCGAGACCGCCGGCCGATTCGGTCGCCGCGCCGACCACCCCCCCAGCGAAGCCGGGCGTCGCCCCGGCTCGCGCGCCGATTCTTGGCGCGCCCCCGGCGGAACCCGCGGGCGCGTGAATGTCACGCCGCTGGCGCTTCACTCGCCGAAGGCGGTGCGTGATGCGCTCAGCGCCGGCGGCTGGGAGGCAGGGCAGGCGGCGAATGCGGCCCTCGGCGCGCACCAACTCGCCTTTCGATTGACCGATCTGGACCAGGATGCCCTCGAGGCCCTGGTCCATTTCGCTGGTAGCCTTGGCCTCGAGGTGTTCACCGGGGACCGCTGGGCAATTCTGGCAGGAAGCCGCTCGAGGCTCAGTGCATTTGCGCGGCCGTGGCTGGTGCCCGCACCGCTGGCCGAAGCGGCCATGAAGGTCGGCATGGCAATGTCGGCGGAGCTGCCTCGTACGTGGGATACCGCGCGCGGGCCGGTCTCGCTCGATCACCCGATCATCGTCGCCATTCTCAATACCACTCCAGACAGCTTCAGTGACGGCGGGCGCTTTCTCGGGCCCGACGCCGCGCTCGCACATGCGGCCGCATTGGTCGAAGCGGGGGCGGACATTCTCGACGTCGGCGGGGAATCCACCCGCCCTGGCCGGCAGGAGCAAGTGCCCGAGGCCGAGGAACTGGCCCGCGTCGTCCCGGTGATCGAGGCGATCGTTCGCGAGCACCCGGATGTGCCGGTCTCGGTGGACACCGTCAAGGCCGGCGTGGCCCGGCCGGCGCTCGACGCCGGTGCGGCCATCGTGAACGACGTCTCCGCCTTCCGGCTCGACCCCGGCATGGCCGCGACGGTGGCCGCGTCGAAGGCGGGCGCAATTCTCATGCATTCGCGTGGACCGATCCTCGAGATCTCCTCGTACCGCCACGCCGACTATGGTGGCGATGTGGTCGGAGGAGTGATCGCCGAGCTGCGCGAGTCGATTGATCGTGCGGGAGTCGACGGCGTCACTCCGGACGCCATCGTCGTGGACCCCGGATTCGGTTTTTCGAAGACCGAGGCTCAGAGCCTCCTTCTCCTTGATCAGCTCGGTGCGCTCCAGTCGCTCGGCCGTCCGGTGCTCGTCGGCCCATCCCGGAAGCGCTTCCTGGGTGCAGGCATCGGGCTGGACGTGAAGGAGCGCGACGGAGTGACCGCCCTGGCGTGCGCCATGGCGTGGGAGCGCGGCGCGCAGCTATTTCGGGTGCACTCGGTGCCCGCAGTGCGCCAGGCACTCGCACTGGTGCAGGCGACGGGAGGGTCCTGATGGGCCAGGCGGCTGCGGCGGAGGAGAGACCGCCGTATCCCGCCGCGCTCGCGGTCGGCGCGACCGTGCTGCTCGGCTATCTGCTCACGCTCGCCCCAACGGTCACGTTCTGGGATGCCGGCGAGCTCATCGCCGCCGCGAAGACGCTGGGCATTCCGCACCCGCCCGGCACCCCGCTGTTCGTGATGATCGCGCACGTCTGGGCGATCATCTTCCCCGTCGGCGAGTACGCGTTCCGCACCAACCTCCTGAGCGCGCTCCTGAGCGCGGCCGGCGCCGGCTGCTTCTTCCTTGTCGTGCATGAGTCGCTGCGCGGCTGGGCCGATTCGAATGGGGCGCGCATCGGTGGTGCGGCCGCGGGCGCGGTCATCGGCGCCTTCACCTTCACCGCCTGGCAGAATTCCAATGAAACCGAAGTGTACGCCGTCGCCACGTTCACGATCGGCGCCATGTCGTGGCTCGCCATGCGCTGGCGCGCACTGCGAGGGACGGCCGCGGCCGCACGAACGCTGCTGCTCATCGTGTACCTCGCGGGCGTGTCGGTGGGCAATCACCTGCTCGCGCTGCTGGCCGGGCCCGCGGTCGTCGTCTTTCTCGCGGTCACCCTCCGTACCGCGCCTGCGGCCGATCCGACGGCCCGGCGGCAGGAATGGGGCGAAGTGGCGGTGGTGGCGGGGGTGTGGGCGCTTCTCGTGGGCACCGGGCTCGGCAGCACGACGCTGATTGGACTGGGTGTGGTGGCGTTTGTCGCGGCGGCCGGGTTCGCCGCCTCGGTGGGCGCGGCGGGGTTCGCCCTCGCGAGCATCGCACTCGCGGTGGTGGGGGTGACGCCGTACCTCTTCCTGTACATCCGCTCATCGCAGCACCCCGTGATCAATGAGGCCGCGCCCGCGACGTTCGACGCCCTGTTGTCCGTGATCAGGCGCGCCCAATATCCGCCGCGTACACCGCTGGATGATCCCACCATTGCGTCCGGGCTCGGAAATCCGGGGCGGTCGCTCCGACTGTTCGGTATTCAGCTCCTCGACTACGCCGTCTACTTCAACTGGCAGTGGGCGCGGTCCATCGAGAGCGTCATCGGCAACTTTCCGCTGCGCACGCTCGTCACGATCGGCTTCGCCTCGCTCGGTCTTCACGGCTCCGGCGTGCAGCGCCGGGACGACCGCGGCGGGTGGTGGCTGCTGCTGACGCTCTTCCTGGTGACCGGTCTCGGGCTCGTGGTCTACATGAATTTCAGGCCCGGCTTCGGCCGCTGGTACGACGTGTATCCCTCACCGGGGGATCATGAGGTACGGGAGCGAGATTACTTCTTCGTGGTGAGCTTCCTCGTGGCCGGCCTGTGGACCGGCATCGGGCTTGGCGACTTGATGCGGCGCACCGCGACGGCGCGCCCCGCAGCGCTTCGACGGCTCGCGCCCACCATTCTGCTCGTCGCCGCGGTTCCGATCGCGCTCAACTGGCGCGCCGCGACCCGCCGCAACGATGCCGATGCGCGGCTCGCCGCCGATTTTGCCTACGACCTGCTGAACAGCGCGCCGCCGTACGCGGTGCTGTTCACGTATGGCGACAATGACACTTTTCCCGTCTGGTGGGCGCAGGAGGTGGCCGGCGTCCGGCGCGATGTGACTGTTGTCTGCCTGGCGCTCGCGAATACCGAATGGTACATGCGTCAGCTCCGCGACAATCCAACGCGGCAGCTCGACCTCGACTCGCTACCTCCCGTCTGGCGCAACCGGGTCATCGCACGCCCGAACTGGCCACTCCATTCCATGACCGACACGATGATCGCTTCCGCCGCGGGGGGATACGTCGTCCGGACGGAGCAGCAAGTGGCGCTCGGTCCGCTCACCCGCACGCTTCACGCGGGCACGTTTCTCTATCCGGCCGACATCCTCGTGATGAATTTGGTGCAGCAGAACGTCGGGCGCCGGCCCATCGTCTGGGCCACGACCACGGGCCGGAGCTTCGGGGGGCTGGCCGATTACGTCATTCAACGCGGAATGGGCGTCGAGCTTCAGACTTCCCGCCCGGATACCACGTCGTCGGCGCTCGACCTGCGCCGTCTGACGGGCGCGCCGCTCGACGTGCCCGCCACGGAGCGACTGATGTCGGAGACGTACCGCTACGCGGGACTCCTCCGTCGCGAAGGGGGCGTCCTCGAAAGCACCAGTCGTTCCGCTGCCGCAAGCCTCGCCACGCCGTTCGTTCAACTCGTCTATGCCTATGCCGCCCGGGAGGATCGGCCAGGCATGGAGAAGGCGCTCGATGCGGCGGCCCGGCTCTCACCCAATCCCGGTGTCCGGAGCGCGCTCCGCTCACTGATCGCCGAGTCGCCCGACTCCACGGGTACCCCGTAGACGCGCGAGACAAAGTCTCCCGCTCCCCTGCAACAAGCGCCTAAACGCATGTAAATTGGAAGGCTATGGACTTCCAGGGCCTCCCGGCTCGCCTGGCCAGGGTTCGTGGCGTCGTCGCCGAGCGCCAGGCCGCCGGGGGATGGTCTCACGACGTGCGCATCGTCGCGGTCACCAAGACTCACCCGCCGGCGGCCGTGGTTGCGGCGGTGCGGTCCGGTCTCACCGACGTCGGTGAAAATCGCGTGCAGGAGGCTCTCGAAAAACAGGGGTTGCTCGGAGACGTGCCGGTCTCGTGGCACCTGATCGGCTCGTTGCAACGGAACAAGGCACGGCACGCGGTCGGCCGGTTTGCGCTGATCCATTCCGTCGATCGACTCGATCTCGCCGGTGAGCTGGGGCGTCGCGCCGGTTCCGGGGCGCGGCAGCCGATCCTCGTGCAGGTGAACTGCTCGGGCGAACCGCAGAAGGGGGGCATCGAGCCGCAGGGACTGGACGCCATGCTCGATGGGATCGCCGGGATCGCGGGTGTCGAGGTGCGTGGACTGATGACGATGAGCGCGCTGACCGATGACCCCCGAGAACAACGTCGTGCATTCCGGCTGTTACGCGAGTCGCGCGACCGGGCGGAGCTGGCGGGCCATCGCCTGCCCGAGCTGTCGATGGGAATGTCGGGCGACTATCCGGTCGCCGTCGAGGAAGGGGCAACGATGATTCGACTGGGGACTGTGCTGTTTGGAGAACGGGCCGGCGCGTGACGGCTGCCCCGTCATTGTTCGACCGGGTCCAGGCCGCGGCATCGCAGATTCGCGGACGGACCGCGCTCGAGCCCGAGGTCGCCATCGTTCTCGGCACCGGGCTCGGCGGCCTCGCCGAGGAAATCGACGTCGAGGCGGAGTTGCCGTACGAGCGCATTCCCGGTTTTCCGCTGTCGACCGTGGAGACACACGCGGGCAAGCTGCTGCTCGGTCGCCTCGGCCGCCGCCCCGTTGTCGCGATGCAGGGCCGCTTCCATCGCTACGAAGGGTACGATCTCCAGCAGGTCACCTTTCCGATCCGCGTGATGCACGCGCTTGGCGCGCGCACCCTCGTCGTGTCCAACGCGTGCGGCGGCCTGAATCCGTTGTGGGGTCCGGGCGAGCTGGTGCTGCTGAGCGATCACATCAACCTGCTTGGGGACAATCCGCTCGTCGGCGCCAACGACGATCGTTTCGGCCCACGCTTTCCCGACATGTCGGAACCCTACGATTCCGGGCTGCGGACGCTCGCGCGCACCGCGGCGCTCGAGCTCGGCATCGTGCTTCGCGAAGGCGTCTACGTGGCGGTGCCCGGGCCGAATCTGGAGACCCGCGCCGAGTACCGGATGCTTCGGGCGATGGGGGCCGACGTCGTGGGCATGTCCACCGTCCCCGAAGTGATCGTTGCAGGCCACCAGGGGATGCGGACGCTCGGCGTCTCGATCATCACCGATATGTGTCTGCCCGATGCGCTCGAGCCGGCCGAGATCGGGCGGATCATCGCGACCGCGGCGCGCGCGGAGCCACAACTCACGCGTCTCATCGCGACCGTCGTGGCGCGACTGGCCTGATGACCTATCCCGCCTGGCCCGATGTGGGCGCCGACCGGCTCGAGCAGATGCAGCTCGACACCTGGAAGGCCGAGGATCTCTTCCGCCGGACGCTCGAAGCGGGGAAGGGCGGGGAGCCCTATGTCTTCTTCGAGGGGCCGCCCACGGCCAACGGGCGGCCGGGCATCCACCATGTCTTCGCGCGGACCATCAAGGACCTGATCTGCCGGTTCCACGCCATGCAGGGCCAGTCGGTCACCCGCATCGCGGGGTGGGACACGCACGGGCTTCCGGTCGAGATCGAGGTCGAGAAGGAGCTCAAGCTCACCGGCAAGAAAGACATCGAACGCTTCGGCGTCGCGGAGTTCAACGTGCGGGCGCGCACGAGTGTCTTCAAGTATCAGTCGGAGTGGGAGAGCCTCTCCGATCGCATCGGCTACTGGCTCGACTACGAGCATCCGTACATCACCTGCAGCAACGAATACATCGAAACGGTCTGGTGGCTGCTCAAGCGGCTGCGCGAACGCGAGCTCCTGTATCGGGGTCACCGCGTCCTCCCGTATTGTCCGCGTTGCGGCACGGTGCTCTCGAGTCACGAGCTGGCGCTGGGATATGAGAAGGTCACCACCAACTCGGTGTATGTGACGTTTCCGCTCGAGAGTGACGAATTGCGCCAGCTCCTGGTCTGGACGACGACGCCGTGGACGCTGCTGGCGAACGTCGCGGTGGCGGTCCACCCGGACATGGAGTACGGCGAGTACCAGGTGGGAGACCGGCGAATCATCCTCGCCACGGCGCGCGCGTCGCTGCCGAGCAGCTCGGCCAGGGCCGCGCCGACGTTCGCCGAGCTCGGGCCGGTTCGGACCTTTCGGGGAACCGAGCTGCTCGGCCTTCGCTACAGGCGTCCGCTCGACGTGGTGGCGTTGCCCGACGACCGGCAGTCGCGGCTCGTCGTGCCGGGCGGGTTCGTTACCGCGGACGACGGCTCCGGCCTCGTGCACATGGCTCCCGCATTTGGTGCCGACGACTTCCAGGCCGGCGTGGAGCACGGGCTGGCGCTGGTGCGGCCGGTAGCCGCCGATGGCACGTTCACCGGCACGAGCTGGCCGGACATCGAGGGCCGCCTCGTCACGGCCCGCGAGACAAACGACCTGATCATCACCCGGCTCAAGCACGACGGCCGGTGGCACCTGACCGCGCCGTATGAGCACACCTACCCGCACTGCTGGCGCTGCTCGAGTCCGCTCATCTACTACGCGCGCGATTCATGGTTTGTGCGCACCTCGGCGGTCAAGGAGCGCATGCTCGAGCTCAATCGTGAGGTGGACTGGCACCCGCCTGAGGTTGGGGACGGGCGGTTCGGCGAATGGCTCGAGAACAACGTGGACTGGGCGCTCTCCCGCGACCGGTACTGGGGCACCCCGCTGCCGGTGTGGGTGTGCGAGCTGGATCAGTCCCACGTGGAGGTGGTCGGCAGCTATGCCGAGCTCGCCGACCGGTGGGGAAAAGCATTGCCCGCCGGGTTCGATCCACACAAGCCGCAGATCGATGCCTACACCTGGACGTGCACGTGCGGCGGGACGATGCGCCGCACGCCCGAAGTGATCGACACCTGGTTCGACTCGGGATCGATGCCGTACGCGCAGTGGCACTATCCGTTCGAGCATCAGGAGGAGTTCGCCGCCCACTTTCCCGCCGACTTCATCTGCGAAGGGGTCGACCAGACCCGTGGTTGGTTCTATTCGCTGCTGGCGATCGCGACCACGGCGTTCGACTCGACGGCGTATCGGCACGTCATCGTCAACGAGCTGGTCCTCGATCCTGAAGGCCAGAAGATGTCGAAGTCGAAGGGCAACGTCGTCGATCCCTGGGAGATGATCCGGCAGTTCGGCGCCGACACCGTACGGCTCTATCTTCTGGCCTCGAGCCAGGTCTGGCTGCCGAAGCGGTTCGACCCCCGGACCATCCCCGAGGTTGCAGGCGGATTTCTGCAAACGCTGCAGAGCACGTACGAATTCTTCCGGCTCTACGCGGACCGCGAATCACTGTCGTCGGCGCCGTCGGCGCGCCCGCTGCTGGATCGCTGGGTGCTCGCGCGGCTCGACGCGACGGTCGAGGCCGTGGAGGGGGCGTGGTTCCGGTACGACGCCACCGCCGGCGTGCGGGCGCTCATGGATTTCGTGGTGAACGATGTGTCGCGCTGGTACGTGCGGCTCAGCCGTTCCCGCTTCTGGGCGCCCGACAGCGCGGCCGAGCCGGCGGCGGTGGCCACCCTCCACGAGGTGCTGGTGACCGTGTCGCGGTTGCTAGCGCCGGCGGCCCCCTTCTCCAGTGACTGGATGCATCGCGCGCTCACGGGCGAGTCGGTACACCTCGCCCGCTTCCCGGCCTCCGCACGGCGCCGCGACGAGGGACTCGAGGCGGCCATGGACGCGGTTCGGCGCGTGGCGTCGCTCGCGCATGCGGCGAGGCAGCAGCAGCGCCTCGCGGTGCGCCAGCCGCTCGCCCGTCTCCGGCTGGCCATACCAGCCGCCGTGCGGGCCGCAGTCTCGGACGGGCTGCTCGAGTTGCTCAAAACGGAAGTGAATGTGAAGGAGGTCGAGGTCGTCGCGAGCGATACCGACCTCGTCCGGCTGCGCGCCAAGCCGAACTTCCGCTCGCTCGGCAAGCGGTACGGACGCCGCACGCAGACAGTGGCGACGGCCGCGCTCGCCCTCGCGCCCGACGCGTTGCGCGGACTCGAGCAGGGGCAGACGGCCACACTCGAGCTCGATGGCGAGGAGCTCACCTTCCTGCCCGAAGACATTGTCGTGGAGCGGGAGGTTGCGACCGACTGGCTCGTGGGCAGCGATGGGCCGTACGTCGCCGCACTGGACCCCCGGCTCACCCCCGAGCTGCGCGATGAGGGTATCGCGCGCGAGGTGGTCAATCGGGTGCAGCGGCTCCGCAAGGAAGCAGGGTACGCCTATACCGATCGCATCTCCCTCTGGCTGAGCGGCGACGAGCTCGTGCTCGGTGCGGTTCGGCGCCACGCCGATTTCATCCAGGGAGCGACCCTGGCCAGGCAGCTGGAGGTCGGTCGCGCTCCGGCGGCGGACATCGAACAGGACGTGGATATCGACGGACACGGAGTGGTGGTAGGAATGCAACGTCATGCGGACGGCAGGCCGAGTGCCGGCCCTCAACCCCCGGACATGGAATGAACAAGAAACAACTGTCACATCTCGAGAAGCGTCTCCTGGAAGAACGGGCCCGCGTGATGAAGGAGCTCGGGTATTACGACGAGTCGTTCAGCGCCACGCTCCAATCCTCGGACGGTGATCTTTCTTCGTACTCGTTCCACATGGCCGATCAGGGCACCGACGCCATGGAACGGGAGAAACAGTTCCTCTTCGCGTCACAGGAGGGGCGCTATCTCTGGCACGTGAACGAGGCCCTTCGCCGGCTCTACGGCACGCCCGAGAAGTTCGGGCATTGCCATCAGTGCGGTCAGGAAATCAATTTCGAGCGCCTCGACGCGCTGCCGCACGCGCGGCTCTGCATCACCTGCAAGGAGAAAGAGGAAGATGGAAAGCGTCGCTGAGCCTCCGGCGCCCGGCGCCGAGCGTCGGGTATTCTGGGCGGCGGCGCTCGCGACGGTCATCGCCGACCTGCTCACCAAGATTCTCGCGGAGGCCACACTCCTCCGCACGCCGGGTGTCTCGATCATCGGCGACTGGTTCCAGCTGCGGCTGGTGTACAACCAGGGCGCGGCGTTCGGCCTGCACGTCGGCCCGTACTCGCGATGGATCTTCTTCACGGTCGCCCTGCTCGCCGTGATCGTGCTCTCCCGCATGTCGCGCAGCGGTCCGCCCGGCGACCGGTTTCGCCAGCTTGCGCTCGGCCTCGTCGCGGGCGGCGCGGCGGGCAATCTCATCGATCGCGTGCGCAGCGCCCGGGGCGTCGTGGACTTTCTGGACGTCGGCATCGGCTCGCTGCGGTGGCCCACGTTCAACGTCGCGGACATCGCGGTCAGCTGCGGGGCCATCGCCCTCGCCATTTCCCTCTGGCGGGAGGATTCCCGCCGGCCCGCCGAAACGGAGTCGGCCTCGGCTGTCTGAGCTGACGTTTACGGTCTCGGTCGCGGCGACCGAGCGGCTCGACCGCTTTCTCGCCGATCAACTGGGGCTCTCCCGCACCCAGGCGGCCCGTCTGGTCGCCGCCGGGGCGGTCAGCGTGAACGGCACGCCGTCCCGCGCCTCCCGGCTCCTCGCGCTCGCCGACCAGGTCTTGGTCCGCTTTCCCGAGGACGAGCCGCCCCGCACCCTCCAGCCCGCGTCGATTCCGCTCACCGTCCTCTTCGAAGACGAGCACCTCGCCGTCATCGACAAGCCGGCGGGGCTCGTCGTGCATCCGGCTCCCGGCCACTGGAACGACACGCTGGTGAACGCCCTCGTGGCGCGGGGCACGACGCTGTCGGGCGGCGCGGAGGGGCGCCCGGGCATCGTCCACCGCCTCGACCGCGACACGTCCGGGCTCATGGTGGTCGCCAAGACCGACCTGGCCCATCGCCGGCTCGGCGCCGCCATTGCCGCCCGGCGCATCCAGCGGACGTATGCCGCCCTGGCGTGGGGTCACCTGAACGAGAGTCCGACGACGATCGATGCGCCGCTCGCCCGCCACCCGCAGGATCGCAAGCGGATGACGGTCATCGCTTCGGGCCGTGCCTCCCGCACCGATGCGCAGGTGATCGGCCGATTCGACGTCGCCGAGCTGCTCAAGCTGGATCTGCACAGCGGACGCACACATCAAATTCGCGTGCATCTGGAACACATCGGGCACCCGATCGTCGGGGATCCGGTCTACGCCGGGGGCGGGAGCCGGAGGATCACAGGGCCGCTTCGTCGGCAGGCGGAGGCGCTCGAGCGGGTCACGCCGAGGCAGGCTCTTCACGCCGCGGTTCTGGCATTCCGCCACCCTGCCTCCGGGGCGCCGCTCGAATTCCGCTCGGAATGGCCGCTGGATCTACGCCCCGCACTCGTTGCCGCAGGTGGCGAAGACTTGGTTGCCCACCCCGACGCCCTCAGCTATCTTCTTTTCTTCAATAGAGATGGCTAACTCCCCAACGCTGCACGCCGTCATTTTTCGCATCGGTGCGCTGATTTGCGCTGCCCCGGCAGGGATCGTGCGTGAGATCCTGCCACGCCTGCCCGCTACCCGAATTCCGGGTGTCGCGCAGGCCATCGAAGGGCTGGTCAACGTCCGGGGCACCCTCCTTACCGTTCTCGACGGGCACGTCCTCCTCCAGCAGGCGCGGGAGGCGGAGGACGAGGGCGCAATCGTTGTCGTCGAAGTCGCCGGCCGCCGCTTCGGTCTGGGGGTCGGGCAGGTCCTCGACTTCCTGGAAGTGCCCGAGCAGTCGATCGCGGCGGGGACCGAGCTGCCGGGCATCGACCCACGGCTGGTGAAGGCGGTCGGGGTCCGGGACAACCAGCACTTCATCGTGCTCGACATCGATGCGCTGTTCGCACCGATCATCGGAGCGGATCGTGGTCAGGCCTCGGGGGAGTCGCCCTGAGCCGGCACGTGAGGCCGTTCGGCCGAATCACCCGGAATTGCGCGGAGGGGGTCAGTGTCCCATACGGTCCTGGTTTGCGACGACGCCATCTTCATGCGGACGATGATCAGCGACATCCTTACCCAGGCGGGGTTCGAGGTCGTCGGCGAAGCGGAGTCTGGCACGCAGGCGGTGCAGAAGTACCGCCAGCTCAAGCCCGATCTCGTGACGATGGACATCGTCATGCCGGACATGGGAGGCATCGACGCCGTCCGTGAGATCTGCAAGACGGACCCCGATGCGAAGATCCTGATGTGCAGTGCGATGGGCCAGCAGGCACTCGTGGTGGAGGCGATCCAGGCGGGGGCCAAGGATTTCGTGGTAAAGCCATTCCAGCCCTCGCGCGTGCTCGAGGCGGTGCAGCGCGTCATAGGTTGAGCGATGGACCTCTCGAAGTACGCCGCCCTTTTCCTCGCTGAAAGCCGCGAGCACCTCAGCGCCTGCAACCAGCTCCTGCTCGAGTGGGAACGCGACCCTGAAGCAGCCGAACCGGTAGGCGGGCTGTTCCGGTCGATCCACACGATCAAGGGGATGGGCGCGACGATGGGGTACGCCGGCGTGGCCGAGCTGGCCCATCGGCTGGAGAGCCTGCTCGACGTGCTGCGGCAGGTGCGTGTCGTGGCCCGGGCCGAGACGTTCCAGCTGCTGTTCCGCGCGGTGGACGCGCTCGGCCGCGCGGTCGAAGCTGCCGCCGCCGGAAAGCCAGGTGAGGACGATCCGGCGCTCTGGGCCGAGCTCGAGGCAGAGGCGACGGTCGCGGGCACGGGAGAATGGCGGCAGCCGGCGGCGCCGGCCCCTCTGCCCGTGACTTCAGTCGAGAGCCGGCACGGCGCGCGGGTGCGTCCGGTACAGGTCACCTTGCGCGGCGATGCCGTCATGCGGGGCGCTCGGGCGACACTCGTGGTGCGGCGAGCGGAGTCGCTCGGTGCCGTCACCGCGCTCAAGCCGGCGCCGGCCCTGCTCGACCGCGAGGACTTCGACGGACGTCTGACGTTCACCCTGGCGACCGACGCCAGCAATGATGAGGTCGCGGCGCTCATCCGCAGCGCGGGCGACGTCGAAACAGTGCGCTTCGACGAGGCCGCCCCCGTCGATGCCGACGCGCTGGTGCGGAGCCGGCAGATCCGGGTGGACCTCCGCCGGCTCGACGCCCTGATGAATCAGGTGGGCGAGCTGGTTGTCGCGAAGAATCGGCTCGCCATCCATGCCGCCACCGCCGGCGATCCCGTGCTCGGCGAGCTGAGCGATCGCATCGCGCGGCTCGTGTCGCAGATGCAGGCGGAGGTGATCGGCGCGCGGATGACGCCTGTAGGCGAGGTGTTCGATCGGTTTCCCCGGCTGGTGCGCGATCTGGCGCGCGACCTGGGCAAGCGAATCGGATTCGACATGGAAGGGGAGGAGATCGAGCTCGATCGCTCGATCCTCGATGAGATCGGCGACCCGCTGCTGCACCTGATCCGGAATGCCGCGGACCACGGGATCGAGTCTCCCGAGCGGCGCGGCGCGGCGGGCAAGCCGGCGCAGGGGCGGATTCTGCTCTCGGCGAGCCGGGAGCGCAACAGCGTGCTGCTCCGTGTGTCCGACGACGGGCGAGGCATCGATCGCGTAGCCATCCTGGCCAGGGCGCGGCGCGATGGGCTGGCCGACGCGTCGGTCGAGTCGCTGAGCGATGAGCTTCTGCTCCGGGTGCTGGCCCGTCCGGGCTTCAGCACGGCGGAGACGGTCAGCGGCGTATCGGGCCGCGGCGTGGGTGTCGACGTGGCGATGACGCGGGTGCGCGCCCTCGGCGGGACGCTGGAGGTGAAGAGCGAGGTGGGGACCGGGACGGTCTTCGCGATCCGGGTTCCACTGACACTGGCGATCGTGCGGGCGCTGCTGGCCGACGCCGGCGGTGAGCGCTATGCGGTGCCGCTCGCCTACGTCGCCGAGACGGTGGAGTTCGACCCGAAGGCGGTGACGTCGGTGCGCAACCGGGAAGCGCTGCTGGTCCGCGAGCAGGTGGTGCCGATAGTCCACCTGCGGGAGCTGGTGTCGAGTCGTGCGCGGCCGCTTCCGGTCCGCCGGCCGACGGTGATTCTCGAAATCGGCGACCGGCGGACGGCACTCGTGGTCGACGCGCTGCTGGGGCAGCAGGACATCGTAGTCGAGCCGTTCGACGCACCGCGCGGCATGCCGCCGTACGTCGGCGGGGCGACGATTCTGGCCGACGGGGCGCCGGCGCTCATTCTCGACGCCGCCGCGCTCATCTAGGAGAGGCGAGCATGGAAGACGTGCGGGACCTCAAGGCACTGCAGCTCGACGCGCTCCGCGAGGTGGCCAACATCGGCGCCGGCCACGCTGCCACGGCCCTGTCCCAGATGACCAACCGCACGATCATGATCGCCGTGCCCGAGGTGAACGTCCGGCCGCTGGAAGAGGTCACCGAGCTGGTGGGCAGCGCCGACGCGGTCATCGCCGCGGTGTTGATGCACATGATGGGGGACCTGACCGGCCGAACCTTGGTGCTCTTTCCCGAAGGGTCGGCCCGAACGCTCTGTGATATACTGCTCCGGCGGAGTCCCGGAACCACCCGGGAGTTCGGCGAGATGGAACAGAGCGGCCTCAAGGAGGCCGGCAACATACTCGCGAGCGCCTACCTCAACGCCCTCAGCGATTTCATGGGCATGATGCTCGTCCCCTCCGTTCCCAGCCTGGTGGTAGACCAGAGCGGGGCGGTGCTCACCACCGCATACCTCAACTTCGGCCACGAGCGGGATTTCGTCTTCTGCGTCGAGACCTCGTTCCGGGTGGAGGGGACGGCGGAGCTCCTGCAGGGCCACTTCCTGCTGCTGCCCGACATGCCGTCACTGCGGGCCATCTTCGACGCCATCCGACTGTCCTGATCCGATGCCGGGACCCGTGCTTTCGGAGCGCGATCTCGCCGTCCTCCGCTCCTTCGCCCGCCGGATCGACCCCTCCGACGCTGGGGCCCACAACAACCTCGGCGTCCTCTACTATCAAAAGGGCTTGATCGAGGAGGCCATCGAGGAGTTCGTCCTTGCGCTCCAGCTCGATCCCCGCATGAACGTCGCTCAGAACAACCTCGAGATCGCCTACCGGGAGAGCGGGCACTACGACCGCCGGATCACCGAGCTGCGGGAGCGGGTGCGGATCCGGCCCGAGGACCGCGATACGCGCTGGGAGCTCGCGCGCGCCCATGCGGCGCTCGGGCAGCATGCCGAGGCGATTGCCGAGTTCCAGTCGCTGCTCGCGTGGCACGCCGGCGACGTGCCGTCGATGCTGCAGCTCGGACTCGCCGAGAAGGCGCGGGGCAATCTCGATGTCGCGGGCGAATGGCTGGAGCGCGCCTGCGTGCGAGAGCCGGAGAGCGCGGTGGCCCGGTTCTACTACGGCGAAGTGCTGTACAACCGCGGCCTCAACGCACCGGCGCTGGCCGCACTGACCGAGGCGATCGCCCGGAACCCGGAGTACGCCGAGGCGCATTACCTGCTGGCGTTCGTCCACGGCGACATGGGGCAGCACGAAGCGGCGCGTGAGTCGACCCGGCAGGCGCTCAGGCTCAATCCGACCCTGGCACGCGCGCAGGCAAACCTGGCGCTCGACCGCGGAGAAGGGAGAAGGGAGAAGGGAGAAGGGGGAAGGGTCCGCGGCGAAGTACAGGTCGTCGAGGGCGGAGCGCTCGCCCACTGCAACCTCGGACTCGCGCTCCGGCAGAAGGGCTACCTCGCGGAGGCGATCGCGGAGTACCGCCTCGCGCTTGAGGCGGGGGAGGACGCCCGCCTCAGCCTGCAGGCCCTCGCCGAGGTGCATCTGCTCCAGCGCGACCTGGCTGCCGCGCTGGAGTTGTACGAACGACTGGTCCGGGACTATCCCGATTCGCCCAAGCTCTGGAACGAGCGCGGCGTCTGCCTGCACCAGGCCGGACGACGCACAGAGGCGATCGCGTCCTACGAACAGGCCGTCGCCATCGACGGCGAGTACCGGCTCGCCTGGAACAATCTGGGCGTTGCCCGCGCCCACGAGGCGTCCGGCGACGAGTCGGCGGCGGCATTCGGGCGCGCGCTCGAGGGCGCGCGCCCCCTCCTCACCGCGCGGCTGAATCTCGGCCTGCACCTGTTGCAGCGCCGACAGTACCGGCAGTCGCTGGAGGAATACCAGCGGGCGCTGGCGGAGCAGCCGGGGAGCGTGGTCGGATGGAACGGCATCGGCCTCGTGCTCATGGAACTCCGACGCTACGAGGACGCCCGCAATGCCTTCGGCCGGGCGGTGGACGCCGACGCCACGTTCGCGGCAGCACGCTATAACCTCAGCTTCGTGCTCAGCCAGCTTGGCGACTTCGACGGAGCACTGCGCGAAACCAGACAGGCGCTCGAGCTCGAACCGCTGTACGTGCCGCAGAAGTTCTCGCTGACGATCGATCTGCAGTACGAAGATCCCACGATCGCGATCGCGCCCGACCTTCCCGCCGAGGTCGCCGGTGAGGTGCTGGCCGGCGAATTCGCGTTCGAGCCACCGGCGCTCGACCAGCTCTTCGCGGAGCTCATGCCGGCCTCGACTCCGGCCGGAAGCAACGGACACGGCGACGCGCTCGACCTCGCGCGCGACTACATCGCCAAGGGCCTGCTCGACCTCGCCTCGTCGGAGCTGAGCCGCGCCACGGCCCGCGGCGCGGCCACCGGCGCCACGTCGGTCCTGATGGGCGACATCTTTGCCAAGCGTGGCCTCTACGGCGAGGCGCTCGACCGATATCGCGCCGCGCGAGCCGCCGCCCCGGACGATCCCGACGCCACGCTCGGCGAAATCCGCGCCCTCGTCGCCCTCGGGTCTGCGGCCGATGCCGCGCCGCTGGCCGATGCGCTCGCGTCCAGGGTTCGCGGCGACGTCGAGGTGCTCGTGGCGCGCGCGCGTGTGCGGCTGGCCGTGGGCGACGCGCTCGGTGCGCTCGATTGCATACGCGAGGCCCAGAAGATCGCGCCGGGCCGCCCCGATCTCTTCCATCTCCAGGCGCAGGTCTCGGCCCGGCTCGGCGACCGGGCGGCGGCGCTCGCGGCCTTCAACGCGGCGCTCCAGCTCGACCCGTCGCTCGTGCGCGTGTGGTATGAGCTCGGCGGCCTGGAGGAGGAGCGTGGCAACTGGAGCGCCGCGGGCGCGGCCTACGAGCGCGCCCTGGACCTGCTGCCGACGTACGGCGCCGCGGCGCTCGCGCTGGCCGATCTGCTGCGCCGCATCGAATCGCCTCGCGCGGCGATCGGCGTGCTGGTGCGGATCCTCGAGGCCGATCCCTACGACCTCGAGGCACTCACCGCCCTCGGACGCGCGCTGCTCGAGGACGGGCGCACCACGCAGGCGATGGAAGCGTTCGAGCGCGTGCTTCGTTTCGATCGCGATCACGCCGGCGCGCTCTATCATCGCGGCGCGGCGCTGGCGCGGCAACGGCAGTTCGACCAGGCGGTGCAGGCGTGGGAGCGGGTCGTCCAGCTGGATCCCGCGGGGCCCTACGCGTCGCAGGCGCGAACCCGGGCCCGCTCAGCGCGCGATCTGCAGCACATCTTCGCCACATCGGCGGGGTAGACCGTGGCGCTCGAGGGCCCTCTCAAGGAACTGCACATCCAGGATGTCTTCCAGCTGCTCGACCTGGGCCGGAAGAGCGGCGTGCTGCGGGTGACATCGGAGCTGCTGCAGTCGGCGGGGACGGTCTGCTTCGACCGCGGCGGCGTCGTCGCGGCGGCGGTGGGCGGCGACAGCCAGCCGCTCGGCACCAGGCTGCTGCGGATCGGGCGCATCACCGCGGTCGACCTCGACCGGGCGCGGACGCTGCAGGGCGGAGGAGACGGCCGCCGCATCGGCGATATCCTGGTGGAATTCGGAGTGATTTCCCGGCGAGAGCTCGATCGTCAGATCAAGGCGCAGATCGAGGAAGCGGTCTTTGAGCTGCTCCGCTGGTCGGAAGGCTATTTCCGTTTCGAGGAGGGAAGCCCCTGCTTCGCCGCGGTGGAAGCGCCTGTGCGTTTTCCCACCGAGGCATTGCTCATGGAAGCGGCGCGGCGCATGGACGAGTGGTCGCGCATCGGGTCGAAGGTTTCGCACCTCGGGCTGGTACCGCGCCTGCCGCCGCCGGAGGAACAGGGCACCGCGCCACTCGACCTCGTGCCGTTCGAGTGGGAGGTGCTTGCGGCGGTGGACGGACAGCGGGACCTCCACTCGCTGGCCGAGGCGCTGGGGCGCTCGGAGTTCGAGGTGGCGCGTACCGTGTACGGGCTGACCAACGCGGGCGTCGTGGTGCTCGATGATCCGGCGCGGCCTGGCCAGGAAATCGAAGTGGGTCGAGACCTCGCCGCGCTGCTCGTGCCGGCGCGCGAGGCGCTGGGTCAGAGGGACTATGCGCTGGCCGCGGGCGCGCTGGAGGAACTCCTGCGGCTCGATCCGCTGATGCCCGAGGCCCGCCGGTTGCTCGGCCTCTGCTACGCCTCGCTCGGCCGCCATTCCGACGCGCTCGATTCGTGGGCGGTATGGAGCCGGCTGGGGACGCACACCCCCGGCGAGGAGGCGGAGATACCCGCCGTGGAGCGGCTCCGCCAGTCGGTCGAAACTATCGTGAAGGAGCTCGATCGTTACCGTGACTGAAGACATCCGATCGCTCACCGCCCGGCTTGCCGAAGAGCCGTCGAGTCTCGCCTTCCTCGAGCTGGCCGAGGCGCTCCGCCGCCGGGGTCAGCTCGATGCCGCCTGCAAGGTGGCGCGGGGTGGCGTGAGCCGGTACCCGGGACTCGCCGACGCCCACGACCTCCATGCCCATATTCTGGGCGATCTGGGCGATCTGGCGGGGGCCTTCGACGCGTGGACCGCGGCGCTCCAGCTCGATCCCATGCGCGCGGGCGCGCTCAAGGGAATCGCCTTCCTCTATTATCGCGCCGGCGACATCGTCGCCGCGCTCGACCACCTGCAGCGGGCGGCCCAGGCCGATCCCGACGATCCTTCCATTCAGGTCGCACTCGAGCGCGTGCGGAGCTCGGTGCGCGCGCAAGGGTCGCCCGAGACGAATGGTGGTGCGGCGGTGACACCGCCCACGCTCCCGGCGGCTTCTCCGTTCGAGGGCATCGAAGGCGGTGAGGAAGGCTACCTCCTGGTGGATGGCGGCGGACTCCGGCTGGGCGGCGCACTGCGGTCGCCCTCGGGCGAAGAGACGGGGGACCGCGTGGCGGCACAGCTCGCTGGTATCTCTCGAGAGGCCGCCCGCGCCACACGCATCCTCGGGCTGGGGGCCTGGCATTCGATTTCGATCGAGTCTCCCGACGGCCAGCTGTACCTCGCGGCCCCCACGGCGGACACCGTGTTGCTCACCTCCCGCGATCGCGCCATTCCCGCGGCGCGGGTGGGGCTGCTCGCCGAGCGTGCCTCCCGCGCAGCCCGGGCGTGGCTCGAGGGGCTGGGATGAAAACATCGGGCGATGTGCTGGATCGAGTCACCCGTGTTCCGGGGGTGCGGGGCGCGCTCGTGGTGGCCGCGACCGACGGGCTCGTCGTGGCGGAGCATCTCATGGACGGCGTGGACGGACGTGCAGCGGCGGCACTCGCGGCCAGTCTCGTGGGGCGGCTCGCGCGCACGGCGGCGGAGGCCGGGCTCCGGCACCCCGCATTCGTTCACCTTCGCGCGGACGCGGGCTCCGTGCTCGTGGCGCCCGGGAAGGACGACCTGGTCCTGGTGGCCGTTGTCGGTCCGGAGGCCAACATGGGTCTCGCGCGACTCGAGATGCTCGACGCGGCGGGCCGGCTCGGCTGATGCGAGCGCTCGAGCCCTGGGTGGTGGAACCGCTCCAGACCTTTCTCGCGGAATCTTCGGCCAGACTGACGCTGCTCATGACGTCGTCCGGCCAGGTCGTGGCGCAGCACGGCTTCAGCCGCTCACTCGACGTCATGACGGCGGCCGCGCTCGGTGCGGGCATCGTCGCCTCGACGGAGGAGATTGCCCGGCTCCTCGGCGCCTCGCGTTTCGGCGGCGTCGTGCATCATGGCATGCACCAGAGCTGCATGCTGTCCGGGTTCACGACGCCACGAGGCCGGTGGATCGGCCTCGTGGTCTTCGGCCCGGAGACGTCGGTGGGCATCGTCCAGCTCTTCTTCGACCAGATGATCGAACAGCTCGTCTCTGCCGCGCCGCGGGAGCACGTGCCGGCCCCGATGCTCGCGGAGAACTTCGAGTCCGAGCTCAACGCAAGCCTCAAAGCCCTTTTCGGACGGTGACCTGATGTCTCTCGTCAACTTCACCGCGCGTGAGATCACCTGCAAGATCGTGTACTACGGCCCGGGACGGTCCGGGAAGACCACGAACCTGCAATACATCTACGGGCGTGTGCCGGAGAGCCGCCGGGGACGGATGGTCTCGCTCGCGACACAGACCGACCGGACGCTCTTTTTCGATTTTCTCCCGCTCGAGCTCGGGACGATTTCGGGATTCAGCACGAAGTTTCAGCTCTACACTGTCCCGGGGCAGAGCTACTACAACGCGACGCGCAAACTGGTGCTCCAGGGCGCCGATGGCGTCGTGTTCGTCGGCGACAGCCAGGCGCGCCGCTTCGACGACAATCTCGAGAGCCTCCAGAATCTCCAGGACAATCTGCTCGGCCAGGGCGTGGACATCCGTCAGCTCCCCGTGGTGTTCCAGTACAACAAGCAGGACCTCCCCCAGGACCTCATCCTGTCGCACGAGGAAATGGACGACGCGCTCAACTTCCGCTCGGTCCACAGCTTCGCGGCCGACGCGCTCCACGGCGGCGGTGTGTTCGAGACGCTCCGCGGCATTTCCGAGATCGTGCTCAAGCGGCTGGCGGCGGGGAGTCAGGTCGCGTGACGGTCACGCTCAATCCGCTCTACCGCTTCGAGACCTTCGTGGTCGGCGCCGCCAACCGGCTGGCGGTTACCGCATCGCGCGCCGTGGCGGAGTCGCCGGGGACGGTGTACAACCCGCTCTTCATCTACGCGCGGCCCGGGCTCGGCAAGACGCACCTGCTCATGGGCATCGGCCACGCCGCCCGGGCGATCAATCCGCGCCTCTCCGTCGAGTACCTGACACTCGATGAGTTCATCGAGGCCTTTCACGCCGCCATCGCCGCCGGGCACGGGGCGGCCTACCGCCAGCGTTTCATCGACGTCGATCTGCTGCTCGTGGACGACGTGCAGTTCCTCACCCACCGGCGCGAGATGCAGGCAGAGCTGCTCCGGCTCACCGACGCCCTGCAGTCGGCCAACCGGCAGATCGTCCTGACCAGCGACCGGCCGCCCGCCGAGATCGAGGCGCTCGACGACCGGTTGATCCGCCGATTTGCCGGTGGGCTGGTCATCGACGTCTCCGCTCCCGACTACGAGACCCGGGTGGCGATTCTCCGGCGCAAGGCGGAGGAGCGGCGCGCGTCATTCGCGGATGGCGTGCTCGACGCCGTGGCCACGCTCGAGATCGACAACGTCCGCGAGCTGCTTGGCGCCCTCAACCGGCTCATCGCCTTCCAGTCGGTGAGCGATGCCCCACTGACGGCGGAGCAGGCGAGGAAGCTGGTCGGTGGAGGGGCGGAAAAGGCGGAAAAGGCGGAAAGGACGGAAGGCGGAGAGGGGCGGTCCTCGACGTCCTCTCCGTCTGAGTTCGACGATTTCCTCTCGGAGATCAGCGCGACGGTGTCGCAGCAGGTGGACGCGTGGCGGACGAAAGTCGCGGCGGCCATCCTGCACTGGGAAGGGGAGGGTTTCCGCACCGCGCGGCTGGAGCGTCTGCTCGAGCGCGAGATGGTCACCGATCCGGCCGCGGCGATCCGCGCCTTCGAGTCCGATGTCGCCCGACTGCAGGAGATGCGGGCCGAGGCCGCAACGCTGGCGCCGGAGCTGGCGGGATCGCCGGCGTTCGCCGACCCCGGTGACCTCCCGTCGGCGGAAGCCGAGCTGCAGCGCGCGTGCGAGGGAACCAATCCGCCGCCCTCGCCCTCGGCACTGTGGACGATGGATGCGCTCGTGGAGTCTCCCGGAAACCGCATGGCCCTCGAAGCGGCGCGGTCGGTCGGGACGGCCCCCGGCGTTCGCTACAACCCGCTGGTGATCGTCGGCGCCGGGGGGGTTGGCAAGAGCCACCTCATGCACGCCATCGGCAACGTCCTCGCCGCGAGCGGCGGTCCGGTGGCATGTCTCAGCGCGTCCGAATTCACGAGCGAGCTCATCGACGCGATCGACCGCGACGCTGTCCCTGCCTGGCGCGCGCGGTATCGGCGGGCGACGGCGTTCCTGCTCGACGATGTGCACCTGGCCGCGGACACCGACCGGACCCAGGATGAGCTCTTCGTCCTCTTCAACCAGTTTGTCGAGTCGGGGCGACAGATGGTGTTCACCTCGAACGTGCCGATCGCCGCCCTGGCGCGCCTCGAAGCGAGGCTGCGCACCCGGCTCGAGGGGGGATTGGTGGTCGAGCTGCCGGCGCCGGACGCCGGCATCCGTGAATCGGTGATCGCCCGCGATCTGGCAGATCGGCTCGGCGCGCCCGATCAGGCCCTAGCCACCTATCTCGCCTCTCGTCCCGCCGAATCAGTGCGGGCCGCGCAGGGCCTGGTGCTTCGGGTGCTTGCGACGGCGGAAGAGCGTCAGGTGCTTCCCACGGCGGCGCTCGCGCGCGAGGTGCTCGAAGGGCTCGCCCCGGTCGCAGAGCCGTCGCCGACACGATCGGCCGCGCGCTCAAGCGGCATCGTCGCGCCCACCGCCGGCGGCGCCCGAAGCCGGGAGAAGATGATCTGGGAATGGCGCGAGGTGGCCGACCGGATCATCGAGGAGTGGCGCTGATGGCGATCAAGGGCAGTCTCAAGGAAGCCAGCCTTCCGGACGTCATCCAGTTGCTGTTCCTGGGCCGCCGCACCGGCTGTCTCGCGCTCGCGGACCGGCACAACTTCGGAACGATCCACTTCGAGGACGGCCACATCATCTACGCGACGATCGTCAATCGTCGCGACCGGCTGGGCGACATTCTCGTGCGCGGCGGGCGTATCTCCGCCGAGGCGCTGGAGCATGCGATCGAACGCCAGGATGGGGATCGCGAGCACAAGCTGGGAGAAATTCTCGTCGAGCTCGGCACCATCAGCCGCGAGGAGCTCGAGAGTTACATGCGGCTGCAGATCGAGGAAGCGGTTTACTACCTGTTTACCTGGACCACGGGCACCTTCAATTTCGAGGCGGGCGTGGCACCGGACCGCGAGGATTTCCTGGTCCGGATCAACCCGGAGTTCCTGCTGCTCGAGGGCGCCCGACGGGTCGACGAGTGGAGCCTGATTGAAAAGAAGATCCCGTCGTTCGATCTCATCTTCGCGGTGGATCAGGCGCACATCGACGAGTCTGGGCCCGGGCTCTCCGACGAGCAGCGCCGACTGCTGCCGCTCCTCGACGGGAGCCGCGACGTGCAGCAGGTGATCGAAGACTCGGGGATGGTCGAGTTCGAGGTGGGCAAGGCGCTCTTCGGACTCATCACCGCCGGCTTTGCCCACCGCACCGGCACATCCCCCAGTGCCGCGCCGAAGGTGAACGATGGCCGGGTCGAGGAGCATCGCAACCTCGGCGTCGCGTTCTACAAGGCTGGCATGTTCGACGAAGCGTTACGTGAGTTCCGGCGGGTCGCCGAGCTGCGGCCGGCGGATGCAAGCGCGCCGTTCCATCTCGGCCTGATCGCCTTGCGCCAGTCCCGCTGGGCAGATGCCGCGGACGCGTTCCGCCAGGCATCGGAGGGCGTCGGTGCGCGGCCGGCGACGCTTCACAACCTGGGCGTGGCGCTGGAGCGGCTGGGCCGACTCGATGAAGCGGAGGTCGCGTTCGGGGATGCGGTGGCCCGTGCCCGTGACGACGCACGCATGATGCTCGGCTGGAGCGTGGTCGCCCTCAAGCGCGGGGAATACCAGGTGGCGCAGGGCCGGCTGGCGCGTGCCCTCGAGTTGCTCGGTGGCAAGCCGGCGCCGGCGCTCTGGTACTGGGCGGCCACCCTTGCCGCCGCGGGGAGCGACGATCAGGCCGGCGCGCTCCGCGCGGCCCGGGCCGGGGTGACGACGTGCCCCGACCATCCCGTGCTCCAGAACAATCTCGGAGTCCTCCTCGAGCTGAGCGGCGACGGCGAGGCCGCCGAGACCGTGCTGCGCACCGCCCTCGCCGGGGACCCGTCGCTGCCGCAGGTCTCGAAAAATCTCGCCGACGTGCTCTACCGCAACGGCCGCTACGACGAGGCCAGAGAAGCGTACGAGCGGGCCGCCAAGCTCTCGCCTGATCTCGGCGACGACCTGTACTTCAAACTCGGCAACATCGCCTACAAGCGCCGCGAAACGGCGCGGGCACGGGAAAGCTGGAGCCGGGCGACCACGCTCAATCCCGGCCACGAGCTTGCGCGCGCCAACCTCGAGATGCTGGACATGGTCCGATGATACCGGTCGACGAGGCCGAATTCGCCGAGCTGACCCGGAAAATCTCCCAGGGGTCCGGATTCACGCTCGAGGCCTACAAGGACAAGTGCATCCGCCGGCGGATCGCGGTGCGCATGCGCGCGTGCGGCGTGCACACCTACGCCGATTATCGAACGCTGCTCGACGCGACACCGGACGAATACGACCGCCTGCGCGACGCGCTGACCATCAACGTCACCCGCTTTTACCGGAATCCGGAGGCGTGGAACCTGCTTCGGAGCGAGCTGGTCCCCGGCCTGTGCGAGCGTCACCAGGGAGAGTTGCGCGTCTGGAGCGCGGGATGTTCGTCAGGCGAGGAAGCCTACACGGCCGCGGCCCTCTTCACCGAATACTTCGAGCGCGAAGGCCGCCCCGACCAGGCCCGTCGAGTGGTGATCGATGCCACCGACGTCGACCGGATAAGTCTCGATCGCGCGCGGGCTGGACGGTATCGGATCGAGGCGGCGGTGGACATGCCCGCCGAGCTGACTCAAGGATTCCTCGAGCGCGACGGGGAGGAATACAGGGTGGCGGAGCGGGTGCGCCGGAGCGTGTTCGTCCGCCGGCTCGATCTGAGCAAGGAGCTGCCGCCGCGGCGCGACTACCATCTGATCCTCTGTCGGAATGTGGTCATCTATTTCGACCGGCCGATGCAGGAGCGGCTCTTCCAGACCTTCGCGGACGCCCTCGTCCCCGGGGGACTCCTGGTGCTGGGCAAGGTCGAGACGCTGTTCGGGCCCGCCCGCGACCGGATGATCCTCGTCGACCCCCGCGAGCGTGTCTATCGGCGGCCTGGATGAGCAATCTCGAGATCATCGTGCGCGTGGCCGACCTGCGGGTGGGCACGGCCGACGACGTCCTGGTCACCGTGGGCCTCGGCAGCTGCGTCGCCATCCTGCTCCACGATCCGCTAGCCAAGGTGGCCGGTCTTGCCCACATCCTGCTGCCCTCGCCCGCGCTGAGCCGGCAGGATCCGAACGCGGCCAAGTTTCCGCAGACCGCGATTCCGCACCTGGTGGGGCTCATGACGAAGGACGGCGCGAGCGTGCGGCGAATGACTGGCCGCCTCGTGGGCGGAGCGAGCATGTTCGCGAATCTGGCGGCGCCGGGCACGATCCAGATGGGCGAGCGCAACGTGGTGGCCTGCCGTCAGGTGTTGTACTCACAGAGCATCCCGCTGGTGAGCGAGGCGGTCGGCGGCGACTTCGGCCGCACCGTCAAGTTGCGCGCCTCGGACGGGCAGGCCGAGGTCTCTTCGGTGGCGCATGGCGTCCGCCTCATCTGACGCGCGGACGGTGCTGGTCGTTGACGACAGTCCATTCTTCCGACGACTCCTTACCGATGTGGTGGGCGCGACCGGGGAGTTTCGGGTGGTCGCAACGGCGCGAAACGGAATGGACGCGCTCAGGAAAGTGCACTCGCACTTGCCCGACGTGGTCCTCATGGACCTGGAGATGCCGGAGCTCGATGGGCTCGGCGCAATCGGCTATATCATGTCGGAGTCGCCGCGGCCGATCGTGGTCGTAAGCTCATACGCAGGTCCCGGCACCGCCGCGGCCATCCGGGCCCTGGAGCTTGGCGCGGTAGACCTCGTCGCCAAGGAGGAGGATCGCGGGCCCGGCTCGACGGCCCGTTTTGCGGAGCGGCTCACCGGAGTGCTTCGCGCGGCCGGCGCCGCCGACATCACCCGGTTACCGGTGCTGGCCAGGCCCAGGGCCAGGGGCCCGGAGCAGGCGCTCTTCTCGCTGCCCGGACGGGCGCGGTACTGCGTGGCGATCGCCGCCTCCACCGGCGGGCCGCGCGCGCTCGCGGAAGTCGTGCCGCGGATCGAGGCCGGTCACGACGCCGCGGTGCTGATCGTCCAGCACATGCCGCCTGGATTCACCCGAAGCCTGGCCGAGCGGCTCGCGGCGCAGAGCAGGCTCCGGGTTGTTGAAGCGGCGCACGCCACGCCGCTGCTGTCCGACACCGCCTACGTGGCACCGGGGGACTATCACATGCGCGTCGTCGCCGGGCCTGATGGATTGCGGCTCGATCTTGACCAGGAGGCCTCGGTGTGGGGCGTGCGGCCGGCCGCGGATCCGCTGTTTCGCAGCGTCGCCCGGCACTTCGGTGCGCGCGCGGTGGGTGTGGTGCTCACCGGTATCGGGCGAGACGGCGCCGACGGGTTGCGCGAGATCCACGATGCGGGCGGGGCGGGGATCGCGCAGGACCGGGGCAGTGCCACCATCTTCGGAATGCCGAGCGCCGCCGCGCAGGCGGGCGGCGCAGACCACGTCCTTCCCGTGGGCCGGATTGCCGAACGCATCGGCCAGGAGCTCGCGCGGATGGCCCGGCGATGAGCGAGTTCTCCGATGGCTATCTGCTCGTGCGCGCCGGCGGGCGCCGCGTCGGGCTCTCGCTGGCGCAGGTCGTCGAGGTGCTCGATCCGGGTGAGGCGTTTCCGGTGCCCGCCGTCGAGCCGGCCGTTCGCGGAGTCACCCGCGTGCGCGGCCGCATCATGCCGCTGGTGCACCTCGGTGCGCTGCTCGACGGCTCCGCCTGCCCCGAGGCACGGGAAGAAATGAGCGTCGTGGTTGAGGTGGCCGGTCGGCGCCTGTGCCTCGAAGTGGAGGCCGCGGATTCGGTGCTGCAGGGAACCGGGCTCCCCGTGCCCCCCGACGCCGCGATGCCATGGGCGGTCGCCGTCGCGCGGACCGCCGAAGGACTGCTCCCGCTGCTGGACCTCACCGCGCTTGGCGCGCGCTTCACGGAGAGCCCCGCCGCATGAACACCGCGGACGATATCCAGGTCGTCACCTTCCGGGTCGGTACGCAGGAGTTCGCCCTCGACATCCTGCAGATCGAGCGGATCCTCCGGTATTCCACGCCGTCGCCACTGCCCAAGTCACCGGATTTTCTGGAGGGCGTGGTGCCATATGAAGGCGGAGCCGTACCGGTCGTGGACCTGCGAAAGCGCTTCGAGCTCGAGGCCCCGATCCGGGAGGAGACGCGGATGATGGTGCTCGACCTCGAGGACCAGCGGGTCGGCGTGCTGGTGGACGAGGTGCGTGAAGTGATGCGGGTGGACAGCACCACCATCACCGCGCCGGGCCGGGTGGTGAGCGGCCTGGCCGCCGCGTACATCGCCGGCATCATTACCAGACCGGGCAGGACGATCATCATCCTCAACGCCCGCAAGCTGCTCTCTTCGACCGAGCGGCTCGCGCTGGCCGGGCTCGGGAGCGCAGGATGAGTGAACCGTGGCTCGCGACGCTGAAGGGCCAGTTTCAGGAAATCGAGGGACGGCTCGAGGGGGCCGCCCAGCCGGCCGAGCGGGAAGCGCTCAAGCGTGACATCATCGCGCTGTTCAAGCGAGTGGACGCCGGCCTGACCGATCTCGCACAGATGAAAGAGGACATTCGCGGACTGGTCGAGCGATTCAAGCAGGGCGGGTCGGTGGCGGCGGAGGCGGCACCGGCGCCACAGTTTACCGGCCAGCGACCGGCGGTCCATGCCGACCACCTCGGCGCCTCCACGTATATAGAGAAGGGGTGGAGCCTGATCTCACTGGGGGATTATGCCGGGGCCATTCAATCCCTGGACAAGGCGCTCACTCTCTCCCCCGGCGCCGTGCAGGCGCAGTCGCTGCTCGGCTGGGCGCAGATGCTCCACGAGGACTACGACGATGCGCTCGGCACCTTTTCCAAGGTCCTGATGAAGGAACCGGCCAACGCGCTGGCGCGAATCAATGTGGGATACATCTGTCTCAAGAAGCGCATCTTCGGCGAAGCGATCGAGCATCTGTCCAAGGCCATTCGGCTCGACAACGACCGCAAGGCAACCCTGT
>JBDTTA010000005.1:0-31630 GCA_039930845.1 Gemmatimonadales bacterium
CCGTCGAAAGAGCTGCTCTGGAGCACCGACCGTGACGTCAGCCTCATGTCCGATGGCGAGGTGTGCGACGAGGAGATGCGCCGGCTCCACATCAACGCCGGCGAGCTGCTGGCGAAGGCGCACGAGCGCGGGTTCGATTCGCTCGACGAAGTCGAGAGCGTGATGCTCTACCCCAATGGCACGATCTACATAAAGGGAAAACCGATGACCACCGAAGGTGACCGGTTCGGCGAAATCATTCGCCGCCTCGACGACCTCTCGGTCCGGGTGGAGGCACTGCGCCCATGAGCCGGCCAGGTTCGCCGGCGAACACGGCGGCGCTCATCACCGGCGCCACCCTGGGCATCGGCCGGGCCACCGCCTTCGCCCTCGGCCGCGCCGGCTACAGGGTCGGCGTGTGTGCGCGCACCCCGTCGCGGGTGGAGGAACTGGTCACGGAGTTGAAGCGCGAGGGAATCGACGCCGCCGGCGCCGCCGCCGACGTGGGCGACCCGGCCCAGGCAGCTCGGGCCGTCGAGCAGATTACAGCCGCCATCGGCGAAACCGGAGTCCTGATCAATAACGCAGGCATCCTCGTCGGACGGCTGCTCGAGGAGATCACGGTCGAGGAGTGGGATGCGACCATGGCCACCAATGTCCGGAGCCTCTTCCTCATGACGCGGGCGGTGCTCCCGGGAATGCGCCGCCGCCGCGAGGGAAGCATCGTGAACGTGTCGAGTCTGGCCGGCCGCAACGGTTTCGTCGGAGGGACCGCGTACGTCGCCTCCAAACATGCAGTACTCGGTTTCAGTCGCGCGCTCATGCTCGAAGTTCGCAAGGACAACGTCCGGGTCATCGCCATCTGTCCCGGCTCGGTGGATACCGCGCTGATCCGGGACCAGCCGATGCTGCGGGCCGATCCCACGCGCATCCTTCGCCCTGAGGATGTGGCCGAAACGATCCTCGGTGCACTGCTCCTCCCCTCCCGTGCGCTGGTGAGCGAGCTCGATATCCGGCCGACCAATCCCTAGCCGATCAGCCCCCGTTCGATTCACATGTCCGGCATGCTGATAACCATGTGCATCTGCCGCGCGACGCCGTTCGCGAGTCTGCTGCCTCGCGCACGTGCGCAGGGATGGGACCTCGCCGACATCGGACGGGAGACCGGTTGCGGTGTGCAGTGCGGGCGATGCCGGCCCTACCTTCGCCGGATGCTGGACACCGGCGAGACCGAGTTCCACGAGCTCCTCCCCGAGGACCCGGCGTGAACCTGTCGGTGCTCCCCGGCGGCGAGTCCGGCTTTCCTCCCGGCGGCCGCCGGGCTACCCTTCATCCGATGTCTTACGGGCGCCTCCTCCGTCTGCTGCTGCTGCTCGCCCCGGTCACGCTGGGTTGGGCAGAGGGCATGGCGAGTGTGCCGGTGGCCGCCACTCAGTCGGCAGCCGAGGCATCGATCATTTCCTCCCGGCAGTCGCTCCCGGCGCCGGTTCATGATGAGGCGACCTGCGGTTTCTGTCAGGCCGCCGTGTTCCCGCCCTGCACCCCCGTGACGGTCTCGGTCCCCGTTGACCCGCCGGGGATCGTCCGGGAAGAACCTCCCTCCCCCGACGCGCGAGTGCCGCACTCGACCGCGCGCCGCCTCGCCAGCTCCCGAGCTCCCCCGACGCTTCGAATCGCCTGATCCGTCGCTCGCCCACCATGGGCGTGCGCTCTTCATGATTCGGAGACACTCATGCTCGTCCGTGCTCGCACGGCCTGGCTCCTCGCCACATGCTGGCTGGGAGCGGCAACGGCCGCCGTCGCTCAGGTTCCCCGCAATTCCTCCGACTCCCTGTCACGGGCGGTCGCCGATTTCACCGCCCGCCTCGATTCGCTCGAGAGCGGTGCCTGCCCCAGCGGGCCAGCGGTTGCCCTGCCGGCCCGCGGTGGGACTCCCCACGCCGACAGCCTCGTCGCCTCGCTCGGCGAGCTGAGCCGCCGGCTCGAGTCGCTCCGTACGGCGCGCTGCCCGCCGCAGCAGGGCGCGGCTGAGCACGCCGCGCCGGCGGACTCCTCCGATGATCTCGCCGCGTTGCGCGCCGCAGCCGCCGAGGCAGCGGGAGGAGCCGCTCCCGCTGCCACCCCTGCTCCGAACGACACCACGCCCGCGCCGAGAACGGAGTTCGTCGGCCGGCAGCGCAATGCGTCGGCCCTCAACCCCGAGATCAGCGCCACCGGCGACATCCGGCTCGTGGCGCGGGATGGGCGGCAAACCGACAACGGCGTGGCGCGTGAGTTCGAGGTGGCGCTCCAGTCGGCACTCGACCCCTACTCCAGCACGAAGATCTTCCTGACCTTCGAGAACGAGGAAGTCGGCGTGGAGGAGGGATACATCTACTGGACCGGGCTTCCCGGCCGCCTTCGGCTCGACGTCGGCAAGTTCCGCCAGCAGCTCGGCGACCTCAATCGCTGGCACCTCCACGCATTGCCGGAGACGGAATATCCGCTCGTGTACCAGCGGTATCTCGGCACGGAAGGCCTCACCGGCGTGGGTGTGTCGCTCTACACCACACTTCCCATCTCGATACTCGGTGGCACACACGAGGTATGGCTGCAGGGAACCACCGCCAAGAGCGATCCGCTGTACGCCGGCGGACACCAGCCCACCGCGCTCTTCCGCCTGCAGAACTTCTGGCAGTTGAACCGGTCGACGTACGCCCAGGTCGGGTTTACGGGAACGGGCGGCAATAACGACGACGAAGACCTCAGAAGCCGGCTGCTCGGTCTCGATTTCCGTCTGACCTATCGCCCTCCCGAGGCCGGCACCCGCCGGGAGATCACGTTGCGCACCGAGGGGTATCGGCTGCATTCCAGCGAGCTCGGAACCACCACGAACCGCTACGGCACGTTCGTGGACCTGAACGCGCGGCTCAGCCGCCGGTGGGTGCTGGGCACCCGGTACGATTGGGTGGAGTCACCACGCGGCATCGAGGATACCGAGTGGCGCATCACGCCGTCGATCACCTGGTGGGAAAGCGAGTTCGTCTTTCTTCGCATCGAAGGAGAGCACGCCAGCAGCGATCTCGAGGGCAGCCGGAACCTGCTGTCACTCCAGGCCGTCTGGGCAATGGGCCCGCACAAGCACGAGACGTACTGACCACATGGAAGGAATCCGGATGACCATCGCAGCATTGCTCGCCATCGCCACCCTCGGCGCCGGCCCCGCGCCCGCCGTGGCGCCGCCATTGAAAGTCGTCACCAGCCTTACGACGTACGGAGCCATCGCCCGGGAAATCGTCGGCGACAAGGGCACCGTCACCTCCATTGCCCAGGGCGACGAAGATCCACATTTCGTGCAGCCCAAGCCCAGCTTCGTGGCGGTCCTGCGCAACGCCGACCTGTTCGTCACCACCGGTCTCGATCTGGAGCTCTGGGTGCCGCCGCTGCTCGACCGCGCCGGCAACCGCAAGGTCTCCGAGGGCGGGCCGGGCTACGTCACGGCCTACACCGGCATTCATCTCCTCGAGGTGCCGACCTCGCTCAGCCGCTCGGAGGGCGATATCCACGCCGACGGCAATCCGCACATCCATACGGATCCGGTCAACGGCATCATCATCGCCCGCAATATCCTCACCGGCCTGCAGCGGGTCTCGCCCGAGAATGCGACCGTCTTCGCATCGCGCGAGCAGGATTTCGAGAAGCGCGTGCTCGAGGCGACGATGGGGCCGGAGCTGGTGACCATCCTTACCCCGCCGGTGGCGTACAACCTTCTCAGCACCGACAAGCTGTTCGACTTTCTGGGGCAGAAGAACTATCAGGGCAAGCCGCTGCTCGACAGGCTGGGCGGCTGGCTCAAGCAGGGGGAAGTGTTCCGGGGCAGGGAAATGGCCTGCTACCACAAGGAATGGGCCTACTTCAGCAACCGGTTCAAGGTCACCTGCGCCGAGTACATCGAGGCCAAGCCGGGCATTCCGCCGACTCCCGGCCACGTGCAGGAGGTCATCGCGCAGATGAAGGAGCGGAAGATTCCGGTACTCTTTGCCTCCAACTACTTCGACCGGAATCAGATCGAGCAGGTGGCCGCACGAACGGGCGCCAAGGCAGTGATCGTGCCCGAGAATACCGGCGGAGCCCCCGGCGTCAACACCTATTTCGACCTCATGAATACCTGGCTGGCCGGGCTCGCGGCCGGCTTTGCCGGAGGGGCCTCCTGATGGACCTGAGTCTCTTTCTCCCGCCGCTGGTGGCGTGCCTGGTCATCGTCGCCATCCACTCGTACCTCGGCCTGCACGTCATTGCGCGCGAGGTCATCTTCGTCGACCTCTCGCTCGCCCAGATGGCGGCGCTCGGCTCCGCGGTGGCGATTCTCGCCGGCAGCCAGCCGGACTCGACCGCCGCCTTCGTGTACGCACTCGGATTTACCACGATCGGCGCCGTGCTCTTCGCGCTGACCCGAAGCGAGGAAAAGGGCCGCGTGCCGCAGGAGGCCATCATCGGCATCGTGTACGTGGTTGCCTCGGCCGCGGCCATTCTCGTCGCCGACCGTACACCCCGTGGCGGAGAGGCCATCAAGGACATCCTCGTGGGCAGCCTGCTCTGGGTTACCTGGCCGGCGATCATCCGGCTGGCGGCGGTGTACGCCGCCATCGGACTCTTTCACTGGGTGCTGCGGCGGCGCTTTCTCACGATCTCCTTCCATCCGGAGACGGCCCTCGCCAACGGATGGAGCATCAAGTGGTGGGACTTCCTGTTCTACCTCTCCTTCGGCATCGTGATCACCTTCTCCGTCCCCATCGCGGGCGTGCTCCTGGTCTTCTCGTTCCTTGTGGTCCCGGCGGCCATCGCCTTTCAATTCACGCGGCGGCAGGGTGTGCTCGCCATCATCGCCTGGTTGGCAGGCGCCGCGGCCTCGGCGTCCGGTCTCCTCATCTCGTTCCACTACGACCTGCCCACGGGCCCGATCGTCGTGTGCATGTTCGGCATGCTGCTGCTCGTCGCCTACAGCGTACGGCGGCTCACCGGTGCCGGCGCCGTCGCTGTGCTGCCGAAGTCGGAAGTGAGTTCGGAAGTGAGTGAGGCGGTGTAGCCGAGGCTTATTGCCGCTGAGTTCGCTTCCACCCGGGGAGGAAGGGCTGCGGCAGCAGCGCGGCTCGCCGCAGCAGCTCCAGGTGAGGAGCGAGGATATCGGCAAGCTGCTGCGCCGGGGCCAGGTGCCCCTCGCGCAGCAGGGCGGGAGTGCGGGCGCCGAGGATCAGCGCTCCGTGGACCCGCCCGCCGACGCGGAGCGGGACGATCAGCCGCGACTCTCCGTCGGCGATGTGAAACGCGGCGGCGCGCTCGCCCTTGAGCACCTCGCCGAGCGGCGTGCCGCTGACGGGGACGAGTGGCAGGTCGGGAAGCGCCCGTTTCTCTCCCGGTTCCATCAGCACGACGCGGTCACCCTCGCTCAGCCGGATGGCAAAGCGCAAGTGATCGAACGGAATGAATTCGGCGGCAAGATCGCTGACGCGACGAGTGGCTTCGCCCATCTCGGTGCCGGTGGCGAGGAACGATGCCGCCTGCGCCAGGTAATCGGCACCCTGCAACTCGCTCTTCGACGCGAGCTCACCATTCCCGGCCGCGGTGACGAGCAGCGCGACCTGTGGCCCGATGAATGACGCCACTCTCGTGAGCAGCGCGGCATCGGCCTCCCCATAGAGGTCAGCCCCGACGCTCGCCGCGAGGAGGAATGCGTTCATGCCACGCGGCCCCGTCACGCGCGCACCCACCACCGCGCGCGGCTCCGCACCGGCCGGATCCGCCACGGTGAAGTAGCCCCGCGGCCATCGTGAGTCGCGGCACGCGTCCGACAGCAACAGGTGAGCGTCGGATCCGAAGAGCGCCTCGACATCGAGGTACTCCCGGCCGATCGTCAGCGATGAATCGAGCCAGAGCGGCCCTCCGGCATGCTCGCCAAGTCGGTAGTACCTCGATCCTCCGGGGTCGGCCAGCAGCAACTCGAGGTGGTCATGCGGGAGGAGCGGCTCGAGCGCTGGACTCAGTGCCGCGAGAAACCGCTGCGGCGTGGCGATCGAGCCGTTGCTGTGGGCGATGGTGTCGAGCAGCGCGGCGATGCGCTCCGCCTGGGGCACCGCCAGGCCGGACTCCGCCGGCCACTGGCGCGCGAGTCGCCCCAGCGCCGGCGACAGCCGCTGCGCCACCAGGCGTAACGTCATCAGCTCGCCCTCGCCGTACCGGTCGGGCCTGAGATCGGCGACGAGCATCAGTCCCACGTCCCGCCGCCCGAATCGAACCGGTACGCAGATTACCGACCCGTAACCGGCCTGGCGGATCGTTCTTTCGAGGCCGTCAAGCTGGTATTGCTGGAGTTGTGGAGTGGGGACGGGGACTTCGAGACTGTCCTGGGACAACGCCTCCGGACCGAGCAGCACCGGCGCGCCGGCAGGCGGATAGAGCCAGAGCCCCAGCAGGTCATGGGCGATGTCGGCAGCGAGCGCGTCGGACAACGCCTCGTGCCAGGTCGCCAGGGTGGTTCGGTCGGCCAGGCCTTCTTCCACCCGGAGGATCGGGACAAGCGGTTCGGTGGGCTGCATGAGAGTGCCAGCAGGGGCAGGAGCTGTGCCGAGGGAGGCAGGAAATTGCATCGGTGGGACGGCGGACCCCGTCGGAGGCACTCAAGCTGATGCGATACAAGAGATTGACATACCCCTCCCCCCTATATATGTTCCGCGAGTGATTAACCCCTGCCACTCATGCCGCATCGCCGGCGCCGCTGCATATCGAAGGAAAGGAGGGCGGGCACCACGATGACCTCGGCACAATCGATCGTGACCCTGCTCGGCGTACTCGCCATCGTCTGGGTCAACTACTACTTCTTTGTCGCCCGTCCCCGCGGCCCACAGTCTCGATCATGACCGCCGCACCCGCGTCGCCATCGGAGCGCTGTGACATACCGGTGTCCGGAATGACCTGCGCCGGCTGCAGCGGCACGGTGCAGCGCACACTGGAAACGATGCCCGGTGTGAGTGGCGTCAACGTCAATCTCATGACCGGCACCGCCACGGTGAGCTACGATCCCGCCGCCACATCGCCCGCACAGCTCGTCGACGCCATTCGCTCGACCGGATATGGCGCCGAGCTGCCGCGGCCGGAGGAGTCGCCGGAGGACCTTCTCTCCACCCGCGATGCGGAGCAGGCCGACGAATCCCGCGAGCTGACCCGGAAGTTCATCGTCAGCGTCGTCGCGACGGCGCTCGTCATGATCATCGCCATGCGGCCGGGAGGCCATGAGCCCGGCGGGGCGTCGCGCTGGATTCAGCTCGCATTGACGCTCCCGGTCGTGGTGTGGGCCGGCCGGCATTTCTACACCCGCGCCTGGGTCGGTTTCCGGCACCACAGCGCCGACATGAACACGCTCATCGCCGTCGGCACCGGCAGCGCCTTCGTGTTCAGCCTCGTCATGACGGCGGCGGCGCCGTGGTTCGCGGTCCGTGGAGTCGAGCCGCACGTCTATTTCGAGTCGGTGGTGACCATCATCGCACTCATCCTGCTCGGCAATCTGCTGGAGGCGCGCGCGAAGAGCCGGACCTCCCAGGCGGTGCGCAAACTGGCCAGGCTGCGGCCCGCCACCGCCCGAGTCGTCCGCGCGGATGAGGAGCGGGATATCCCGCTCGGCGAGCTTCGCGTGGGCGATGAGGCGATCGTCCGGCCGGGAGAAACGATTCCCGCTGACGGTGTGGTCCTCGACGGGAGCAGCCACGTGGACGAATCCATGCTCACCGGTGAGCCCATCCCGGTGGCCAAGAGCGCCGGCGCGGCGGTGGTTGGCGCGACGCTCAACCGCAACGGAGCGCTCCGCATCAGAATCGATCGGGTGGGGCAGAACACCGTGCTCTCCCGGATCATCCGCCTGGTGCAGCAGGCCCAGGGCTCCAAGGCGCCGATTCAGCGGCTCGCCGACCGGGTCTCCTCCGTGTTCGTGCCGGTGGTGCTCTCGATCGCCATCGCCACGTTCGTGGTCTGGTTCGACTTCGGACCCGAGCCGGCGTACCTGCACGCCCTCGTCGCCGCGGTCACCGTGCTCATCATCGCCTGTCCCTGCGCCATGGGGCTCGCGGTGCCGACCGCCGTCATGGTCTCGACCGGCCGCGGCGCCGAGCTGGGTGTGCTGATCAAGGGCGGCGATGCGCTCGAGCGAAGCGGATCGGTCGACGTCGTGGTCTTCGACAAGACCGGAACTCTCACCGAAGGCCGGCCCGCGGTCATTTCACTCTCGCTCGCGCCCGGCGCAGTGCTCGATGAGGCTCGCGCTCTTGCCCTCGCAGCGTCGGTAGAGCGGTCCAGCGAGCATCCGGTGGCCGAGGCCATCGTCGCCGCGGCCGTGAGCCGCGGTCTGACGATCCCCGCGGCCCAAGCCTTCCGGAGTCAGACGGGCAAGGGCGTCCTGGCCCTGGCCGAGGGCCATCGAATCGGCGTGGGCAACCTCGCCCTCATGCGCGACCTCCGTGTGGATCCCGCACCGCTCGCGCCGCTGGCCGATGCCGCCACGGCCGCCGGCCGCACACCGGTCTATCTGGCGGTGGATGGACGACTGGCCGGCCTCATCGCGATCGCCGACCCGATCAAGGCGCAGAGTCGTGAGGCAGTCGCGCGTCTCTCCCGTATGGGGATCGAGACCGTGATGCTCACCGGAGACGACCGCCGTACCGCCGAGAGCGTGGCCCGGGAGGTCGGGGTCAGCCGTGTCGTCGCCGAAGTACTGCCGGAACGAAAGCTCGAGGAAATCCGCCGGCTTCAGGAAGGGGGGAACGTCGTCGCGATGGTAGGTGACGGGTTGAACGACGCTCCCGCCCTCGCACAGGCCGACGTGGGCATCGCCATGGGCACCGGCACCGACGTGGCCATGGAAGCGGGAACCGTCACGCTCATGCGTGGCGATCCCGGGGGGGCGGCCACCGCGATCGCGCTCGCGCGTCGGACGATGCGCGTCATCCGGCAGAACCTCTTCTGGGCGTTCGTGTACAACGTGATCGGCATTCCCGTGGCCGCCGGGGCCTTGTACCCTGCGTTCGGAATCAGGCTCACCCCCGCCATGGCCGCGGGCGCAATGGCGATCAGCTCGGTGAGCGTGGTGTTCAATAGTTTGAGGCTGAGAAAAGCGGGGAACAGGGAACAGTGAACGGGGAACGGTGAACCCCGTTCCCCGTTCCCCGCTACTTATAGAAAGCTCCCAAATGTCCAAAGAATCAATTGTCGCCTGCGCCTGCGCCGCCCGTCCGGGAGACGGCACCCACGCCATTGCCGTCGATCCCGAGCTCAAGCACGCGGCGCTCACCCGGCTTCGCCGCATCGAGGGCCAGGTTCGGGGCCTCCAGAGGATGGTCGAGGATGAGCGCTACTGCTCCGATGTCCTGATGCAGGTGTCCTCAGTCCAGGAGGCGCTGCGCGGAGTGGGCCGCGCGCTCCTGCACAATCACCTCAAGCACTGCGCGACCACCGCCATCCGTTCCGGCGATCCCGCCCAGGCGGAGGCGATGTACGCCGAGCTCATGGAGATGATGTACCGGAGCGCACGCTAGGCGGTCGCCATCTTGCGCATGTCCCGGCCGATCGTGCGGAGCGCACCGAGCACCACCACGCCGCCCACGATGATGACACAGGGCAACAACAGAATCGCCTGCGCGAGGCCAAAGCGATCGGAGAGCGTGCCGATGAGCGGGAGGGCGATGGCATCGCCCGCAAGGTGGATGAACAGCAGGTAGGCGCCGGCGACGGTCGCGCTGATCCGGGGCGGAACCACGTCAAAGATCGATGCCGTGATCGGGCCGTTGTACCAGGAGAGACAGAAGAACGCGACGAAGAACACCGCCTGAAAGAGCGCGGGGTCGCGAATCAGCAGCAGCCAGAAGGCGAGCGGCCCACCGAGCAGGAGCCCGAGTGCCACCGTGATGACCCGGGCGCTTTCATAACGTCGGCGGAGCCAGTCGGCCAGCACCCCGCCGAAGAGCGTCCCCGCCGTCCCCGCGATCAACCCCCACTTGCCGAGCAGCGCGGCCGCCTCGGCCGCCGAGAGCTGGAGCTCGCGCGAGACGAATGTCGGCCCCCACCCCACGATCCCGTTGATGCCGAAGGAGATCATCGCCCCCGCGACGAAGATGTACGTGAGCGATGGGGTGTGGAGCACCGTCTTGCCCGCGCGCACGATGTCGTCGAACGCGGAGCTGAGGCTGGTGCCCAGCTCCGCGAGCTCGACCTCTTCCGCCGGGGTTCTCCGCACCCAGCGCCAGATGGTGAGCGCGAGTCCCACGCCGATCGCCGTGCCGAATGCCGCGACATCGAGCTTGGAATCAGCGCCATAGTGCCGGTCGAGGAGGTAGGCCGCCACCGCGCCGACCCCGACTCCGGCAAGCAACGGCCAGACCTGGCGGAGCAGCGGAGCGGCACCGAGATGGAAATTTCTGAGGAAGGAACGGACCGACAGATTCGACGCGATTCTCGTCGGGTCCGGCAGCCGGGACACCAGCACGGCGCAGATGAACCCGGGCGCCGCCACCGTCATGAAGGCGACCCGCCAGCCATAGAGTCCCTCGAGACTCCCACCGAGGAGGAGTCCAAGCACGCCGCCGAGGGCCACGCCGGAGGCGAGGATACCGAGCGCGATCGCCCGCCGCCGACCGGGGAAGTAATCGGCCACGAGGGAGGCGGCGGCTGGGCCGTACGCCGCTTCCCCGATGCCGACGGCCGCGCGGCAGGTAAAGAGCTGGCCAAAGCCGCTGACCAGGCCGCTCAGGAAGGTGAACGCGCTCCAGAGCGTCACGCCGCCGGCGATGACCGCGCGGCGGGAGCGCAGATCGCTCAGCACGCCGAACGGCAGCGCCGACACCGAGAAGACAAGGATGTATGCGGAGCCCAGCCAGCCGAGCTGGGAATCGGTCAGCGAGAGATCGCGCTTGATCGGCTCGAAGAGCGCGTAGATGACATTGCGATCGATGTAATTGAGGAGATTGATGAGCGTGAGGAGGCCAAGCGCGTACCAGCGCCTCACCGGCGTGCCGCGGTCTCTGTTCCTCCCGCCCCCGGATGCATGTGGGACAGCGACTCATCGGCCCGCTCGTCACGGAACGCGATGGCAGCGCGGTATTCGCGAAGGAGACGCTCCATCATGGCCTCCCGGCGACCGACAAGCCGCTTGAGCGGGCGCGCGGCCCTCCGCTCGCACGCGTAGGCGGTGAGGAGCGGGAGCGAGATCGAATTGTCACCGTACACCACGACGGTTCCCGGGAGCTGGTCGGGGTCGATCTTGCCCCAGCTCACCGCCTCGGCGGGCGTCGCACCGGAGAGTCCGCCGGTATCGGGGCGGGCATCCGTCATCTGCAGGAAATAGTCGTGGCCCCGCTCGTCGATGCCGAGCACCTCCTGGATCTGCGGCTCGGTCTGGAGCATGAAGTTCTTGGGGCTGCCGCCGCCGACGATGAGCACGCCGCTCTTCCCGCCGGTGCGCTTGGCCTCGAGCACGATGCTGGCCGTCTCGTTCACGTCGGCGCTCACATCGAAGCGCAGCTTGCTGCCCGCAAGCGCCTGCTCGGCGACGTTCATGCCGATGGAACTGTCCCCCGGCGAGCTGGTATACAGCGGCACCTCGAGCTCGTGCGCGGCGGCAAGTACCGACCGCCGGGTGAGATCGAGCGCGCGCTCACGCTCGCGGACGTAGCCACCGAGCAGATAGTGATATTCGGCGCTGCTCATCGGCCGCTGGAACTCCTCGCGCGCCGACACCTCGCGGATAAAGGCATCGGTCGAGAGCAGCACGCCGTAATCGAAGAAGATGTCGTAGATCCGGACCACGCCCTTGTCGCGCAGCTCCACGTCGTCGGCGTTCGGGGTGCCGCGGTGCATGGCGAGGCCCAGGGCAAAGTGGGCGTCGTGATAGAGATTGGCGCCGGTGGAGATGATCCAGTCGACGAACCCCGCCTCCATGAGCGGGATGAGACAGCTCATCCCGAGGCCCGCGGGGGTCATTGCGCCGGTGAGCGTCATCCCCACCGTCACCTCCGGCTCGAGCATGCGCTGGGTAAAGAGCGCACAGGCTTCACGAAGACGCCCTGCGTTGTAGGCGAGAAAGGCGTTGTCGATGAGGGCCGCGACCGTTTCGCCGCCGGTGATGGCGGCGGGATCGATGCGCTGTCCGCGCAGGTAGGGGGCGGAGGGGCGGGTCATCCGAGAAACCGGGCGGTGGGGTCGTCCGGCGTTTCTGCGTGCGCCTCGATGACGAGCCGCGCCGCTTCGGCGGGATCGTCGGTGACGTGAAAGAGATGGAGGTCCGCCGGATTGATCTTGCGCTCCTCCGCCACCGTGCGCGTGAGCCACTCCACCAGACCCGCCCAATACTGCGCCCCGAACAATATGACCGGAAAGTGTTTCACCTTGCCGGTCTGGATGAGCGTGAGCGCCTCGAACATTTCGTCGAGCGTGCCGTAGCCGCCGGGGAAGACGAGGAACGCGGTGGCGTACTTCACGAACATCGTCTTGCGGACGAAGAAGAACTTGAAATTGAGGCTGCGGGTGAGGTAGGGGTTGGAGCCCTGCTCGAATGGCAGCTCGATATTGCAGCCGATGGAAAGTCCGCCTCCCTCCATGGCGCCCTTGTTGGCGGCCTCCATGATGCCCGGGCCACCGCCGGTGATGACCGGAATGCCCGCCTCGGCCAGCAGCCGCGCCGTTTCCACCGCCTTGATGTAATAGCGATCGTCCGGCGGCGTGCGCGCCGAGCCGAAGACGGTGACCCCCGCGCTCACATCCGCGAGGTTGTCGAACCCCCAGACAAACTCGCCCATGATGCGGAGTACGCGCCACGAGTCGGACTTGAGAAAGAGCGCTTCCGCCGGCTGCGGTGGCGGGCTCTCGAGCAGCGCCTCGTCTTCCGTGGGAAGTTTGGTGGCACCGGGACGGCCGGAGGGTTTGTCATTCATGGCGTGCCCAATATAACCCGCAGCGCACGACCGACTGCACCCCGCGGCGCCGTCCTCGTGTATAATCCAGCATGCACGGCGAACTGACACCGCCAATCCCGGTGCCGAGGTATCGCGGATCCTGGCCGGCCCTCGTGAGCACGCTGGGCGCGCGCGCCGTCATCAATCCCCGCCTCGCGCTCGATTTGCTTGCCACGGCCTGGGCCTTCCGGCGCCGCGGATGGTGGACGCGTGCGCCCTTTCTTCCGCTACCCGACCGCGCCTACCTCCGATGGAGGATGTACACCACCTATGCCGACGAAGACGCGGTGCCGCCGGCGGACGACGTGATCCGGTTCGCGCGGTGGCGCCGCGAAACGATGGACCTTTCATGGTAGAAGGAGATCGAGTGACCGGAAGAGGCGCGGAGAACTACGAACCGAAGGTGATCATCCTGGGAGCCGGATTCGCGGGTCTCTACGCCGCGAAGGCGCTCAAGGACGTCCCCGTGCGCGTCACCCTGGTGGACCGCCGCAACCATCATCTCTTTCAACCGATGCTCTACCAGGTGGCCACCGCGGGGCTCAACCCGAGCGACATCGCCTCTCCCATCCGGTCGATCCTCCGCAATTCCAGGAACACCGACGTGGTGCTCGCCGAGGTGGCGGGGGTGGACGTTGAGGCCCGCGTGGTGAGCTTGACCGACGGCGCCACGCTGTCATACGACTACCTCCTCGTCGCGACCGGTGCGCGTCACTCGTACTTCGGCCACGACGAGTGGGAGCCGCTCGCGCCCGGGCTGAAGAGCCTCGAAGACGCACTGGAAATTCGGCGCCGGGTACTGCTCGCCTTCGAGCGCGCCGAGCGAGAGACCGACCCCGTGCGCCGCCATGCCTATCTCACGTTCGTGATCGTCGGCGGCGGACCGACGGGAGTGGAGATGGCCGGAGCGGTGGCCGAGCTCCGGCGCTATGCACTCAAGCGCGACTTCCGGCACATCGACCCGGCGGAAGCCACGGTGATGCTGCTCGAGGGAGGACCGCGTCTCCTCACCGCCTATCCACCCAACCTGAGCGATGAGGCCAAGCTCGACCTGCGAAAGCTTGGCGTCGAGGTGAGGACCGAGACGCTCGTCACCGACATTCGTCCCGGCTCCGTCGCGGCCGCCGGGTGGATCATCCCCACACAGACCGTCATCTGGGCCGCGGGCAACACCGCGAGTCCAATCCTCAAGTCACTCGGCTCGCCCCTCGACCGGGCCGGGCGGGCGATCGTCGAACCTGATTGCACGATCCCAGGGCATCCCGAAGTCTTCGTGCTGGGTGACGCGGCCGCGTTCGATCATCAGTCCGGCGGCCTTCTCCCCGGCATCTGTCCCGTCGCCATCCAGATGGGCGAATATGCCGCCCGTACCATCGAGAGCGATCTCGCCGGCCGCACTCGTCGCGCTTTCAGCTACTGGGACCGTGGCCAGCTTGCCGTGATCGGGCGCGGACGGGCCGTGGCCGATATCTGGAAGCTGCACTTCTCCGGCTTCCTTGCGTGGCTGATCTGGATCTTCGTTCACATCTTTTTCCTCATCGGTTTCCGCAACCGGATCCTGGTCCTGCTCCAGTGGGCGTGGTCGTATTTCACGTACAGCCGGGGCGCCCGGCTCATCACGGAGGAGACGCACGCGCCTGGCGCCACTCTCGGGCCGGCAAGGGTGCCAGCTTCGCCCCGATGACCGCCGCCGATGCCGTGAAGGCGCGAGCCCGCGAGCTGGGGTTCCTCGCCTGTGGTATTACCGATCCCAGCCCCACGCCCCACGCGACCGAGCTCGATGCCTGGCTAGCCAAGGGCTACGCGGGAACCATGCGATATCTTCATCGCCAGGCAAAGCGCCGCAAGAACCCCAGGATCAACGTACCAGACGCCTTGACGGTAGTAGTAGTGCTTGACAACTACTATACGCCGGATGAAGAGCGTGACCTTCGCCCTCCACGGATCGCCCGGTACGCACGTGGCGCCGACTATCACAGTGTCACCCGTCGCCGACTCGATCAGCTTGGCGAAGTGCTGACGGGATACGGTGCCGGCATCGTCCGCTCCTACGCCGACAACGGACCGATTCCCGAGCGCGAGCTGGCACAGCGCGCCGGACTCGGCTGGATCGGCAAGAACACGATGGTCATCCGGCCCGGCGCCGGCTCGTTCTTCTTCATCGGAACGATCTTCACTGACCTGGCGCTGCCGGTCGACCCGCCTTTCGAGCTCGACCACTGCGGAAGCTGCACCCGATGCCTGGACGCCTGCCCCACCTCCGCCTTCATCGAGCCGCGAGTACTCGACGCGACTCGCTGCATCTCCTACGTCACCATCGAGCAGCGCGGCCCGATCCCGGAGGCGCTCATTCCGCACCTGGAGGGCTACGCGTTCGGCTGCGATATCTGCAACGACGTCTGCCCCTGGAATCAGCGCTTTGCCCAGCCAACGCCGATCGAGGAATTTCGGCCGCTCAATCGACTCGAGCACGCAAAGGCGGATTTCTTCGAGCAGATGGACGAGGAGGAGTTCTCCGTCCGCTACGGCGCCACACCGTTCGAGCGTCCCGGCCTGGCGGGCATGCGACGCAACGTGCGGGCGGCGTTCGCCTCGATGGATCAGAAAGATGATCGCTGATCTGCGATACTTCGCCCGGCTCTTCGAGCACGATTGCTGGGCCAACGCGGAGGCGCTGCGCGCCCTCGAGGTGGGACGCCCGCCAGCACGCGCGGTGCGCTGGATGGCCCATATCGTGGGATCAGAGCATCTCTGGCTCGCCCGGCTCCGGCAGGAGGCGCCGACGGTGTCGGTGTGGCCCGACATCGACCTGGACGGGTGCGCGACACGACTCGAAGAGCTCGCGGGACTTTGGCCGATATTGCTCGGAGAATTGGATCCGGAAGACCTCGACGACGGCCGCGCGTACAGAAACACCCGTGGCGAATTCTGGACGAGCACCGTGGGAGATATCCTGACGCACGTGGCGATGCATTCGGCCTATCACCGCGGGCAGATCGCATCGGCGGTTCGGGAGGCGGGGAGCGTCCCCGCCTACACCGATTTCATCCATGCGGTGCGGCAGGGACTGATCGAGTAGGTTTCAGCCATGAGCTCCCCCGTCCGTACGCCCGTCCTCGCGGCCGAGGTTGGCACCCTCGACCACCGTCTCGATCGCCTTCGGCGAGTCGGCTGGATTCTCGACAATTCTGTGAGGATCCCGGGAACCCGAATCCGGTTCGGCGTCGATGCGATCATCGGCCTCGTGCCCGGGCTTGGCGACCTGATCGCCGGTGGCCTCTCCCTCTACATCATCGCCCAAGCCGCAAAGCTCGGCGTCCCCCGCGCCCTGCTCGCCCGCATGGGATGGAACGTCGCCGTCGACACGTTGGTCGGTGAGGTCCCGATACTCGGCGATCTCTTCGATGTGGCGTGGAAGGCGAACATGCGCAATCTCAGGCTGCTCGAGGATCATCTCGGACAACCGGTTGCCGGCACCAAAGCCAACCGGGGCTTCGTCGTGCTTCTCTGTCTGGGACTGTTGCTACTCACCGTGGGCGCGATCACCGCCGCCGTGTTCATGTTCCGCTTCTTCGACGGAATGCTGCGAGGAGGGTTGATCGGATGACCGCGCCGCCCCCCTCCGTCTACAGCGTGGCGATCTTCGTCAGCGACATCGCGCGCGCCACGGATTTCTATCGCGATCGACTGGGTTTGCCGGTGTCGAAGCAGGGCTCATTCGGCGCCGAGTTCTTCGACGGCGGGACCAGGATCGGGGTGCACCCCGCGGTTCATCCCGACGCGAAGGCGCTGGTGGGGCGGCACACGGGCATCACGCTGTACGTGTCGGGGTTGCTGCACTACTGCGGGGAGCTCCACGATCGCGGCGTCCGGTTCATCGCCGAGCCGACTCAGCAAGCCTGGGGCGTGATGGCGATGGTGGCCGACCCCGACGGCAACATTCTGGCGCTCTGGGAGGACAAGCTTCCGGATGCCGGTCAGTCAGCGGGCGCGAGTGATCAGGCCGATGGCGCGGGCTAGACTCCGGCCGCGGAAGGCGTCTTCGATGATCATCGCCTGCTGCTCCATTCCATACGATTCGAACGGCCTGCCCGGCTCCGGCTGGTAGTCATAGGGGCTCTTTCCGAGGCCGAGGGTACGGTAGAGCAGGTCGCGACTCTGCGCCACCGCGCCGCGCACGTAATACCTCACCGGGCCCCATGCCTGATACTGTGCGCAGTGAGTGAGCTCGTGGGCCAGCACAGTCAGGTCGTGATCACAGCGGGACGGCAGAAAGACGTGGTTGCCGAGCGCGATGGCGCGGTCGCGGCTCGCCCAGAGCACGAGACGCCGCCACGCGCCGTCGGTGCCGGCGCGATGCAGGCGAACCCGTGAATAGTCCACCCGTCCGTCCAGGCACTCCAGTTTCGCGCACTCCTCGATCGTCAGCCGCTCCACCTTCGCCCCGTCACTTTCCGAGAAACTCGCCGACCGGCGCCAGCGATTCGATGTGGTCGCAAAAAATCTTGAACGTCGCCAGCAGCGGCACCGCAACGAATGCGCCGCCGACTCCCCAGAGCCACCACCAGAAGACCAGCCCGATGAGAATCGCGACGGGATTCAGGGTGAGCCGCCGGCTGAGCATCGCGGGACTGACGAAGTTCGCCTGGATCAAATTGACCACCAGATAGCTTCCCGGCACCAGGAACGCGCGGCCCAGCTGGGGAAAGGTTACGAGCCCGGCGATCGACAGCACGATGAGCATGGCGCCGGCGCCGAGATACGGCACGAACTCCGCCACGGCCGCCAGCGCGCCCCACAGCAGCGGGTTCGGCATGCCGACGAGCCACATCACCAGCGCGACGATCACCCCGAGCGCGGAGTTGACGAGTGCGACGGTGACGAGATACGTGGACACCGATGATTCGGTCTCGCGGGCGATCATCACCGCCTTCTTCTTGTCCTTGAGCTGTGGCAGCACCTTGATGAGCTTTTGCAGGAAGAGATCGCCCACGGCGAGCAGGAAGTAGAGCAGCACGAACATCTCGAGCGCGCCGGTGAGGAGGCTCTGGGTGGACCCGAAGAGTCGCTCGCTCATTCTCGGCCCCCGTACCACCACTTCCTGGACCCCACTCTTCCCGATGTTGGTGGCCGCTTCGACCTGGTCCGCCGTGCGCGAGACCTGCTCGACCGGCCGCCGCAGGTCGCGGAGCCGGCTCTGGACCTTCTGGATGCTGTCGGGCGCCTTGGCTGCCCATTCCCGGGCGGGTCCGGCGAGGTTGTAGCCTCCGACACCGATCAATCCCAGCAGTGACGCCACCACGATCACGGCGCCGACGGGCTCAGGTACCCGCAACCGCCGGAGAAAACGGATGACCGGACTCAGCAGAAAATCCAGCAGGAGGGCGAGAACGATGGGAAGAAAGAATGACCGCCCGAAGTAGAGGGTGTAGAACACGGCCAGCACGAAAAGACCCGTGATGGCAACCGACCGGACCTCCACCCGGTCGCGGAGCGCATCGCCGAGCTTGCCCAGATCGGGATGCTCCACTTCGCCGCCCGCAGTCTCCCCCGACGTATCCGGCGCGCCTGTAGCCATGCGATCGTTTCCTGGGTAAGGTTCCCCGGCCTCGAACATCCTCGGGATGGGAATCGTGTCACGCCTCTGGCAATCTATCGCTTCCGTCTGGGCCTGGCTCGTACTGGTGCTCTGTTTACTGCTCTGGCTCCCTCTCATGTCCGTGACCTGGCTGGTCACTGCTCCCTTCGACCGCGGACGGTATGCGGTCGGTTATCTGTTCCGGCAGATCGGCGTCGTGATGGCGACGCTCAACCCGCTCTGGCGCTTCCGCTCCACGGGGGCGATGCCTTCCGATCCACGGCGGCCGTATGTCGTCGTGTCCAACCATGAGTCGTTCGCCGACATTCTCCTCATCAGCCATCTGCCATGGGAAATGAAATGGCTCTCCAAGGCAGAGCTGTTCCGCATTCCGGTGCTGGGCTGGCTCATGCGCCTCGGCGGCGACATTCCGGTGAAACGAGGCTTCGGACCAAGCGCGGTCGAGGCGATGAACAAGTGCCGGGAGGTGCTCGCGGATCGCGTCTCGGTGATGATCTTTCCCGAGGGCACGCGGTCGGCCACCGCCGAGCTGCTGCCGTTCAAGGATGGCGCGTTTCGGCTGGCGATCGAGGCCGGGGTTCCGATTCTCCCGCTCGCGGTGCACGGGACCGCCACGGCTCTTCCCAAGCACGACTGGCGCTTCGGCCGCTCCACCGCGGTGGTGAAAGTGCTGGAGCCGATCGAGACCGCGGGACTCGCCATCGGTGACCTGCAGGCACTGAAGGAGAGAGTCCGCCACATGATCGTTTCCGCCCGCGACGGGCTCGCCGCGAGCGACTAGGGACGGCCGAGATCCGCCGGCGCACTCACCCGGCCCACGGCGCCGGCCAATGCCAGTAACGCGAGCACGTATGGCAGCATGAGGAAGAGCTGATAAGGCACGGACAGCCCCATCGCCTGGAAGACGAATTGCAGCGCCGAGGCGCCGCCGAACAGAAGCGCGGCCACTCCGATTCCCACCGGGTGCCACCGGCCGAGCACCACGATCGCTATCGCGACGTAGCCCCGCCCCGCCGTCATCTTCTCCGCGAACGTCCCCACCTGCGCGAGCACCAGCGTCGCACCCGCGAATCCGGCGAAACCGCCGCCCACGATCGTGGCACCCGCGCGGATGAGGCGTGTCCGCACGCCCGCGGAGCGCGCCAGCGGAGCCGCTTCCCCGGTAGCGCGGATCGCCAAACCCAGCCTCGTGCGGAACAGCACCCACCAGACGACCGGCAATGCCAGCACCGCGATGTAGGTCGGGGCGGGCTGGCTGAAGAACGCAGGCCCCAGCAGCGGTATCCGGTCGAGCCCGGGAAGTGGAATCGCGGAGAGCGTCGGAAGTCCGAGCCCGGCGCCGCTCGCACCGTACGCACTTCGGTAAATCGTCCCGGTGAGTCCGACGGCGCCCAGCGTCAGCGCGGTCCCCGCGATGATCTGGTCACCCCGCGCGCCCACGACGATGAACGCAAAAATCGCGGCCAGCACCATCCCGGCCGCGGTGGCGAGCAACATCCCGGTCCACGGCCCCCACGTGGTCGCACCGAGTGTCGCGGCGAGGGCGCCGGCGAGCATCATCCCCTCGATTCCGAGATTGATCACGCCCGAGCGTTCGGTGATGGTTTCCCCGGTGGCGGCGAGCAGGAGCGGCGTGCCGACTCGAACGGCTGCCGCGAGAAACCCGCCCATGAGCAGATCGAGCCCGGTCACGTGGTCATTCCCGTCGCACGCCCGGCGGACCTGATGCCGGCCTGGGCGTACGCATCGGCCAGCACCACGACGACGATTACCACCGCCTCGACCACATAGACCGCGACGGCCGGCACACCCGCATCCCGCTGCATGGCGCCGGCACCCGCCTCGAGCGCGCCGAAAAGAATTCCGGCCGCCACCACACCGAGTGGATTGAGCCGAGCCAGCAGGGCAACGGCGATGGCCGTGAAGCCGTAGCCGGGAGAGAGGTTCTGGTACAGCGCGAAGGAGACGCCGCCCACCTCGACTCCCCCGGCGATTCCCGCGAGCATTCCCGAGAGCAGCAGCGCGGCGGCGATCATCCCCCGGACGTTGACACGGCCGCTGACGACAGCCGCGCGCGGCCCTGTGCCGACGGCGCGGAGCTGGAAGCCCCACAGTGTACGGTCGAAGAGATACCAGAGTACCATCGCCGCCAGGAGGGCGATGACGAACCCCAGATGCAGCCGGGTCCCCGGCAGGAGCGGCAGACGTGCGGAGGCGGCGATTGGGTCGCTCTGCGGATAGATGTGTTGCGACTCCTGCAACGGACCCTGCACCATCAGGCTCACCAGGGATTCGGCCACGAAGTTGAGCAGGAGCGTACTGATCACTTCGAGCACGCCGAACCGCACTTTCAGCACCACCGGAACGACCATCCAGAGCGCCCCGGCCACTCCCGCGGCGACGAGGGTGGCTGGAATCGCCAGTGCAGCCGGTAGTCCACCCGCGTGAACGCCCACCCACGTCGCGGCCATGGCGCCGGCGTAGAACTGTCCTTCGGCGCCGATGTTGAAGACGCCGGCCCGAAAGGAGAGTGCGATGCCGAGCCCGATGATGATGAGAGGGACGGATCGAACCAGCGTCGACGAGGTGAAGGTGTACCACGAGCCGAAGGCACCGGACCACAGGGCGCCGAGTGCGGCAACGGCGTCGTAACCGGCAAGCTGCAACCCCACCGCCAGAATCACCGCTCCGGCGAGGAGCGCCGCTGCCGGGGCCTTAGCGCCCACCGGTCACCATCATCTCACCAATGGCCGCGCGCGAAGCGCCTGCGGGCGGGACGATGAGCGCGCCCCGGGACATCACGATGACGCGGTCGGCCAGCTCGAGCACCTCGTCGAGATCGCTCGAGTGGAGCAATACCGCCGCACCGGCCGCCGCCGCTGCGCGAATCCTCGCATGGATCGCCGCGGCGGCGCGGATGTCGAGTCCGCGCGTCGGGTCTTCCGCCACCACGACGCGCGGAGCGCGAGAGAGCTCTCTCGCGACCACCACCTTCTGCTGATTGCCGCCGCTGAGACTGGCCGCGCGAACGCCGGGGCCCGGCGCCACCACTCCATAGTCCTGGAGCAGCCCCCGGGTATGCTCGCGCGCAATACGCCAGTCAATGCCCCGCCGGGCGAGCCATGGCGCGCCCGCGGAGGAGCCGAGCACGACGTTCTCGGTGAGCGAAAGTTCGAGGATCAGTCCCTCGGTGGTGCGGTCTTCGGGAATGAACCCCACCGGCCCGGAAACCTCGAGCCTTCCGCGCAACGGCCGGATCCGGCCCGCCACGGCCCGGAGCAGCTCGCGCTGGCCGCTGCCCTCCAGCGCGACAACCCCGACGATCTCTCCCCCATCCACCTCGAGCGAGACACCGCAAACCGCGATGCCCGCTCCCCCGTCGCGTGGCACCTCCAGCGAGTCGATGCGCACGAGCACGGAAACAGCGGTCGCCGTCGTGACGGGGCGTGGAGTGTCTCGCGGTGCCGCCGAGTCCTCCGGAATGACGCCGCCGGGACCGATCATCAGAGCGGCGAGGCCCGCCTCATCGAACTCCGTCGCGGGGCCAGTGGCGACCACCGAGCCTTTCCGCAGCACGGTCACGCGGTCGGCGACCGACAGCGCCTCGTCCAGCTTGTGCGTAATGAGCACCGCGGCACCGCCTCCAGCGGTGAAACGTCGCACCACCCGCAACAACTCCTCCGCCTCGTCAGGCGCGAGCACCGCCGTCGGCTCATCGAGCAGCAGGGTCCGGGTGTCGGCAGCCAGCGCCTTGACGATTTCCAGTCGCTGCCTGAGCCCCACGCTGAGCGACCCCACGATCGCCTGCGGCTCGAGCCGGAGCCCGACCCGCTCGCTCAGCTCCCGCACCCTCGCGTCCAGCGCCGCGGGGGCCACCGGCCAGCCCGCCGCGAGTGCGACGTTTTCCGCGACGCTCAGCGCGGGCACGGCGGTGAAGTGCTGGTGCACCATCCCGATCCCATGCTGGCGGGCGACTCGAGGCGAGGCAATGCCGACAGGAGCTCCGTTCACCCTGATCTCGCCGCCCTCCGGACGCACCAGGCCGTAGGCGACATGCATGAGCGTGGTCTTGCCCGCGCCGTTCTCGCCGAGCAACGCGTGCAGCTCGCCCTGGAGTAACGTGAAATCGGCCCCGCGCAGCGCGTGCACGGAGCCGAAATGCTTTTCGATCTGTCGAAGCTCGAGAGCGGGGGGCGTCACATTCCGGTGGGGTGGTCGTGGAACTCCCACTCGAGCCCGAATCGCTCGGCGAGGTGCGAGGCAAGCGCCTGCACGCCCAGCGTCTCGGTCGCGTAGTGGCCGGCGAAGAGGACGTTGACGCCCCACTCGACCGCGTCGAAATACGTGTGGTGCGCACCCTCCCCCGTGATGAACGTATCGAGCCCCGCGCTTCGGGCGTCCGCGATCATGTTTCCCGCCGCGCCGGTGATGATGCCGATTCGTCCCACCGCCTCGGGCCCGCCGGGAATCAGCCGCGCTCCGCTCGACGCGGCGCCGAGCGCATGATTGATCTCGAGCACAAGCGAGTCACGCGCGGCGAGGCGCGGCGGCGCCTGCCCCCAGACGCCGATCGGCGCGCCACGGTAGTCTCCGAACCATCCCATGACGTCGATGCCGAGACGCTCGGCGAGGACGACGTTGTTGCCGACCTCGGGATGGAGATCGAGCGGGATATGCGCGGAGTAGAGGGCGATGTCCTGTTCGAGGAGCGAGAGAATCCGGCGATAGCGGCGCCCGGTGACGGGGACATTGCCATCCCAGAAGAGCCCGTGATGGACGAGCAGCAGGGGTGAATCGCCGTCCGCCCCGGCGGCAACGCCGTCGATGGTTGCCTGCGACGCATCGACGGCCGCCACGATGCTTCCGATGCCTCCGGCGTTCTCGACCTGGAGACCGTTGAGCGCGTTTCGCTCGTCGGGCACCTCCCCGATCCGGAGATACACGTCGAGGTAGGCGACGATGTCGGCCAGCGGGACTCGGGGCATCGGTCTAGCCTCCGGTGTGGGCCGGTGACTTTCCTGGCGTAGCGGCCTCCATCGATGGAGGACGCGGCGCCGGAAGGAGCGTGCCCGCCGCGATCGAATCCGCGGCCGCCGCGACCCGCTTCCGGAGCGTTGCCGAGACCAACGTGTCGAGCCGTGGATTGGGCACGTACCGAATCACGCCGCTCGACAGTCCGAACGCCTCCACTCTTGGCGTGAACTTCCCTGCTTTTACTTCCCTCGCGACGAGCAGCAGGGCACGGGGCAGGTCGATCACCGCGCTTCCGACGACTCGTTCCGGCGCGAGCGCCGATTGGTCCGCATTCGCGCCGAAGACGTACACGGCCTTCGACTCCTTTGCCGCCTGGAAGACCCCGAGCGCCGCCGCGTCGGCATTGTGGTGCAGCATGTCTGCGCCGGCCCGAATCAGGGCCAGTGCCGCCTCTCGCCCGGCCGCCGCGTCGTCGAAACTGTTGAGATAGATCTCGCGGCTCCGCACTCTGGAGTTCACCGCCGTGGCCCCGTTGACCCAACCCTCATACGCCGCCTTGATCGGCGGCAGCTCGATCCCGCCGACGAATCCGATCACGTTGCTCCTGGTCAGCCCGCCGGCGATCATGCCCGCCAGGTAACTCGCCTCTTCGAGCCGGAAGATCAGCGGGGCGACGTTCCCGTGAGCACGCGATCCGGACGTGACGATAAAGATCGTCCCGGGATACGCCTGGGACACTCGCTCGGCCGGGCCCTGGAACTCGAATCCATGGGCAAAGACGAGATCGTACCCCTGCGCAGCGAACGTCCGGAGCGCTTCGTCCTGCTCGGCGGGGGTGCGGGCCTCGACATGACTGATAGCGAGCTTCAGCGAGTCGTGGATCTGCTGGAGCCCGGCGTACGCGCCGGAGTTCCACGCGGCATCCGCGACGGAGCCGGGGGTGATGAGACCGACGCGAATACCGGGTGCCCGAGGTGGGGACCCGCAACTCACAACCGACAATAACGCGACAGCAAAGAGACACTTGAGCAACAGTTTGCGCCACACTCGGGTCAAAGGGAGCACAAATTTATGATTGTCCACAACTTAGGGTAGTTTATCAACTCTTGTGGGAATCCGGAGTTCCTTCCTGAACACCGGCGAGGTCCATCTTGACCTCCCCGCTCACCTTGGCGCCTTCGACGATCGAGATCCGCGCGGTAAGGATGTCTCCGGAGACGACAGCGGTGGCCTGAAGTTCCACCCGATCGCTTGCGTGAATGGCGCCGCTCACCTGGCCCGCCACGACCGCTTCCTGCGTGTGCAGGTCGCCCTCGATGACCGCACCAGCGGCCACGAGAACCTGCGCGCCCACTCGCACCGTGCCCCGCACGCGGCCCTCGATCCGGACCACACCCTCAGTTTCCAGATCGCCGACGACGGTCATATCGCGTGCGATGATCGAGAACGGGATCTGATCGGTCCGACGGCGCCGGAGCTCATTACCCTCTTCATCGCGAGCGTTGTTGTTGAATATTCCCATCATCCCCCCTCGGTGACCATGGTTCGGGGATCCACCGATACCCCGTTCTGCCGGATCTCGAAGTGCAGGTGGGGTGCGGTCGACCGACCGGTGTTTCCGCTCAGCCCGATCACCTCGCCCGCGGCGACCTTCTGCTCCGCGCGTACCAGAAGGCGCGAGAGATGGCCGTACATCGTCTGATACTCGCCGGCGTGATCGAGCAGGACGAAGAACCCGTACTCGGGATCATCGCCGACCTGGCGCACGGTCCCTCCGCCCGACGCACGCACGACACTTCCCGCCGGGATCGCGATGTCAATCCCCGGGTGGACATCTTCCGAGTCGGTTGAATCGTGACTCGCGGATTGGCCCCGGGTGATGTAACCGGGCTCGTCAAGGGGCCACCGTCGCGGCAGCGTGACGCCAGTATCCGATGTTGCCCTGGATTTCGCGACCCTGGCCACGATGGGAGGCGACACTGGGAGCGAGGCGCCGAGCGTGAGTGGATCGCGGAGGATGTCCCCGCCAACCATCTGGCGCATCTGTGCGTACCTGGATTCGGCGGTATCGAGGGCCGCCGAAAGTTGGCTCACCTTGTCGTTGTCAGACTGGAGTTTGGCGACCCGGCGCTCGAGCCCCGGTACTCGTGACGCCGCCCGGACGAGCGGCCCGTACAGCGCAGCCACGACGATCGCACCGATCGCCGCCGCGGCTGCAAAGCCGACCAGCGCTCGAAGGACCCACAGGGGCACGCGAAACGTCTGCGACCGCGTCGCCCCGTCCCGCTGGATGACGACGGTCACCGCGCGCGGGCCGGGCCTCATCCCTCGAAGGGCCTACCGAGAATCAGCTCGAGCAGCCGCGACAAATCATCGTTGGAGTAATAGCTGACGGTGAGAAATCCGCGCCCGCGACGGCGCGTCGTCACGCGGACGTCGGTACCGAAGTGCTTCCGCAGCGCATCCTCCACGCGCTTCGCGTCGGGACTCACGGTCCGCGGGCCCGAGCGCTGGCGGCGGGGTGTGGCGCCATCCGCGATGGCTTCCGGGGGCTCGTCTCCGCGGACGCGCGATTCCATTTCCCGCACCGACCATCCCTGCTCTACCGCCTCACGCGCGAGGGCAACCATCCGTTCGACGTCCTCGAGGCCGAGCAGGGCGCGCGCATGACCCTCGCTCAATGACTTCTGGTGCACGAGCGCCTGCACCTCGGCGGGGAGCTTGAGCAGACGAAGGAGATTGGCCACCGTCGAGCGATTGCGGCCGACCATCCGTGCGATTTCGCCATGCGGCAGCTTGAACTCCGAGGCGAGCCGTTCGTACCCGGCGGCTTCATCGATCGGTGAGAGATCGTCGCGCTGGAGGTTCTCGATCAGCGCCAGCGTGAGCAGCGTCTGATCGTCCACGTCCTTGATGACCGCCGGGATCTTCGTCCAGCCGAGATGTGTCGCGGCGCGCCAGCGACGTTCGCCGGCGATCAGCTCGTAACCGCCATCGCGGGGACGGACCACGACCGGCTGCAGGAGACCGGATGCTTCGATCGAGGCAGCGAGCTCGGTCAGCGCCGCCTCATCAATGGTGGTGCGCGGCTGAAAGGGATTCGGGCGCACACTCTCCACCGGCACCTCACGGAGCGTCCCCGCCGCCTCGGCCCTCTCACGGCTGATCGGTCCGAGGAGTGCTTCGAGACCTCGTCCAAGTCGCTTCGTCTCCGTCATGTGGCTACCTCCGGCTGGGGCGCAGACGGTTGCGACGGCGTCTCGACCACTGGTGAAGGCTCGAGACGGCGAATGAATTCCTGGCCGACGGAGAGATAGCTCTTGGCGCCGACTGACTGCACGTCATAGAGGAGAATCGGCTTGCCGAAACTCGGCGCCTCGGCGAGGCGCACGTTTCGCGGGATGGGGGTGTCGAAGACCTTCCCTTCGAAATACTCCCGTGCATCCTCGGCGACCTGGCGGCAGAGATTGAGCCGCGAATCGAACATCGTGAGCAGCACGCCACTGATGGCGAGACCGGGATTGAAATTCTGCTGCACGAGCCGAACGGTGTTCAGGAGCTGGGAAATCCCCTCGAGGCCGTAGTACTCGCACTGGATAGGGATGAGGACCGAGTTGGCCGATGCGAGGACGTTGAGGGTGAGGAGGCCGAGTGAGGGGGGACAGTCCACGACGATATAGTCGTACTCATCGCGAATCGGATCGAGCGCCGAACGCAGGGCGGACTCGCGGCCGACGCGCTCGACAAGCTGCAACTCGGCGCCGACGAGGTCCTGGGTCGCGGGGAGCACCGCGAGATGCGGAAGGCCGGGAACGGGGAGAATCACCTCGCGCGCGCTTCGCCCGTCGACGAGCACATCGTAGAACGACAGATCGAGCTCGTGCTTGGTGATGCCGACGCCGCTGGTGGCATTGCCCTGGGGGTCGGCGTCGAGGAGCAGCGTCCGCCGCTCGGCGATGGCCAGCGACGCGGCAAGATTCACCGCCGTCGTGGTCTTGCCCACGCCACCCTTCTGATTGGCGATCGCTACGATGTGTGACATGGCTGTGGTGATGCCTGTAAATGTCTGTGAGATAAAGAGTTACGCTGTGTGCTCATGTGCAACCTACTGGAGGGCACTCGGACCATGCTGCCGGGGATCAGTGAATATAGGACTGCAATCCTGTATCGCCAACATCGTTTCACGTGAAACCGGACAACGCCGAGCCACGGAATGAATCTCGACATCGTGCAAGTATCGATGATAGCAAGGCTTGTTGCATTTGGCCAAGCCATCATCCTGTTGTCCAAACTCGTTGTGCGGAGTCGTCCGCCCCGTCGAAAATCCAGACACCGGCGTGCAAGTCAAATTGCGCCGCCGCTCTCTCACACCTGGAGCCGAGCCCTCGTCGGCGCACAGGGAGCGTGGAGGCGCGTTCGCGCAACGCTGGTTTGGATCAGACTGGCGTTGCGATTCACGCGGCGGGCGGGCTTCGCGACCGGATGGCGCGACCGACGAGCCCGAGTACTCGATCATCCGCGGAGGAGGATCTCGACCTGCCGACTGGCTTGTCGTCCTCGCCACCCCGACAGCGGCGCCGGAAAAAGAGCGGATCAGCGCCGAGTACCGGGTGCCGAGAGCCGGGTGCCGGGAGCGGGGAGCCGGGAGCGGGGAGCCGGGAGCCGGGAGCCGCGGGCGGCCCAGGCGTAAGCAACGATCATCGACGGGTGTTCCCCAGAGAACCCATGCACTCGTGTCTCCCTCGAAGAGCGGTCGTGGGCGGTCCTGCTGAGGTACGACGGATGGGAGCCGGAGGCACCCGTTCATCCTTCGGCGTCTCCTTCGGCGTCTCCTTCGGCGCACCACCGAGCACGCGCGGCCGAGCCCGGTTACCACGGCAGCCAGTGCACGCCAGGAGGGGCAAAGCCTGTAGGCATGCTCGGTTCATATCTATCGTCGTCGTCCCACGCCGATCTGGACGTGAAGGCGAATCCCACTGTCTCGACCGGACGACCTCCGGGCGGAGAGGCGACCACAAAGGGCTGGCTACGGACTTCACCCCAGGCCCCGATTCGCGAAACCTGTGTGGATCGTTTGCCTGAGTCCGTGTATCGGTTCCCGCACTGGTTCAACGTGGGAACCTCGTAATCAGGCCAATCCTGGCGTTTCACGTGAAACACCCTGCCCGCTTCGTTCGCGAAGGACGGCGACAACCAGTCCTTGGAGGTCGCTCGGCGAGACGCCAGGAATTCTGCCGGCTTGCCCGAGTGATCGGGGCCGCGCAGCGGTCAACTTCTGTCGGGCTTCGGTTGACAGGGCTTCGAGCGAGGCGTATTCCAGTCCTTCGGGCAACTCGAACTCGTCCATTCCCGCCATGCGGACCGCTGCATTTCGCTCCCGAGCCAGGTATCCGGAGTACTTCAGCTCAATATCCGCCCACTCGAGTGTCTCCGGGGATAGCTCAATTCCGCGAGCCTTGAATAAGCACTGGATCGAAACCCCCGGACGACGAGCAAGATCGGCCACCTTACAGGCTGCGACGATCGCCGCAGAACCCGAAGCAACCAGAACCGGGTTGGCGACTGAGGGAGAAATCGGTGTCGTAGCGGCGAGTTCCATCGCCGCATCCTGCCGGTCAAGTCTCGCCTCGGCGATTCGCAACTCATCATCATTCAGGAGCTTAAGCCTATCCGCCAACGGAAGGAGGCGGCGTAGCGCGTTATCCTGCCTCAACAGGAGACGAAACTCGGACCGCGACGTGAAGAGCCGATACGGCTCGTCCACTCCACGACTGACCAGATCGTCCACTAGCACCCCAATAAATGCCTTGTCCCGCGGGATGTGCACCGCTTCTCGATCGAGTGCACGTGCCGCGGCGTTCAGTCCCGCAAGCGCGCCCTGGCCAGCCGCCTCCTCGTATCCTGTTGTTCCGTTCACCTGTCCGGCGAGAAACAGCCCCGGCGCCGCCTTGGTCTCCAGCGTAGGGCGCAGCTGCGTCGGAGGGAAATAGTCGTACTCGATGGCGTACCCGGGCCGAGTCATCAGAACCTGTTCCATCCCGGGCAGGGCGCGCAGGAATGCGAGCTGGACGGAGGATGGCAGAGAAGTCGAGAGTCCGTTGACGTACATCTCGGACGTGTCCAGCCCCTCCGGCTCGAGGAAAATCTGGTGACGCTCCGCGTCGGGAAACTTCACGATCTTGTCCTCGATCGATGGACAGTATCTCGGCCCGCGCCCGCTGATGGCCCCACCGTACAACGCTGACTCCTCGAGATGCCGGAGGATGATGGCCTTGAGTTGCTCTCCCGTGTGGGTGAGGTAGCAGGGCAGTTGCCGTGGGTGGGTGGCCTGCTCGAAAAAGGAGAACCAGAACGGCTCCGCATCTCCATCCTGTCGCTGCATGGCTTCGAGGTTTATGGAGCGGCCATCGATTCTTGGTGGGGTGCCCGTCTTGAATCGACGCACAGTAAGTCCAATATTTACAATAGCTTGCGCGATTTCCACCGTCGCACTCTCACCGGCACGGCCCGCCGACACCTGGGTATCGAGACCCAGATGAATCCTTCCCCGCAAAAAGGTCCCCGCTGTGAGGACAACGGATGGTGCCTCGTACCGGCGTCCGTCGAGCGTTACCATCCCTCGGACACATCCGCCCTCCAGTACGAGCGACGCGGCCGTTCCCTGCGCAAATTCGAGCCGCGTTTGACGCTCGAGCAACCCACGCACCGCCCGGCGATAGAGCCCGCGGTCGCACTGCGCACGGGGCGATCGCACAGCTGGTCCCTTCGACCGGTTCAGCATCCGAAACTGTATCCGCGCAAGATCGGTCGCACGACCCATGACGCCGCCGAGCGCATCTATTTCACGCACGACGGTACCCTTCGCGATCCCGCCGATGGCGGGATTGCAGGACATCTGGCCGATGGTTTCGAGGTTCTGCGTGAGGAGGAGCGTGCGAGCGCCGGCGCGGGCGGCGAGCGTCGCCGCCTCCGAGCCGGCGTGCCCGGCGCCGATCACGATCACATCGTAGCGGTGTGTCATGGCATCAATGTAAGAGGGGAGGGTGTCGACATTTGCCTCTGGCACGTTGGCGCCGCTCGTCCTATCTTAGCGCCTTCGCCCCCATCAACCCCGCGCCTATGTCCTACAAGATCAAGATCGATCGTAGAATGTGCATCGGCTACGCCGACTGCGTGGGAATCGCCCCCGAGGTATTCAAGTTGGGCGACGACAATGTGGTGGTGGTGATGGATCCGGAGGGCGCGGACGACGAGACGGTTCTCGACGCCGCCCGCGCCTGCCCCGTCGATGCCATCACCTTGATTGATGAGTTCGAGGAACAGGTATGGCCCGCCTGATCAACCTTCCAACACCTCGTCGAGCGGCGTGATCCGCACCACCTCCGCGCCGGGGACGAGCACATGCGTGTGCTCGACGCGTATTCCGAACTTGGCATTCCGCCGCAGGAACTCCTCGGTCGACTGATCGGCCGCCGTCGCGTCGTGCACCGCGACGTTGAGCAGATTGACCCCGTGGTCGTCCTGATTGTCGAACCGACCGACGTAGGTCCGGTGGCCGTTAGTCTCGATCACGACGGTGACGCCATGCAGTGCCTGATGACCAGGGTGGAAGACGTGCCCGCCTGACTCGTGCATCAGACGGCCGCGCCGCAAAAGCGATCGAACGCGGCCACGAGATTGGCGGCAACGACCTGCGGCGGCTTGCCCTCGATCTGGTGGCGATGAACGAAGTGCACCACTTCGCCGTCCCGTAGCAGTGCGATCGACGGGCTGCTCGGCTGATAGTCCGCGAAAAATTGCCGCGCGCGCGCCGTCGCCTCGATGTCCTGGCCGGCGAAGACGGTAACGACCTGCTGCGGCTTGACCGTATGCTGGAGGGCCTCCCGCAGCGCGGGCCGCGCGTTGCCGGCGGCACATCCGCACACTGAGTTGACGAAGACCAGGGTCGCGCCGCGCTGGTCTCCCAGTGCGGCGTCTACCTCCGCCGTCGTTGTGAGCTCGGTGGCTCCCATGCTGGTCATCTCCTCGCGCATGGGGGCGACAAGGGCGGGATTGTAGGGCATTTGCTTTGACTCCGTAATCTGGTTGAGTTGAAACTGCGGGGAACGGG
>JBDTTA010000006.1:0-29279 GCA_039930845.1 Gemmatimonadales bacterium
GATCAGCCGCGGCAGGATGCGTTCGCGCGAGTTGGGTGCGGTCATGGGCGTCGGTTCGAGGGCGGAAATGGGGCGGCGGCACATGATGCCGGGAACACTGAAAAGTAGTCGGGAGAGGGTGGCCGGGACAAGGCCGGGGTGGTGCTACAACTTATTGGAGAGCAAATGGTTAGGGAGCCGCTGACGGCCTACTACCCGGAACTGTCGTCGGAGCCGCGGCCGCTCCGCGGAACGAGCCAGATGCAGCGCCCGGGCAGTGGACCGATTTCACGAACGAGACTGAGTCAGAGTGCTCGAGGTGTCCGGTGTCGCTGCCCAATTTTCCGGAGAACAGCCTGTCGCGACCGGAACGGTCCAGCGATTTGTCGGATCGTCGGGCCGCGACGGCGGCCGATGTCCGGAACCCGCTTCCCCCTTCTCCGTTCCCCGTTCCCCGTTCCCCGTTCCCCGAAGTTCTACTGCTTGCACACCCCGTTCGGGTCCGGCTTGGGCTTGTCCACCACCGGGCGATGATCGAGGTCGGCCACCCGCATCGCCAGGTCCTCCACGAACGACGTGACCTTCACGAACTTGTCGTAATCGAGGTACTGCGCCTCGTCGGTCACCTGGTGGTAATCGCGGTGCCCGCCCGTGCTGAAGAAGGCGATGGGAATGCCATACCGGGCGTACATGTAGTGGTCGCTGCGGCAGTAGAAGTTGTCGGGGTGGCCGTCGGCGTCATAGCTATAGTCGAACACCAGCCCGTGCTTCCCTTCGGTATTCACCGCTTCGGCGAGATCGCCAAGCTCGGTGGACAGCCGCCGCGTGCCGATGGCCTGGATGTATCCGGGCCCGCCGACCTTCTCATCCTTCGGGCCGCCCCGCGCGATCATGTCGATGTTGATCTGCGCCACGATCGAGTCGCGCGGGACGGTCGGGTGATCGGTGAACCACCGGCTCCCCTGCAGTCCCGACTCCTCCCCGGTATGCCACACGAACAGCAGCGACCGTCTGGGCTTCGTGCCGCCCTTGCTGACCGCCTCGGCGATCTCGAGCAGTCCCATCGACCCCGAGCCATCGTCGTCCGCGCCGTTCACGATCGAATCCACCCGCGCCGGACGGATCCGGCGAAGGCTGTCGAGCACGGTCTTGACCTGACCCCACTGCTCCGGGGTTGGCGTGCCCGCGGGGTCGTTGGCCCCTCGCGGACGAACCACGGAATTGTAGGCGCGGAGCGAGTCGTGATCCACGGGCTCGACGATACCGATGGCGTCGTTGTGCGCGCCGAGCGCGACATATTCCCCCTTGAGCACGGGGTCGGACCCCTCGATGATGCCAACGACGTTGGTGGCCGTGAGCTCGGAGGGCGCGAAGGCCACGTCGCCATGGATCGTGGCGCCGGTGTCACCTCGCTGGAGCTGATCGAGGGGCTTGCCGAAGAACGCCGGGATCGCGGCCGTCGGCAGGAAGAGCATGCGGGGCTGCGTCTCGCCGCCCGCCGCTGCCGCGCTGTCCCTGACCACGAGCCGGGGCGTGCGGAGATACTGATCGTACGACTGCAGGATGGGATCGATGCCCGTGAAGGCGATGCCCGAAATGAGGCCGAGCTTTCCCTCCGGGCCGAGGCTCGGACCCTGGAGCGACGTGGCCTCGGGATGGCTCCGGAAGACGACGAGCTTGCCGCGGAGCCCTTCGCGCTCAGGAAGGCTGCCGGTGTCGGCCAGCGTGCCGATGTACACGACGCCCGCGACATCGAGCGGACGCGCGGGCAGATCGAATTCAGCCTGGTAGGGGTAGAACTCATGGAAGGCGGCGAGCGCGGTCGAGCCGGCGTGCAGCGTCGACTTTGCGCTGTCGACCGAGTAGCTGACCATCGGCACCCGCTGGAGGAAGCCGCCGTCGCTGCCGGCGGGCCGAAGGCCGAGCCTGGCTGCCTCCGATGCGATGTAGGCGTTACCGCGCACGTTCCCGATGGTACCGGCGCGCCGCCCCAGCATGGAATCGTCAGAGAAGATCGACTCGCGAACCCTCAGATCCGCCGGCGTGATCGCGGCCGCCGTGGCGGCTCGAGGCGCGGGCGACCCGGCCGTACCGGACCCTGCACAGGCAGAGGCTGCCGACAAGAGAATGAGCGAGAGGATCCGGACCCTGCGCATGCGGCCATCCTGGGCTGAAGGGGAAGTACGGCAACCCCCGTACTACCGCCGATGGCCCCCAAACGTTTCAGGTGGTCCCCGCTGACCGGGGACGGTCCCGCTGCAGCAATACCGTTTCCTCACCCCTGCCCACCCGAGGCTCGCCCGCCGGCTGCCTCACCTGACCGATGGTGTGCCCCCCGTCGTCGGTCACCTCATATACCGTCACCGGACCCCTGCTCTTGATCTGAACCATGTCCCGCCCCGTTCGATGTCTCGGTTGTCCCGCGGCTCATCGGACTGCAACGTATCGTAGGATGCCTCGAAGGCCCCGAAGGGTTGCGTCCGGATGTCCGGCCAACCCTTCCCCGGTGACATGTGTCAGAGGCCCAGTCACCGCCCACGACCCTCACGCGCTGGAGCCTGTGGACGACCGAGAGCTGATCGGACGAGTCTTGGCGGGTGATCCCAGCGCGGAGCGCGCGATGTATGACGCGCACGTGGACCGGGTATTCCGCCTCGCCTACCGGATGTCGGGAGATCTCGACCGGACGCAGGACTACGTCCAGGAGACTTTCATCCGGGCATTCCAGCGACTCGGCGATTTCAGGGGAGAGGCGGCGCTGTCCACCTGGCTCTGCTCGATCGCGATCTCGATCACGCTGAACGGGCTTCGCAAGATTCGCCGAGCGAATGAGCGGGAGGTGGCGATGGACGACGCTCCGCAGCTCGGCGCGCTGTCCCGGGAAGCGGAGCCCGATCTCAAGGAGCGGCTCACCCGTGCGATCGACGATCTGCCTGACGGGTACCGCACGGTGTTCGTGATGCATGAGGTCGAGGGGTACACGCACGAGGAGATCGCCGAGACGCTCGGCGTCCACTCCGGCACCTCGAAGGCCCAACTCTTCCGCGCCAGGGCAAAGCTGCGCGAAGCCCTGGCCGACTTCGCGAGGGAATGAACGAGATGAGCGAACAGGACGACGATCGCCTGGATGAGCTGCTTCGATCGGTGGCCGGCGACTATCACCTGCCGCCGGAGACGCCGAGCGAGGCGATGTGGAGCGCGATCCAGACCCGGCGGCGGCGGTACCACCGGCCCTGGGCCCGGCCGCGGCATCCGCTTCAGTGGATCGCCGCAGCGGCGGCGGTGCTCGTCCTCGGCGTCGGCCTGGGCCGTCTCACCGTGACCGTCGCGCCGCCGGGGCCGCAGCTCTGGCAGGCGAGGGAGGCGAGCACCACCGCCTACCGCATCACCGCCATCGATCACCTCAGCCAGTCGGAGGCCTTCCTTACGTTGTTCCGTGCATCGGCACGGGACGGGGGGAACGAGCGCCTGGCCTCCGCGACCGCGCGGCAACTACTCGCCAGCAACCGGCTGCTCCTCGATTCACCGGCCGCGCGCGACAGGAAGATGCGGCTGCTCCTCGAAGACCTCGAGCTGGTGCTGGCCGAGATCGCACAGCTCTCTCCCGAGCCGCACGAGAAGGATCTCCAACTCATTGAAGAGGGCATCGAGCGGGGCAGCGTGCTGCCGCGCATCAGGACCGAAGTGCCCGCCGGAATGACCTCAACGCAAGGAGCACTCTGATGTTTCGCGGTCCACTCGGAGTAATTGCGGCGGCGGCCATGGGACTTGGCGGCTCGTGGGCCCCTGCCATCCAGACCGCCGCGCACGGCGTCGAGGTCTCGATGGGCGGGGCCGATTCGGTTCCGCCTGCGCCATGGGTGCGTGGCGACCCGGGAGATTCGTTGTACCGCGCCGCACGCGAGGCGCTCGATCGTCGCGACTACCGGAAGGCCGCCGATCTCTTTGCCCAGGTTTCGGCCAGATACCCCACGTCGGCCTACGCCGCCGATGCCCTCTACTGGCGCGCCTTCTCGCTCTATCGGCTGGGCGGTACGCCGCAGCTTCGGGAAGCGCTGCAGTCGCTCGCGGCTCAGCGCCAGGGCTTTCCCCAGGCGGCGACCAGGGGCGACGCGGCGGCGCTCGAAGGGCGGATTCAGGGTGAGCTGGGACGTCGTGGCAACCCGGCGGCGGTCGCCTATGTGGACTCGGTGGCTCAGCGTGCAGCAGCGCCACCCATGCCACCGAGGCCCGCCAGACCCGCCAGACCCGCGATGCCGGTGCCGGGCAGTCCGGTACCGCCGACGCCCCCCGCCCCACCGACGCCACCGGACGAAGACAGCCAGTGCGCGGATGACGAGGCCGACACCAGGCTCGCGGCGCTCAACGCCCTCCAGCAGATGGACGACGCGCGCGCGCGACCGATCCTCAAACGGGTGCTTGCCCGGCGCGACCCGGCGTCACTCTGTCTCCGGCGCAAGGCTGTATTCCTGATCGCCCAGGAAGATGCGGCGGGCGCGGAGGAGATTCTCCTCGAGACCGCGCGGACCGATCCCGATCACGAGGTGCGGGAGCAGGCCGTGTTCTGGCTCTCGCAGGTCGATACCGACAAGGCAGTGGCGGCGCTCGATTCGATTCTGCGCACGACGAAGGACCGCTCGCTTCAGGAGAAGGCCGTCTTCGCCCTCTCCCAGCACGACGGCGCCCTCGCGCGCCAGTCGTTGCACGGCTATGCCGAGCGGGCGGAGCTACCGGAGGAGACCAGGGAAAAGGTCATCTTCTGGATCGGCCAGCAGGGTGGAAAGGACAACGAGGGCTTTCTTCGCACCCTGTACGGGAGGCTCAAGGAGGAGGGTCTGCGCGAGAAGGTGCTGTTTTCAGTCTCGCAGGCGGGCGGCCAGGACAATTCGCGCTGGCTGCTAGGGATTGCCAGAGACAGCGCCCAGCCCCTCGAGTTGCGGAAGAAGGCGCTGTTCTGGGCCGGACAGAGTGATGCCTCGATCAATGACCTCACCGCATTGTACGCCTCGACGCCGGGCCGCGAAATGCGTGAGCAGCTCGTCTTCGTCTATTCCCAGCGCGACGAGCCGGCGGCGGTGGACAAGCTGATCGAGATCGCCCGGAAGGATCCCGACCCCGAGCTGCGCAAGAAGGCGCTCTTCTGGCTCGGCCAGAGTGACGACCCGCGCGCCGCGAAGGCACTGCAGGACGTGATCGAGCAACCGTGAGGGGGTGACTTCGATGACACGTGCCTTCTGCGTGCTCCCGATCGTGCTGGTGTTGCCGATGACTCTTACGGCCCAGGCACTGGGCCAGCGCGTGGCCTCCCTCGGTGATGGCACCATTCGTCTGAGCTTTGCCGCGCGGCCGGGGGTGTGCAGCACCGGGAATGGCAGCATTTCGATCGATCGTGGTGACGATGAGTGGGAGGAAGACTGCGAGCGCGGACTGGTGCGCGTCTCCCTGCGGGTGAAGGATGGCGCGGTCGTCGAGACGAACACGCACCTCGGCGGCCGCTGGCGCAACCGGGGCGAGCCGGCGACCGACCTCGGCACGCTGACCGCCGCGAGCGCGGCCGCAGATCTGCTCGCGCTCGCGGAGCGGGGTCCCGAGGCCGACGAGGAGCTCATCCAGGCCGCGGCGCTCGCGGATAGCGTCGTCATCTGGCCCCGCCTGGTGGCGATCGCGCGGAACACGAAGGTGCCGATGGATACCCGCCGGCACGCCATCTTCTGGGTCGGGCAGGCAGCGGAACAGGCGGCGACGCGGAGCCTCGATTCGATTGCGGCGGACGACCAGGGGGACCTCGAGATCCGCAAGCAGGCAGTGTTCGCCCTGTCGCAACGGCCGGTGGATGAAAGCGTGCCGATGCTGATCCATATTGCCCGGTCGAGTCGCTACACGCAGGTCCGCACGTCCGCGATCTTCTGGCTGGGCCAGAGTGAAGATCCACGGGCGCTGGCCCTCTTCGAAGAATTACTGCGCTGACGCACGCTCGCCGCGGCCCGGCCCGCGGTTACATTACCCGCCATGTTCGGCCCTCTGCGCCACCGGCTCGTTGCCGCAGCCGTGCTTGCGGTGATCGGCTGCAGCAAGGCAACGCCACCGGCGCCGGTCATCAGCCTGGGCCCCGCAGCGGACACCCTCGACAGCTCACTCAGCGAAGTGACTGAGGCAGCGTGGCTTGGCGGCGACCGGTGGGCGGTGCTGTCCCCGGTCGACGAGGCCGCCGCCATCGCGGACCTTGGGACGAACCGCACCCGGAAGCTCGGCGGACGCGGGGCTGAAGAGATCCGGAACCCGTCCACCCTTTTCCGTTCGGGCGACAGCATCTACGTGGGCGACTGGGGGCTCCGCCGGACGACCCTCTGGACGCTCGAGGGTCGCGCGACCGGAGCCTTTCCCGTATCCGAAGTGCTGCGCGGCGTCCTGCCGCGAGCCCGCGATACCTCCGGCCGATTCTACTACGAGATCTCTCCGCGGCCGGGCCCGAATGGCCTCGGCAATCGCGATTCCGCCGTGGTGGTGCGGACAATGCCGGGCAACGCCGCCGTGGACACGCTGGCGCGCCTCGCGCCGGCCGACATGGCTGAGGTGGTGGGCGACGCAGGCGCTCGCTTCGAGCAGCGCGTATTCAGCGGGTCGGACCGATGGGGCATACTCCCCGATGGATCGGTCTGGGTGGCGCGGGTGTACGAGAATCGGGTGGACTGGCGCGGGACCGACGGGAAATGGCAACGGGGTGACCCACTCCCCGACCGTGTGCTCGAGGTGACCCGCTACGACAGGGAGCTGTTCCTCCGAAAGTTCCCGAAGGAGCTTCGCAACACCGCCGAGCAGCTTCCCTTTGCCGCGGTGAAACCGCCGTTCGAGTGGGGATTCACTGGCGCCGGCGGCGAGGTGTGGCTCGAAAAGAGCCGGGCCCCGATCGATTCCGCCAGGCAGTACCACGTGGTCGATCGCGGCGGACACCTTCGGAGGGAGATCCACCTGCCCGGGCCGGGACGTATCGTTGCGGTGGGCGATGGCGCCGTGCTCGTGAACGAGCCCACCCGCGATGGCGTCCATCTGATGCGCTTCACGATTCCGCCGGACGCCGCCGCTCCGTGAGTCGCGGCCGCGCGTTCTCTCCCTTTCCGCTTTACCGGAGGAAGTGCCGCATGAAGGTGGTTCACAGTATCTGCGCATTCGTCGCGCTGGCCGTCTGCGCGTGCGGGTCGGCCCAGAGTCAGGGCTCCGTCAGCCTCGATGTCAAGCTTCCGGTCACGTTCGGCCAGCTCAGCAATATCGTCGAGCTCGCCGATGGCCGGGTGGCGTTCGCCGATACGAAAAGCAAGCTCTTCCTGAACGCGGATCTCAAGACCGGGAAGGTCGACACCGTCGGCACGCGAGTCGATTCGCTGCCCGCCAAGGCGTCCGCCGCGCAGTACAAGTTTCCCGGATGGGTGGCCCACCTTGGCGGGGACACGGTGGCGCTGGTGGACTTTGCCGGCCAGCGCACCACGTTGTGGAACGAGCGGGGAGAGGCGCTCTCGGTGCTCCAGATTCCGCCATACGCCGGACAGTCGCCCGTGCTGCTCTACGATACACTGGGCCATGCGTACAAAATCGACTATCAGGCGATCCTCGGCGGCGGCGAGCCGGGCAAGACCTTTCGGCCGGACAGCATCGCCGTGCTCCGGATCGGGCTCAAGGCGTTCAAGGCGGATACCGTCGCCAATCTGCGCGCGCCGGAATACGGCAGCGCGACGTTCGGGGAACAGTCGCAGGAGGCCGCGAAGGTCTTCGCGCCCAACGATTTCTTCGGGGTGTTCGCGGACGGCGGCGCGTGGGTGGCCCGCGGACACGAGAATCGGGTGGACTGGCGGTCGCCGGACGGAAAATGGACGAGTGGGAAGGCGCGCGACTACACGAAGCTGCCGGTGACGCAGGCCGATCGCGAGCGTGTCCTGGCGCAGGTCAGGGAGCAGGGTAAGCAGTACGGCATGCCGCAGGAGCTCAAGATCGTCTATCCGTTCGCCGATACGAAGCCGCCATTCGACTTTGCGCTCGGCCGCCCGAACGGCGAGGTGTGGCTCCAGCGGCCTCGGGAAAAAGAGGACGCACCGCTCACCTATGACGTGATCGATCGGAAGCACGGCTGGAAGCCGGCGGTGGTATTCCCGCAAGGCGCGACGCTGGCGGGCTTCGGGGCCAATGGTGCGGTCTACGCTTCCATCAAGGATTCGACCGGTCGCCGGACGGTGGGGCGATTCACGGTCAAGTAGCCTCGATCAGTCCAGGATCGGCGGCTCGTCACCGGGCGGCGTATTGGGCCCGGGCCGGTCGGTGCGCCGCCGATCGCGACGGCGTCCCTCCTCGTACCACCGCCGGGTGATCTCACCCGCGAGCTCGCGATTGCCGAGCCCGAACGCCAGGCCGAAGGCCAGCGCCACCGCGCCGAGGACGAGCGTGAACGCCGCGGTGATGATCTCACCGGCGACGCCCACCTGCTGCAATGCCAGAAACATCGAGACGAGGATGACGGCGCCCTTGGCCATCTTGGCGAGAGTGGGCACTCCCGCCACTCCGCCGGCGGACGCCAGGATCAACCCCCGGACGAACTCGCCGACAATCATGCCGAGAATGACGATCACGGTCGCGGCAATGAGAGTCGGAATGAACCCGAGCATGGTGCCGAACATCTGGTTGATGCTCTCGAGCCCGAGCGCGGTGCTGGCGAGCAGGATCACCACGAGCATGACGAGCCAGAAGACCAGCTTGGCCAGGGCGCGTACCGGGTCGAGCCGGGAGCCGGTGCGTCCAACGACCTCGTCGAGCCCACCCGCCGCGGCCATCCGGTTGAAATCGAGCCGCTTCAGGACATCATCCGCCCATCGCTGCACCTGACGGGCGAGGAAATAGCCGGTGAGCAATATGACCGTCGCGCCCAGCAGCGCCGGCATGACGCTGGCGATCTGGTGAGCACCGACGCGCAGCCGATCCCAGAGTTCGTTCACGAGGCCACCTCGATCACGAGTTTGCCGGTCTGTTCGCCACGGTAAAGCCGCTCGAGCGCTGTCTTGCTGTCCGACAGCGGTACGGTGCGGTCCACCACCGGCCAGAGCCGTCCCTCACCAGCCAGCCGCAGGATCTCGGCGTACTCCCGCCGGTTGCCCAGCGTCGAGCCGAGTACGCTCCACTGATGCCAGAAAAGCCGCCGAAGATCGAGCGAGACGACGGGACCGGTCGTCGCCCCGCAGATCACGAGGCGTCCTCCCCGCCGGAGCGCGCGCTGCGATTTCTGCCAGCTTTGCTCGCCCACGCTGTCGACCACGACGTCGGCACCGAGACCGCCGGTGAGCCGCCGGACCTCGGCATGCACATCGGTGGAGGCGTGATTGATCGTCTCCGCCGCCCCCACTCGCCGAGCCACTTCCAGCTTGGCATCGGAGCCGCTGGTCGCGATGGCCCGTGCGCCGAGGAGCACGGCCACCTGCAGCGCCGCCATGCCGACGCCGCCGCCGATTCCCCAGATCAGCACGGTCTCACCCGCGCGGACGCGCGCCCGCGTCGTCAGCATGCGCCAAGCGGTGAGCGTGGCGAGCGTGAAGGCCGCCGCCTCGGCCCAGGGCATCTGCTCGGGCACCAGCGCGAGATTCACGGCTGGAAGCACGACGTGCTCGGCGACGGTGCCGCCGCGGTGCTCCCCGAGCACTCGAAACGTCGAGCAGAGCGACTCCTCGCCTTCCAGGCATGCGGCGCAGTGCCCGCAGACGATCCCCGGATTGATCATCACGCGATCGCCCGGCGCGATGCCCAGCACGTCCACGCCGACGCTCTCCACGACGCCCGCGCCATCGGAGCCGACGACGTGGGGAAAGGTGAGCCGATGACCGGGGAGACCATCGGCCACGAAGAGATCGAGCCGGTTGAGCGCGGCCGAGTGGATCCGCACCATCGCCTCTCCCGGCGCGGGAGGCGGGGGTGCCTGAATGTCACCCAGCGCCAGGTGCTCGAGCCCGCCCGTTCCCGTCAGGGTGAGCGCCTTCATTTATCGAGAGACGATCAGAAGGAGACGCTCAGGATCTGCTCGCCGGGACGAAGCGCCACCGGCACCGGGGTGCTGCCGGCGACGAGTGGCTGAATGACCATCTCGATTTTCGTCTTCCCCTTGCCGCCCTCGGAGAGTTTGCCGGCGGTGTAGACGAGCCGGCTGCCGTTGCGCGAAAGGTCGAGACTCAGCACCGGCCGGTTGGTCTCGAGCACCGTCACCGGCTGGACCGCGCCTGCCGCGATGCGGCGCACACGGCTTCCCCCGCCGCGCTCGGTAACGTAGGCGAGATCGCCGTTGGAGAGATACCGCGGAATCGATTCCCTTTCGGAGCCCTTCGTCGTCCGTCGCTGTCCACTGCCGTCAAGCGCCATGAGATAGATCTTCGAATTGCCATCGCGCGTGGAGACAAAAGCGATCGATGCGCCATCGGGCGAGACGTCCGCCGAATGATTCCCGCCGGGGAGAGTGGTGAGCGCGCGGTTGTCGGTCCCGTCCACCCGAATGCCGGCAAGCTGCGGCAGGCCCGTCTTCGGCGAGGTCGTGTAGATGATGCGCGTCCCATCGGGCGTCCACGCCGGTTCGCCCTCGATGCCGGGGTCGGTGGTGAGCCGGTGCGGGTTGCGGCCGTCGGCGTCCATGACCCAGAGGTCGAAGCTCCCGGCGCGGTTGGAGCTGAACGCGATCCGGGTCCGATCGGGAGACGCCACCGCCTGAATGTTGGCCGCGCTGTCCGCCAGGAGCGGGGTCATCGTGTCGGGAGTACTGGAGCGGACCTGATAAATGCCGGGCCTTCCGCCTCGGGTGGAAGCGAGCAGGAGGTCGGACAGCACGTACACATCGGCGCTGTCGCTGCCGCCCCACGGGGCGGTCACGGCGATGGTAGCATGCCCTGGAGTAACTCCGGCGACTTCACCCGCGGCCGACACGGTGGCGACCGACGGCTTGTCGCTCGTCCACTCGAGCGAGCCGGTTGCTCCGAGCGGCTTGCCCTGGTCGTCAACCAGGCGGACGGCCAGCGACGTACGATCTCCCGGTGTGAGCCCCAGGCGGGACCGGTCGAGGGCGAGGACTCCGGGCACAACCTGGATGTTCCAGACCGCCGCCTCGAACCCGCGGAGCTGGGCGGTGAGCGTCGTGGTGCCCGGCGCCCTGGCCGTGATGCTGCTCTTCGTCGAATCCCGGCTGATGATCGCGGTGTCGCCCACCTCCCAGACGATTCGCGCCTCGGGAATGGGCGAGGAATCGGCGGCCTCGGCGAGCGCCGTGATTTTCCGCGTGGCCTGCAGCGGAACCAACAAGGGGCCCGTCGACTGTCTTGGGGAGACGACCAGCGACTGTGGGAGGCGGTGCACCAGCACCGGCACCCGGCGCGCCTGGCCAAAGCCCGTCAGGATAATTTCCGTCTGTCCCGGCGTTTTCGCGGTCACGATGCCGGAGGAATCGACGACGACGACCCCCGTATCGCCGGAGGCCCATCGAATGGCGCCGCGGATCTGGCGGCCGCCCTGCGAGGGCACCAGCACTCGAAGCGATTCGGCATCCTCGGGAGCCAGGACGATGCGGCTCGTTGAGAGGGCCACCTCGGCGGGGACGACCTCCACCGGCGCGGTGGCCATGAGCCCGCTCGACGTCGATGCCTGGATGATGCTCTTGCCCTCGCCGATCGCGGTGACCGTGCCGTTCGAGTCGACCGATGCGATCTCGGGCTTGAGCGACTTCCAGGACACCTGGCCGATCGCGGCCGGCGTCCCATCCTCCTTCAACCCCTGCGGAACGATCGACATGCTCTCGCCCGGCAGCAACACGAGCGAGCCCGGGTCGAGCGCCAGCACCGATCCCGGTGGCGCGGCTCCGTGTCCGGAGTCGTCGGCGCGCTCGCTTCCGGTGATCAGCACGGCGAGTGAGGCCCGCCGCCCAGGCACCCGCGCCTCCACCTTGGCGAGCCCCGGGCTCACACCCACGACGGTGCCATCGGACCCCACCTTGGCGATGAGGGTGTCCGAGCTCCAGAAGGCGAATTTGGCGGCTTGCAGGAGGTTACCGTGCCGATCGTACGCGGCGGCGAAGATTCGCTGTTTTTGTCCAACGCCGAGCGTCATCGTTTCAGGCGTGACCTGCAGCTCGGAAGCTGTCTGGGCGTGGGCGGGGGACGGCCCGGCAGCGAGAGCGAGCGCGGCAAGAGCCACGAGGCGGGAGATTGCCCGTCCGGAGGCACGGCGCGGGGTGCGGACCGATCCATCTCGGAAGCGTGTCACGAGGTCGCCGGCAAATGGGAGATAAGGGGGTCTGACCGGGCTAATAATAGCGCGGGCGGGGTCCGGTCGCACCGGAGCGTCCGAGCCTTGCACAAGCCTCGAAGATGTGCAAGTTATATCGGATTCCCGCGCAGAGGGCTGCGCACCCGAGGACCAGCGGCGGGTCACGCCGCAAACGAGTTCGAAGGGGGAGACACATGCCGGACCTTCATTATATGGAGATGGGCTGGTCGGGCTCCGGATGGATGGATCCTCTGCCCACGGAGCGGGTTCCCCTGCCGGGGGAATCGTCGACTGCCCCCTCCCATCCGGCGACCGACGGGAATTCCGCCTCGGGCTCGGCCTCAGCTCCCAAGCCCAAGGCACGCACGGCGCCAAAGAAGCGAGCCAGGAACGGGGCCAGCAAGAGTGTGAAAAAGGCCGTGAAGAAGGCCGCCCGGAAAGCCCCGAAGAAGGCCGCGAAGAAGACGGCCAGGAAAGCCCCGAAGAAGGCAGCCGGGAAGAAGCCGGCGCGCAGGAAGGCCGCAAAGAAGAAAGCAACCAGGAAGCCGACGAAAAAGAAGGCGGCCAGGAAGATACGCCGGCGGCGCTAACCGTCTGGGGGGCCTCTACTTCCCGGATTCTGTCTGGGCCAGCGCCGCCGCGCAGTTGATCAGCGCAATGTGGGTGAAGGCCTGGGGAAAGTTGCCGAGAAACTGGCCGGTGAGCGGGTCGATTTCCTCGGAATAGAGGCCAACGTGGTTGGCGTGCCTCAACATCCGGCGGAACACCCGCTCGGCGCGCTCCCGCTCACCAATCATCGCCAGTCCCTGCGCCAGCCAGAACGTACAGATCGAAAACGCCCCCTCTTCCCCCTCGAGCCCATCGGGATGCCGGTAGCGGTACACCAGCTCGCCGTCGGCGCTGGTGAGCTCCCGCGCGATTGCCCGGACGGTGCTCTGGGATCGTGGATGGTTCCAGGGAAGAAAGCGCACCATGGGGATGGCGAGGACGGCGGCATCGAGTGCGTCGTCTCCATACGCCTGCACAAATGACTGGTGCCGCTCGCTCCACCCTCGGTCCATGATTTCGGCATGCAGTGTGTCGCGCGCGGTCCGCCACGAGGCCGTGTCCGATTCCAGTGCCAGCTCTTCGGCCATCCGGACACCCCGGTCGAGCGCCACCCAGCTCATCACCTTGCTGAACACGTAGTGGTGGGTCTCGCCCCGCACCTCCCAGATACTCGAATCGGGAAGATGCCAGTTGTGGCTCACCCAATCCACGAGCCCGCGGAGCACGCGCCAGGTGCCCTCGGTCATTTCATGATTCCGCCGCCAGATGTCGGCCGTCTCGAGCACCTCCCCGTAGACGTCGAGCTGGAGCTGCCCCACGGCGCCGTTGCCGACGCGCACCGGCCGGGACCCCAGATACCCTGAAAGGTGGTCGAGCTGGCGCTCGACGAGGTCGCGGCGGCCGTCGATGCCGTACATGATCTGGAGGTGGCCACCGCCTTCGTGCCGGCACACTCGCTTCAGGAAGCGCATGAAGGCGTCGGCTTCGCGATAATGGCCGACGGCATCGAGCGCCGCCAGCGTGAAGGCCGCATCCCGCAGCCAGACGAAGCGGTAGTCCCAGTTCCTGCCTCCGCCGATCGTCTCGGGCAGCGACGTCGTGGCCGCGGCGATGATCGCCCCGGTCTCGGCGTGGGTCAGGAGCTTGAGCGCGAGGGCGGAGCGCTTGACGATGCCCCGGAACGGCCCGCTGTATCGGACGCCGGCCGCCCATCGCGCCCAGTAGGCGGCGGTGATATCGAGCTTTCGGTTGCTCTCGTAGCGATCGACCGGATGGATATCGTCGTCGTCATAGCGGAGGACGAGCCAGCGTGCCTCGCCCTTCTCCACGTCGAATTGCGCGATCGCGGTGGACTGCTCGATGACCCAGGGAAAGGGCTTCGCGCTCGACAGCGTCATGACCTGGTCGGTGCGGTCGGTGGCGAAGAGTCCGGCCCGCAGGAGGTCGAGGCGGGTGGCGCGCGCGCCGTATTCGAAGCGCGGCATGAAGATGATCTGCATCGGCACCCGGCCGCGGGTGCAACGAATCTGCCGGTGGATCTCCGGGTGGAGCCCGGATGGCCGTCCGTCCTCGTCGACCGGCATGAAGTCCGTGAGCACGACCACGCCATCGGCGGTTCGGAAGGTGGTCTCGAGGATGTTCGTACGCGGGAGGTACCGTTGCGTCGACGTCCACTCGCTCCGGGGCCGGATGGCCCAGGTGCCGCCGCGCTCCGGATCGAGGAGCGCGGCGAAGACGCTGCCGCTGTCGAACCGAGGAAGGCAGCACCAGTCGAGCCCTCCGTCCAGTGCGATCAACGCCGCGGTGCGCATGTCGCCGATGACCCCGTAGTCGGAAATCGGGCGCTGCCGGCCAGTCAGCCGCGCCGCGGATTCCGACGCCGAATCGGTCCGAATGTCGGTCATCGCCCAAGTATAATGAAGCCACACCCGGATCTTGCTTCTTCCGGAGTTCCCGGCTCACTTCTACAACCTGACCTCGACCATGGGCATGCGAACCCTGTTCTCCCGGGTAGCTGGCGCGGGTCTGGCGATCGTTTCGCTCGCGCCGGCCCCGGGCTGCCGCGAGCGCCCGCCGGACGGAACGGCGCTGGTGGGCGCCACGCTGATCGATGGGTCGGGAGGCGAACCGCTCGCCAATTCCGTCGTCGTCGTCCGGCACGGGCTCATCGAGTCCGCCGGCCCGCGCGCGGATTTCACGCTGCCGACGCGCACGGTCGAAGTCGACGCCAGCGGCCGCTGGATCATTCCGGGACTGATCGACTCGCACGCCCATGTCGCCCGGTGGGCGCTGCCGCGATATCTCGCCTGGGGCGTCACCTCCGTGCGCGACGTGCACGGCACGCTCGACTCCATTCTCGAGCTGAGGCAGGAGGTCAACAGCGGCAGGACGGCCGGGCCCCGGATTTACTGCGCCGGCGCGATGATCGATGGCGTGCCACCGACCTACGGCGACGCCCTGGCCGCGGTCAGCTCGTCGTCGGCCCGGAAAAAGGTCGATCGCCTCGTCAACGACGGCGTGGATCTCATCAAGGTGTACACCCGCGTCGATCCGAAGCTGCTCCGGTCGGTCATCGACGAAGCCAGTACCTTCAATCTGCCGGTCACGGGGCACCTCGGCCTCACCGATGCGGTGACAGCCTCGAACGCCGGCATCAGCTCGATCGAGCACATGACGGGCGTGCCCGAAGCGGCCTCCCGCGACCCCTCGGCCCTCTACGCGGCCCACCGGCGCGGCTTCTTCGCGGGCTGGACCGCGTTCGAGCGGCGGTGGGCGACGCTCGATTCGAGCTCGCTCGACGGGGTGGCAAAGGCCATCGCGGCCAGGAGCGTCGAGATCATCCCGACGCTCGTGCTTCACGATACCTTCAGCCGACTTGATGATTCGACGGTGCTGCAGGACTCGATGCTCCGCGCCGTTCCAGCGGCGGTGCGAGCCCGGTGGGACATCACAGGGATGATCGCACGCGCCGGCTGGAAGGAGGACGACTTCCAGGCCTTCCGCCGCTCGCGGCGGAACCAGGATCTCTTTCTCCGGCTGTTCGCGGCGGCGGGCGGGAGGATTTCCGCGGGGACGGACGCGTCGAACCAGCTTCTCATCCCCGGATACAGCATGCACCGTGAGCTGCAGCTCCTCGTGGCCGCGGGCTTTACGCCGCACGATGTCCTCCTCGCCGCCACCCGGAACGGAGCACTGCTGCTCGGCATCGACTCGATCGGGATCGTCGCTCCCGGCAAGAGCGCCGACCTCGTCATCCTCACACGAGATCCCATGGGCCGCATCCAGAACACACTCGCCATCGAGCAGGTCATGGCCCGGGGCATTCTCTACCGTGCAGACTCCCTGCGCGCCTCCTGGCAGTGACGCCATCGCCCCTCGATCGGCTCGCGCTGTATTTCGGCGCCGAGAGCACCAGGCAGGGGCTGCTGGCGCGCGCCACCCTTGGCGTGCCGGCTCCGGGAGATCCCCAGCTCGGCCGCACCCTTGCCGCCGAGCTGGACGCGAGCATTCGATCAGACGGCACGGTCGCCGGAGCCGCGCTCCCCACGATCTGGCGGATACACGAGCTGCGCGATCTCGGGCGCGGGGGCGCGGACCCGGCTGTCGCCACCCTCACGCGCCGCGTACTCGGCATGCAGGGGGAGCCGGGAGCCTTCGGGGAGGGCTGCGACAGGGAGCGACATGCCCAGCGCGTCTGCGAACACTACGTGCAGGGGTTCTTCTCGCCGGCACCGCCTACCGTCCGCCTGGCACCCGTCACCTTTCCCAACGGCAAGGCCTTCCGCGCCGAGCCTGCCGCACGATTCGCGCTGAGCTGTCTGGCGCTGCGCGCTGCCCTTCGGACAAACACCGCCGGGCTGCCCACCATCGACCTCCATCTTCGGAGCCTCTCCACCGTGGCCTCGGGATGGAGGAGCTGGAAGGGTTACTTCGCCCCGGATGTGATCGTCGCCGGGATGCATGCACTCGCCCTTGCCGGTCCACAGCATCGACCCACGGTCGCGAGTCTCGTCGGCCTGGTGGCGGCGAGCCAGGAACCTTCGGGAAATTGGCCGAATGCCGATTTCTTCCAGACCCTGGAGGCGCTCATGGCGACCGAGCTTCCCGCGGCCCGTGACGTGGTGCGCAGGGCCGTGCCGTCTCTGGAGGGGCGTCAACGGGTGGACGGCACCTTCGGCGTTGCCGCGCAGCAGGAGCGCGCGTTGATCGGGCTCCGCGCGCTGCTCTGGAGTGATGGAGGGTGTACGTGACCGGGAAATTCCGGCTCACTGCGCTCTCCCACGGCGCCGGCTGCGCCTGCAAGCTCGGCTCGGTCGAGCTCGCCGAGGTGTTGCGCCACGTCCCCTGGGTGGAGGACCCGCGCGTCCTGGTGGACGCCGCCACTCGCGACGATGCGGCGGTGTTCCGGATGACCGATACCCGCGCCGTGGTGGCGACCGTGGATTTCTTCACTCCCATCGTGGACGACGCGGCCACGTGGGGCGCCATTGCAGCGGCCAACGCGATGAGCGACGTCTACGCCATGGGGGGGACGCCGCTGTTCGCGCTCAACCTCGTCGGCTGGCCCAGGGACACGGCGCCGTTCGAGCTGCTCGGGGACGTGCTTCGGGGGGCGGCGGAGGTGGCCGAGCGCGCCCGCTGTCTCGTCCTGGGCGGGCACTCGATCGACTCGGTCGAGCCGCTGTATGGAATGTGCGTGATAGGCGAGGTGCACCCCGACCACATGCTGACCAATGGCGGCGCCGGTGCCGGCGATCTGCTGGTGCTCACCAAGCCGCTGGGCACCGGGATCCTGACCACCGCACTCAAGCGCGACGCGCTGATCGAGACCGGGCTCACCGAAGCGGTCCGCTCGATGACCACGCTCAACGAGGGTGCATCGAGAGCCGCACTCGCCGCCGGCGTGAGCGCCGCGACCGATGTGACCGGCTTCGGGCTGCTCGGCCACCTCGCCCACATGCTCGCGGCGAGCGGATTGGCGGCGGAGATCGCCTTTGATGCGCTTCCCGTGCTCGATCACGCGCGCAACCTGGCGGCACGGGGCGTGGTGCCGGGGGGCACGACCCGCAACCTTGCAGCGGCCGATGGCGTGGAGTGGGGAGACGGCCTGTCGCAAACCGACCGCATCATCTGCGTCGACGCCCAGACGTCGGGTGGGCTTCTGCTCGCCGTCCCCCCGAAGCACGAAGCGGCGCTGCTCGAGGGACTCCGTGCGGAGGAGACGCCCGCCGCGGTGACGATCGGCCGCTTGACCGCCGGGCCTCCCGGCGGGATCCGCGTCGCCCGGTCGTTGTAGCTTTCATCCATGTCACCGCTACGCTGGACCGCCCAACGCATGGACCAGATCGAGCATGCCGCACGCCAGGGACGGCGCGTCGCGGTCATGCGCCGGGGCACCGAGTATGTCGTCGTGGCCCTCCGGGTGACATCCGTCGGGCGCCAGGAGGCGCTGATCGGCCGGCTCCCCATGACTGGCGAGGAAATCGTCCTGCGGCTCGACGAGATCGATGCCATGCAGGTGCTCGAGTAGCGTGAGCGCCGGCGTCGCAGTGCTTCATCTCGACGAGAGTTGTCTCGGAAACGGGCGTGAGGGTGATAATCCGGGCGGCGCAGGGGGGCTGATCGAGGCACGGAGTGGCAATGGGCGGGTCCAGCGCCGTGATTTCTTCATTCACTCGCCGGCCACCACCAACAATCGCATGGCATTGAGCGGCGCCATCGCCGCGCTGCAGCTCCTCGCGCGCAAGGGAGCCAGCATGCGCGGCCTCATCGTCTCCGACTCCGAGTATCTGGTCCGGGGGATGCGCGAGTGGGTGCCCGGCTGGGCGGCGCGCGGGTGGAAGCGGAAGGGTGGACCCATCGAGAATCTGGAGCTCTGGCAGGCGCTCGTGCAGTCGGCAAAGCTCCACGAGGTCCAGTGGACGTGGGTTCGCGGCCACCAGAGCCACGCAAAGAACATCTACGCGGACCACCTCGCGGTCTCCGCGGCGCACGAGCAGAGAACATCGGAAGGGATCGTCGAGTCGGGGTTCGACGACTGGCTGGCGGAGCAGTGGGCCAGAGAGAAATTCTCCGGGTACGATCCGGATGCTGCATTCACTCGGCTCGAACGCCGGATCGCCGCCGGGGAGCCGTTTCCGCTGGCGGACGAGGCATCGCCGCCTTCTTGACACCCCACCCGCGAGGGCATCGTTGACCGACCTGGAGCGCTTCTTCCGCCGGATGGTCTCCAATCTGGCCGCAACCGACGCCCCACGCCTGCGCGCGCCGCTGCCGCTCGCCGACATCTCCGTCTCGATCGTCCCCTATCGAACCAATCGCCGCGCTCTCGGCCTCGATAGCAGCGAAGAGTACGAGATGGTGCTGCTGCGGTTGTGCGCCGGCGAAGGGGGCTTCGCCCGCACCGACCCCGAGGAAGTGCGGCAGACGTTCGTCGAAGCGGTGGCAAGCGCCAATCCTGATCTCGAGGTGCTTCATCGCTTCGAGGATGTCACGATCATTCTTCATCCCGGACGCGTGGAGCAGGCGTTGCTCCGAGGCACACCCCCACGTGTCGACGATGTCGAGGAGGTCACCGCCGAGGAGGTTGCCGAGGACGACGCGGCGGGGCATGAAGAGGGCAGTGGATCGCAGTGCGTCTACTGCGGTGGCGCGCTCCCCGGCAGGCCCGTCCACTTCTGCCCCCACTGCGGCCAAAGCCAGGTGGCGATGGTGTGTCCCGACTGCCACGCCGACGTCGAGGCGGGGTGGCGCCATTGCGTGAATTGCGGGGTCGCGCTGGGAACACGGTAGGACAGGGGCGAAGGGCCCCGCCACGCGTTATCCTTCCCTTATCGCCACCCCTGGATCCCGCCGTGTCCTGGAACATCTCCGTCCGCGCCAACGATGTCGTCGCAGTGATCATGGGGGGAGGTGCGGGCACCCGGCTCTTTCCACTCACGAAAGACCGGGCCAAGCCGGCGGTCCCACTGGCGGGAAAGTACCGCCTGGTGGACATCCCGATCAGCAACTGCCTCAACTCCGATCTGCGGCGGATTTTTCTCCTTACCCAGTTCAATAGCGGTTCCCTCCATCGTCACATCCAGGAGAGCTACCGCTTCGACTCCTTCTCGCCGGGGTTCGTCGAGATCCTCGCGGCGGAACAGCGGCCGGACCGGATGGACTGGTACCAGGGCACCGCCGACGCGGTCCGGCAAAATCTGTTTCACCTCGCCTCGTATCCCCACCGGCTCGTGCTCATCCTGTCCGGCGACCAGCTCTATCAGATGGATTTCCGGAGCGTCCTGGAGCAGCACGTAGCCACCGGGGCCGAAGTCACGGTGGCCACCACGCCCGTGCGGGCGGAGGCGGCGCGCGCCTTTGGCATCATGGAGGTCACGGACGAGGGGCGGATCACGCGTTTCGTTGAAAAACCGCGGGAGCCCGCCGTGCTGGCCTCGCTGCGGGGGCATCCGGATGACCTGCCCGCCTCGATGGGGATCTACATCTTCAACCGTGATGTCCTGGACGAGGCGCTGGTGGGCAATGAAGCGGACTTCGGCAAGCACGTCATTCCGAGGCTGATCGACGAACGGAAGGTGTATGCCTTCCGTCACCGGGGCTACTGGGAGGACATCGGCACCATCCGTTCCTTCTACGAGGCCAACCTCGACCTCTGCGAGCCGCTGCCACGCTTCAATTTCTATGATGCCAGCGCGCCGATCTTCACCCATGCGCGGTACCTGCCGGCCAGCAAGATCATCAAGAGTCGAATCGAACGGTCGGTCATTTCCGACGGCTGCATCATCAATGACGCGGAGATCGATCATAGCCTCCTGGGCGTCCGCAGCCGGATCGAGGCCGGGGCGACGCTCAAGGATGCGCTGGTGATGGGCCACGACTACTACGAGACGCCGGACCGCCAATCGCCGGTCGGGGCGCCGCCGATGGGCATCGGCCACGGCACCTGGATCGAACGCACCATCGTGGACAAGAACGCCCGCATCGGCGACGACGTCCGCATCACCCCCGATGGGAAACCGGTGGATTTCGACGGCCCCAACTTCTACATACGCGATGGAATCGTGATCATCCCGAAGGCCGGCGTGGTGCCGAGCGGGACGGTGATCTGACGTATCTTTCCAGCATGAGCTCACCGGACTCAACCGTCGTTTTTCTCTCCGGCGTGCGTACCGGATTCGGCGCGTTCGGGGGCGCGCTCAGGGACCACTCGGCCACCGAGCTGGGCGCCGTCGCGGCGAAGGGCGCGCTGGCGCAAGCCGGCGTGCAGCCGGACGATGTGGATCACGTCGTCTTCGGCAACGTCCTCCAGACCTCCGCGGATGCCCCGTACCTCACGCGACACATCGGCCTCCAGGCCGGCATGCCGGTCGAGGTTCCGGCGCTCACCGTGAACCGGCTCTGCGGCTCCGGCTTCGAGGCCGTGATCCAGGCGGGCCAGCAGATTCTCCTCGGCACGTCGCGCGTGGTACTCGCGGGAGGCACCGAGTCGATGAGCCAGGCCCCCCATGTCGTGCGGGGCGCCCGATGGGGGTTGCGTCTCGGCCCGGCCGCTCCATTCGAAGACACGCTCTGGGAGGCATTGCGGGACAGCCACTGCGGACTCTCGATGGCCGAGACGGCGGAGCGGCTCGCGGAGCAGTACCACATCTCCCGCGATGCCGTCGACTGTTTCGCGGCCCTGAGCCAGTCGAGGGCCAAGCGCGCCTGGGATTCGGGGGTGTTCGACGTCGAGGTCATTCCCGTTCCGGTGCAGAACCGGAAGACTCGGGCGACCGAGGCGTGGGCGGCCGACGAGCACATGCGACCCGGCACCACCCCCGAGGTGCTCGCGAAGCTGCCGCCGTACTTCAGGAAGGATGGGGTGGTGACCGCCGGGAACGCCTCGGGCATCTGTGATGGCGCCGGCGCGCTCGTCCTCTCCGGCCAGGCGTTCGCTACCTCGCGCGGACTCGAGCCGATCGGCCGGCTCGTTGCCTGGGCGACGGCCGGTGTGGATCCCGGCATCATGGGGATCGGCCCCGTTCCCGCGTCGCGACGAGCACTCTCCCGCGCGGGGCTCGAGATCGGCCAGATGGACCTCGTCGAGATCAACGAGGCCTTCGCCGCACAATACCTGGCCGTCGAGCTGGAGCTGGGGCTCGATCGCGAGCGCACCAACGTGGACGGGGGCGCCGTGGCGCTGGGGCATCCGCTCGGAGCAAGCGGCGCGCGGCTCACCCTGCACCTGCTGCACGCCCTTCGCCGAACAGGGGGCCGGTACGGGCTCGCCGCCGCGTGCATCGGCGGAGGCCAGGGTGCGGCGGTGATCGTCGAGGCATATCCGAAGTGAGGCTTTCATGGATTTACTGATGCCGGCGCTCGCCGTCGCGGTCGTCTATTCGTTTCTGAGCTTGCGGGTGCTCCGTCAGTACGAGCGTGGCGTTGCCTTTTTTCTGGGGCGCTACTGGGGCACCAAGGGGCCGGGGCTCATCTTCCTCCCCGCGGGTTTCGCCAACCAGAAGCGGGTATCGCTTCGTATCGTCGCGCTCGATATCCCACCGCAGGACGTCATCACCCGCGATAACGTCTCGGTCAAGGTGAACGCCGTGCTCTATATGCGGGTGGCCGATCCGGCCAAGGCGATCATCGAGATCGAGGACTACCTCTACGCCACGAGCCAGCTCGCGCAGACGACGCTCCGCTCGGTCCTCGGCGAGGTCGAGCTCGACGAGCTGCTGTCCGATCGGGAGAAGATCAACGCGGTGCTCAAGAAGATCATCGACGAACGAACCGATCCCTGGGGTATCGACGTCTCGGCCGTCGAGGTAAAGGACGTGGACCTCCCCGATCAGATGAAACGTGCAATGGCAAAACAGGCGGAAGCCGAACGCGAGCGCCGCGCCAAGGTGATCGCGGCGCAGGGCGAGCTTCAATCGTCCGCCGCGCTCGCGGAAGCCGCTCGCACGCTTGCGGTCGAACCGGCCGCGATCCAGCTCCGCTATCTCCAGACGCTCACCGAGATCGCGGCCGAGAACAACTCGACCACCGTCTTCCCGATTCCGATCGATCTCTTCCGCCCGTTCCTTCAGCCGGCCAGGCCCGCCACCGACCCGCAAGCCGGCAAGACCGAGGCGCCGGCGGCCGCACTTTCCTCCGGCGACCTTTCCGACATCATGTCGAAGCTCCGTCTGGCCGCGGCGGAAGCGAACCGCGGGGAGTAGGATGGCTGAAGGCACGCCCGCCGGGATCGACCGTCCCGCATTGGAGAGAATCCTGCAGCGTGCGGCCGAGCTCCAGGCCGCGGAACACGACCTGGGACGCGATCTCTCTTCCGACGAGGTGGTCGCCCTCGGCCGCGAGGTGGGGATTCCGGACCGCTACCTTCAGCAGGCGCTGCTCGAGGAGCGCGTGCGAGTGGATGTGGAGCCCGCGGGTCCCTGGGCTCGGCTGGCCGGACCCGCGACGGCGGCGGCGCAACGGTCGGTGCCGGGTACACCGGATCAGGTCGAGCGGTCGCTCCTCGATTGGGTCGAGCAGAACGAGCTCTTCTGCGTGCAACGCCGGCAACCCGGTCGCATCGTGTGGGAGCCCGCCGGCGGCCTCGCCGCCGCGCTTCGGCGTTCGAGCGCCGCGCTCGGCAGGCGGATGTTCATGCTCTCTCGCGCCGACACCGTCGCAGCGACGATCCTCCCGCTCGGCGCCGACCGATCGCACGTGGCGCTCAGCGCCACGGCGCGGAAGGCGCGGGCGGAGTACGTCGGAGGCGGGGCCGCGCTCGCCGGCGCAGGGATGGCGGGGGCCGGCGTCATGGCGGTGCTCGGCGCGCTCCTGCCGGTCGCGCTCATTCCCGTGCCGCTGGCGATGGGACTGGGCTACGGCATAGCCCGCCAGTACCGGCCGGCACTGGCCCGCATTCAGCTCGGCCTCGACCGGGCGCTCGACTACCTCGAGCACGGCGCAACCCGGCCCGAGCACCGGCTCCCGGGACGGCGCCAGGGCATCTTCGGCACCTTGGCCGAAGAAGTGCTCAAGTCACTCCGTTCGGGATAGCGAGCCCATGGCACCGGTCAACGAAATCACCACAGTTGGTGTGCTGGGGTGCGGGCTCATGGGCGGCGGCATCGCCCAGTCGGCCGCGACGGCGGGTTTTCCGGTCACCGTGCGCGATCTCACCGAAGCCGTACTGGTGGCGGGCCGCACCGCGATCGAGAAATCGCTGACGCGCCTGGTGGAAAAGGGAAAGCTCGACCCCTCCGCGCGTGACGGCGCGCTCGAGCGACTTCGATTCACCACCGACCTGGCGGAGCTCGGCGGCTCGGGGATCGTGATTGAGGCGGTTACCGAGGACCTCGATCTCAAGAACCGTCTCTGGGCAGCGCTCGACCCGATCTGCCCGGCGCCCACGATTTTCGCGTCGAACACGTCGAGTCTTCCCATCGGCGCCATGGCGTCTGCCAGCGGCCGGCCCGACCGGTTCGTGGGACTCCATTTCTTCAACCCCGTCGCCATCATGCCGCTTGTCGAGGTGGTGCGGCCGGTGACCGCGTCCGGGGAGAGCTTGGAGCGCGTCATGACCTTCGCCCGCCGCCTCGGCAAGGAAGCGATCGTGGCGCGCGACCGCTCCGGCTTCATCGTCAACCTGCTGCTGATTCCGTATCTGCTCGATGCCGTGCGTGCGCTCGAGCACGGCGTTGCATCGATTCCCGACATCGATCGTGGAATGCAGCTCGGATGCGGCCATCCGATGGGGCCCCTCGCGCTGCTCGACTTCGTCGGGCTCGACACGGCGGCGCGCGTCGCCGAAATCATGTTCGAGGAGTACCGCGAGTCGCGATATGCGCCACCGCCCCTGCTCCGCCGGATGGTCGGCGCCGGGCTCCATGGCCGCAAGAGCGGCCGCGGCTTCTATGATTATGCTTCCGATCCGCCGATTCCGATCGACCTAGGCCTCTGAGGAGCCTCCATGCTCGGTTACGACTGGCCCCGGCTGCACGCCGCTCTGAACGACCTTCCCGCCGCGGTGCTCCTCGTCGCAGTGATCTTCGACGTCCTCGCGGCCATCACCAAGCGGCCCTCGCTCCGGATCGCCGGGTACTGGACAATGCTCGCCGGCGCAATCGGGGGCGTCCTGGCGGTTCTCTCGGGACTCCAGGCCGAGGAGCACATCGCGCACGGCGAGGCAGTCCACGAGATCATGGAGACGCACGAAAAGCTGGCGTTCGTGACGCTCGGCATCTTCGCGGTGCTGGCGCTCTGGCGGATCTTCAGGGAAACCAGAATGGGAAGCGGAGAGCGGGGCCTTTCGCTCCTGCTCTCGATCGGCGGCGTCGTGGCGCTCTTCGCCACCTCGATACTCGGTGGAAAGATGGTGTTCGAGCATGCCGCCGGCATTCCGACCCCGGTCCTGCAGGAGGAGATGCACGAGCGGTCCGAGGGTCATCACCACCACGGCGGAGAAGCGGAAGAAGCGGAGGCGCATCAACACGATGAGGGCGAGACGAGTGACTCCGCCGCGCCAGGCGGCGGACACACCCACCCGCCCGGCACCCCGCCGCACAAGGATTGAGCATGAGAGTCGCGCGGTGGCTGGCGCTATGCGGGTTGCTGGGCTGTCAGCCCGCCACCACCCGGCCGTCGTTCACCCCGTTGCCCGAGGCGGACGTGGTCGAGGTGCGCCTCGCCCCACAGGAGGCGACGAAGCTCCTGGCCGAGCGCCTGCGATCGGATTCGGTACCCATCGGAAGACTGGAGCTGCGAGATGGCTTCATCGAGAGTCGCTGGTTCGACTCGTCGACGGGTCACGCGAGCAAGCAACGGCCGATCGGCACCCGCCTCGTCAGGGTACGCGCCTGGGCCGATCCCGGCCGGCCGGGCTTCACGCTGCTTACCGTGGAAACGGTCTACCGCCCCCTGGCCGACCCCTCGCTGCCCCCGCGTGAGCTCGAGCACGAGGTGTCAAAGGAACATCCCGTGGCGGTGAAGATGCGTTCGGCGCTGGACAGTCTGGTGAAACGGTATGGCGGGCCGCCAGCTACAGGGAACGGGGAACAGCGAACGGGGAACAGGGTGGAGGGAACGGACAGCACCGAAGCGGGGAGTGAGGAACAGGGAACCGAGAGCGCCGAGTAGCCACCGTTCCCTGTTCCCCGTTCCCCGTTCCCCTAGACCACGTACGCCCTCACCCAGTCTTCGAGTTGTCCGAGATCGAGCAGGGCGTCCTTGCAGGGTCCCGCTGGTAGCGTCATCGTGAGTCCGAGCACCGGCACCTTGCCGGCCACGTCGTGCAATCCACTCACCATGTCCCGCTCACAGGCCACCGCCACCACGGCTCGAGGCCGGCGCTCGCGAATCACCCGCCGGGCCAGTTGTCCACGGGTGGCGACGAACACCGGCACCCCGTACTTGCCGGCAATGCCCAGCACCCCATCGAGGGTGTCCTTCGAGAGGCAGCGGGGAATGAGCAGCAGCAGCTCGCCCTTGCCGACCTTTCGCCCGCGCACGAGGGCAAGCGCGTTGTAGACCTTGACCGCGGCGTTCTCCACCCAGTCCCTGCGGCCGAAGCGCTCGGCGATTCCGGAGGTATGACGCATCAGGCGAAGGAGCGGGCCTCGCTCGGCCAGCAACTCGGGAAGCAGCGCCTTCCCGGTCCGGAATGAAATGAAGAGCACGGCCCACCAGACGCAGATGAGGGCTCCAACCGTCAGGAGACCGATCCAGAGCGTGCGGGCGAGCATGGGGTGAATGCCTGCAAGGCGAGGGTGAAGGAGGAAGAGGATGCCGGCGACAACGCCCAGGCCTACCGCGAGTGCGCCTGCCGACCAGGCGAAGAAGAGACCTGGAGCGGAATCAAAATTTCCCCGATTGGGGAGCGGGTTCCCATCCCACGCGTCCCACTCGTGTCCCAGCCGGCGGTCGACGTCGATATGGATGAGTTGGGCCCGGGGGGTGTCCGACATACCCGAACAAGATAGTTAGCTTTTCCGCATGCTGCCCCCCCCGCCCATCCGCGGTCTCTTCCGAACCGATGTGCGCGCCCGCGCCGCCTACGCCGAGGGCGCCGGCATCTACCGCATTCTGCCCGCGGCCGTATGCGTGCCCGCCGATCGGGAGGATGTCGCATCGGTGATCCACTGGGCGGGGACGCACCAGGTCCACCTGGTGCCTCGCGGCGCCGGAAGCGCCATGGGAGGCGGCAACGTCGGGGAGGGAGTCATTCTCGACCTGACGGCGCTGCCGCGCCGATTCGAGCTCGACGCCGAGCGACGAGTCATCCGGGCAAGCGCGAGCGCCTGTCTCGCCGATCTCAACCTCGAGGCCGACGCCGCCGGCCTTCGCCTTCCCCCGGATCCGTCGAGTGGAGCATGGGCTACGGTGGGCGGCGCGGTTTCGACCAACGCCGCAGGCGCGCGATCGGTGCGCTACGGAAGCGTGCGGCGATGGGTGGAGGCGATCGAGATGGTGACCGCGGACGCCGAGGTCGTCGAGTTGCGGCGGGGTACGCGGCCGCCGGCGCAGGCGTTCCAGCGCTTCGAGACGGAAACGGCGCCCCTGATTCAGGCCGCGACGGCGGAGATCGCCGCCCGCTTTCCGCGGACCCGCAAGAATTCCTCGGGCTATGCCCTCGATCACTACCTCGCCACCGGTGATGCCCTCGATCTCGTGATCGGCTCCGAAGGCACCCTCGGCGTCGTGACGGCGGTGGAGTGGCGGCTCGACCCGGTCCCGCCCGCGCGCGGAGGATTGCGAGTCACGCTGCGCTCGCTCGACCGGCTGGCGGAGGTGGTGGGCATCCTCCTTCACTTCGATCCCTCCGCGATCGAGTTGCTGGACCAGACCTTTCTGGAGCTCGTCGGCGAGCGAGGTGCCGAAGCGGTGATTCTGGTGGAGCTCGAGCGTGGGACGCAGGCGGAGGTCCGCGCCGCGCTCGCCGCCGCGGCAAAGGCGGTCCGGCCGCTGGCGTCGGGCGTCGACGCGGGATTGACGGCCGAGGCCGCGCGGCGGCTCTGGTCGCTTCGCCATGCCGCGAGCCCGATCCTCGCGGGGCTGCCGGAGGAGCGGCGGTCGCTCCAGGTCATCGAAGACGCGTGCGTGCCCGTCGAGCGCATGGGGGAATACGTCCGGGCGGTGCGCACGATGGCCGCGGCACGCGGGATCCCCGTCGTGATCTTCGGCCACGCCGGCGACGGCCACATCCATGTGAACCTCCTGCCGCGAGTCACCGATCCCGGCTGGGAAGCGGCCGTGGCGATCCTGCTCGAGGAAGTCACCGACGTCGTCGTGGGTCTCGGCGGCACGCCGTCGGGAGAGCATGGCGATGGACGGCTCCGGGCATCACTCCTGTCGCGTGTGTACGGCCGCGAAGTGGTCTCGCTGTTCGAACGGATCAAACGGAGCTTCGATCCCCTCGGAATTCTGAATCCCGGCATTATCCTTCCCTCCGCCGATCCGCCGGTGAGTCACCTCAAGGTGGGTTCACAGGCCATCGCCCTTCCCGACGACATCGCCTCGGAGCTCCGCTGGATCGAGCGGAAGGGTGGGTATGGACGGAATAGGCTGGAGCTAGCGTAGCCAATAACCTCTCAACCATTCACCCTGACCGGCCCGCGATCCCCATGGACATCCTCCGCCAGCCTCGCGTCACCCTCATCGCCCGCCCTCAGTTCATCGAGCCGGCCCATCTGCCGATCGCCTGGCAGGGCGAGTCCACCGATGGCGAGCGCATTGCCGAGTTCGCCGGGCGGCTCTGCTACATGAGCCAGCACAACCCCGCCGGTCGCACCACCGGCGACTATCTCCGGAACATCCTCCGGCAGGGCCATGGCTCGGTCTTCGAGCATGCGCAGTACGTCGTGCTGATCGAGGGCATCTCCCGCTCGTGCAGCCACGAGCTGGTGCGCCACCGGGCAGGGTGGGGATGGTCGCAGCTCTCCCAGCGATACGTGGACGAGTCGCGCGCGGCGTTCGTGATGCCGCCCGCCATCATCGGCGACCCGCAGCTCGAGGAGGAGTGGACCGCCCAGGTGACTTCGGCGCAGGCGGCCTACGTGGCGGCGGTGGGCCGGCTCATGGAGCGCTACGCCGGCGTCGAGAATGCGATCCATCGGCGGAAGCTGGCGAGGGAGGCGGCGCGGAGCGTGCTGCCCAACGCCACCGAGGTGAAGATCGTGGCGAGCGCCAATGTCCGGGCCTGGCGCACGATGCTGGAGCTTCGGCTCGGCGAGGGCGCGGAGCTCGAGATCCGGCGGATGGCGGTGGTCTGTCTCCGTGTCCTGCAGCGTGAGGCCCCCGCGCTCTTCGGTGATTTCACCGTCTACACAACATCCGATGGAAGCGAGGCGGGGAAAGTTGAGTTTCATAAAGTGTAAAAAACCTATTGTGTACTCGAACGCTTTTTCTTACTTTAGGTTCGTCGAAGTCAACCCGTCTCGGCTCGTCTCTCGCAGACGGCCTTTTTTGTAGAGGGGCGCCATTGGCAGTTCGGATCGGACTCGCCTTCA
>JBDTTA010000007.1:0-27668 GCA_039930845.1 Gemmatimonadales bacterium
GAATTTGGTAGCAGTATTGCCCACATTGCCAACGCCAGGCCCGGCCACGTTGTTGCCGCTCACCAGTTTGAAGTTGTAAATGCCGCCCCCGCCGATCAGGTATGGGCGGAACTTGCTGGTCTCGGAAGACTTGAACTTGTAGATCAGATTGCCAGTGCCCACGAGGATCTGACTGGAGCGATCTCCGGGATCAGATTTCAACTTGAGGCGGTGGTACTGGCCGTCGATCTGAATTCCCAGCGGAAACGACGATGGAGCGAACGAGACGCCTACGAGTCCATGATAGCCGGTCTTGGCCGCGTCCCCGAAATCGCTGAGGGGGATAGTCGGGCCCACTCCAAGCGAGAACTCGGCGCCCTGCGCATGAGCCACACGTGCAGTCGCGAACATGCCAACGAGAAGTAACCCGACTCCAGCTGCTACCCTCCGCATACCGACTCCTTGGTTCCGGTTGGATTCATAACGATGCGCAACGAAAGTAGCCTCGTTGCTCCGCGAGAATTGTGAGCCGGGTCACCAAGCGCCCTTCAGCCGGCCGGCTCGTCGTCGCGAGGCTTATCGGCACGGTTTGGTCGCAGCAGCCGGATGATCAGGGACAGCAGCAGAATCGCGATCGCGGCCCACCCAATCCGGCGGTCACCGAGGGCCACCGCGAGCAACGCCGTACCGAACCCGACGAGCGCCAGGAAAAGGCGCAGCGGCTTCATTTGTGAAGAAATTGAGCGATGGCGGAGCGGAATTCGGAGGTCTGGCGGGCCAGGGCGTTGACCCGGGCGCCGAGCGCGATGCCTTCCGGGAAGGCAACCCCGTCGAGCTCGTGGAAGAGCCGCTTGGTGAGGGCCAGCGCGGACGAGTGGGCCGCGGCGAGTTGGAGGCCGAGGGCGTTCGCCTCGCGGTCGAGGTCGGCATCGGGGAGAACGCGCGAGATGAGCCCCGCGGCGCGCGCCTCGTCCGCCGAGAGTATCCGGCCGGTGAGCACGAGGTCGAGCGCAAGCTTTTCCCCACACAGTCGGCGAAGCATCTCCATCACCATCGCCGGAACGAAGCCTCGCAACACTTCGGGGTAGCCGATCTGGGCAGTTGCGCCTGCCAGCGTGATGTCACACGCCGTGGCGAGCCCCGCGCCGCCGGCCAGCGCTCTTCCCTGCACCACCGCGACAACCGGCTTGGGAATCGTGCGCATGCGCGCGAAGAGCAGCCCGAGCCGAAGCGCCTCCGCTTCGTTGTCGGCGAGGCTCCGGTCGGCGGAGGCAAGAAGATCGGCGAGATCCGCACCCGCGCAGAAGTCCTTTCCCGCGCCCCGCAGCATGACCACGCGGACGTCCGCATCGAGGTCGGCACGATCGAGTCCTGCGTGCAGGGCCTCGATCAGTGCGGAGCTGAGCGCGTTCCGCTTGGCGGCCCGGTCGAGCGTGAGGGTGAGCACACCCGTATCGAGGCCGATTCGGAGCGGGCCGGCGGATTCGGTCACTTCCGGAGGAACCTTTGGGCCAGCGCGACCGGAACGGCGATCTCCATCCGGAGCAGGGCCGTCGAGTACACCTTGCCCTGGGCATCGGTCTTGAGGGAAATGGTGCCGCCTCCGTCAAGCGCGTCGTGCAGCAGAAAATTGAGCGCATGCAGGTTCGGCAACTCGAACCGCTCGACACCGCTGACCATGCCCTTGAAGTGCCGGGCCACCCGCGACGCCGTGACTTCCCGCTCGAGGAGGGGGTAGTACTCCGGCTGCAGCGCGATGAGGCCCACGTTTGCGGTATTGCCCTTGTCTCCCGAGCGGGCATGCGCGATCAGCCGGAGCTGCACCTGACGCGTGGGAGGGCGCCGGACCGTCTTTGCCATCGTCACGCCTCCAGAATCTCGACTCGCACGTGCGGCTCGATCTCGTGGCGGTCGATCAACGCCGGCCAGTAGGCCACGACTTCCTCCACCGCCGGCCGCCCGCCGGCGAAACCGGTCACGCTCGGCGGCCCCGTGAGCACCAGCGGCGCGATCTCCCGGGTGAAGCGCTCCACGGGGGCGCGCTCCTTTGCGCGGACGCCGATCCGGAGCTGCACCTCGGGGATGTCGGGATCGGGAGGCCCGCTGAGGCGCCCGTGGGTGGCGTTGACACCGACATACTCGGTGAGGATCTGCTCGTACTCGAGACCGAGGTCCGCCAGGCGCCGCCGGAGGATGCGATCGGCGGCCTTGGCCTTGTCGTACGCCTCGGGCCAGGCGTAGACCAGTGTGCCCACCGCTTTGTAGCCGTAGAAATACGCGATGGAGACCTTGAGCATGGGCGTGCGGGGGCCGCCGCGGATGCCGTTCACCCGCACGCGATCCTTGCCCGCGGGACGGAGCCGGATGGTGGTGAAGTCGGCGACGCCATCGGGGGTGATATAGCTGCCCGGGTCTCCCATTTCGTAGACGAGCTGTTCCGTCACCGAGGCCACGGAGACGACGCCTCCCGTTGCGGGATGTTTGGTGACCACGAAGCTGCCGTCTTCGGACGCCTCGACGATCGGGAACCCCGGATTCTCCAGCCCCTTCACCGATCGCCACCCCTTGAGGAGGTTGCCCCCGGACGCCTGCGCGCCACACTCGATGATGTGCCCGGCCACCGTTCCCGCCGCGACCTTGTCCCAGTCGTCGGGCGACCAGCCGAACTCGTGAAAGATGGGCCCGAGGGTGAGTCCGGTGTCGGTGACCCGTCCGGTGATGACGACGTCCGCCTCGCCACGCAGGGCCTCGACGATGGGGCCCATCCCGAGGTACGCGTTCGCGGAGAGAACGCGATCGCGAATGTCGGAGAGCGGACGCCCGGTTTCCATGTCACTCAGCGGATGGCCCCGCCCGATGAGCTCGTCGAGGCGGCCGAGGATGTCGTCGCCGCTCACGAGGCCGACGCGGAGCTTGCCGCCGAGGCCGAGTTTGCGGGCAACACCCAGGACGGCCTGGGCGCACCCGCCGGGATTCACGCCGCCGGCGTTCGACGTGACCTTGATTCCACGCTCGACGACATCAGGTAGAATCCGCTCCATGAGCGGAACGAAGTCCCGGGCGTACCCCGCGGCCGGATCGCGGGACTTCTGTTTCTGCATGATGGACATCGTCACCTCGGCGAGGTAGTCCATCATCAGATAGTCGATGGGACCTCCACGTACCTGCCGGACAGGGGCCTCCGGCCAGTCGCCCCAGAAGCCCTGTCCCGCCGCGATCCGGACGACCCGGCCGTTCATCTGGCGGACTTCGCGGCGGGCGGTGAGAGGGCGATCTCTCGGGTCCAGCTCCGTCCATTCGCCCGGGCAACGAGCAGTCCGAGCGGAACGAACTTGTCACCGAGGGGCCAGGGATTGGCAGGCAACGTGAACATCGAGGCCACGGTTTTGCCGGGCGCGATCGAGATCGGCTCCGGCTTGCCGGCGGAGGAGGCGAGGACGACCGAGGTATCGGCATAGAGCCGGAGGGAAGCGTGGAGCGACCACCGCGCCGTGTCCGCCGGATCGGCGAAGCCTGGACGCAATACCAGTGTGACCGGCATGTCGGCATGCCCGGTCGGCGCCTCCACCTGGAGGCGACCGAAGGCGTAGTTGAGCGGCTTCTTTCCGAGCTGGCCACCGACCGAGTCGAGGAGCGTGGTGCCGAAATCGGTGAAGCGGCCCCATTGCGCCCGATCCATCGTGATGTCCATCACGACGCCGCGGGACCACGCCGGCAAGACGAACGGAATCCGGACCGGATCGGAGCCGGTTGAGCTGATCGTTTCCTCGCGGGTGGCGCCACCGAGATGCATGCCCATCTCCGCCGAGACCGCCGCTTTGGTGAGGTTGGTCAGCGTCGCGCGAACGGCAGCGCCCTCACGCGCCGCACGGAGGGACACGGGCGACTGCGTGAGCTCGATGGTCGCGGAAGCGGTCTGCCCCGGCAGGGCAACCACCACCGCCTCGTAGGCGCCACTCACGACATCGCGCGAATCGGCTTCGTAATCCGCCGATTGCTGATCGAACCCGGCTGGCCTCGCCGCCTCATCGCGAAACGGCATGCCGTCGGGCTCATGCAGGAACGCGAGCGCCCGCTCCGCCATGCCGCCAGTCGAGATGGTGAGAGCGAAGGGACGAACGCTGTCGGCCTCGAAGAACGTACGCAACAACCCACCCGGCGGGATCCGCGCTTCCGAGCGAAGGGCCTGGGAGTCTGACGCGACCGGAGCGGCCACGGCGATGGCGTTGACCAGCCTGAACGCCGGGCCGGCGAGGGTGTCCTGACCCCAGCCGCTCACGACGCCCACCCGTGCTCCCGCCTCAGCGAGCGCCGACTTTGCATACCGCACCTCGACCCGCGTGCGCTCGCTTCGAAGTGTCACCGTGGCCGGTGCGGTGAGCCAGGCCGCGTCACTCTTGAGCCGATAGGTGACAGGCGCGACGGACGCCGGCCGGACCAGCTCGAAGGTCTGGACGGTGTCACGCGCGGAAGGCCTGGTGCGCCGGAGCGCGCCGGTCACGTTGCCCGCGCCGATGGCACGCACCTCGATCGGCGCGACGGCATGCGCTTCTTCGAGCCACCCCCAGGCACGACCCACGTCGGGGATCCCGGTACCCTCGTCGAGATAGGTCATCCCGGCGGTGGGCGCCGCCGTCACCATGAGCGCCTGCCGGACGGCCGACGCGTCGACCGGCTTCTTCTCATGGGCGAGCCCGGAGACCAGCAACGCCGCGAGGCCGGCCGCGTGCGGCGCCGCCATGCTCGTGCCCTGCTCCACCTCGTCGCCGGCATTCCACAGTGGTACGGTGCTGTACGCCATCCCCGGCGTCGCGATATCGGGCTTGGCGATCTCGCCGCCCCGGGAGCTGAAGTAGGCGAGCTGATCGGGTAAGGGAGCGCCATTCGCACCCGGAACGAGAAAGCTCGACGGGAGCGTGGCCGCGATGGTAATCGCCCGGCGGGCCGAGCCAGGGAAGCCGAGACTCGAGAGTCCGGGGCCGTCGTTGCCGCCGGAGATCACCATGACGACGTCGGGATGACTCCCCAGAATCGAATCGACCAGGGCATCGATCCTGACCTTGCCTTCGATCTCGTTGCCCACACCGAAACTCATGTTGAGGACGAGCGGAAGCCTGCGCTCGCGTGCGAAGCGGAGCGCGTACGTCATTGCGCGCAGCATGCTGCCGGTGGTCGTGATGCCGCCGTTGGCGCCGTTCGCGATCTTGAGCCCGAGGAGCTGGGCGCCGGGAGCGACTCCGTCGAACCCCGCGATATCGTAGATGTCGTGGCCCGCCGCGATGCCGGAGACGTGGGTGCCATGGCCGGTGATGTCAAACACCAGGTCGAGGGCGGGCTGGCCGGCTGTCTCGGTAAAATTGGCGGCCACCGTCACGTGCGGTTTGTGGCCCCGCGGCGCCCATCCGAACGTCTCGCGTCCGGTGAGGTAGTCGTGCACCGGCTTCTCCCCGGCGAGCGAGCCATCCCCGTCGGTATCGGCGAACAGCACCCAGCCGTCGGAGGCGCGGGTCACTACAACCGCAAGCGTATCGTTCGTGCTGCCGTTGTGATTGAGGTCGGCCGCCGGCGGGTCGCCGAGGGGACGCTCGGGGATTTGGCCGGCGTAGTAGGGGCCAGCGGTGCTGAGGGCCGCGACGCGCCCGAACCCGCCGAGATGATGGCCGCCGACGTCGACCGAGTCTCCGGTGGGGGTGACGCGTGCGAGTGCCACCGTACCTTCCCCGGAGAAGTCGCGGACGTCGAGCACCTTGGGCGAGCCCGTCGTGGTCGTACCGAGCCCCGGCACGGCGGGATCGATGCCGGTGTCGAGGATGCCGATGAGCACCCCGCGGCCGTCCTGTTCCGGATGCGCGCGAAGAAAGCGATCGACGCCGGTGGCGCTCAGCGGCATCCACCCCCTGGCGTACGCGAGCTGCGGCGGAGCGACGCGCCTGATGGAATCCTCGCCGGAAGGTGCCGCGGCCGGCGTCACCGCCTCGGGAGGCACGTGGACCGGCGGCGCGTTCTTCGCGCCGGGATCGATGTTGGGTTTGGGGACGGGCGGTGAGGACCCCTGCCGCGACGGGGCGCAGGCAAGCGCGAGGGCGACGGCGGCCATCATCGTGCGGTGCATGAATCTCCTAGACGCATTGCGCCGCGTCGAGCGGCGGCAGCACAAATGGGCCGATATGCGGCCCCGCGTAGTTGGCGCTGACCCTCAACGCAAAGGCGAGCTGGTCCCGCGTCTCCTCGGGCGTGATGATCGCATCGACGTAGCCCCGCGCCGCGGCGTACTTGGCATCGAGCTGCTCCTCGTAGTCGGCACGCATCGACTCGATCGCCGCCTGCACCTCGGCCACCGGCTGGCCTCCCGCCCGCTGCGCCCGCTCGATCTCGGGGCCGTGCACGGCGCCCACGGCCGCCTCGCCTTCCATGACTCCCATCCGACCCGTCGGCCAGGAGAAGAGAAAGTCGGGGTCGAAGCCCTGGCCCGCCATGGCGTAGTACCCCGCACCCGAGGCGTGATTGACCGTGAGCACGAGCTTCGGCACGACTGCCGTCGCCATGGCTTCGACGAAGCGCGCCCCGGCGCGGATGATGCCCGACTGCTCCGCCTCGGGCCCCACCATGAAGCCGCTCACGTCCTGAATGAAGAGAATGGGGAGCCGCTCGCGAGCAGCGGTCTCGATGAAGTACGCCACCTTCTCGGCGCTGCCGGAGTAGACGATCCCGCCGAAGCGGGGACGCTCACCCGGTGCGCCCTTGATGATGCCGCGCTGATTCGCGATGACCGCCACCGGCCATCCCTCGATGTGCGCATGCCCGCACAGCATTTCGCGGGCGACATCCGGCTGGAATTCGTCGAGCGCGCCGCCGTCGAGAATGCAGGCGAGCACCCGGCGCATGTCATAGGAGAGTCGGTGATCCTGCGGCAGTATCTCGTACAGGTCGGCCGGATCGCGGGCCGGCGCAATGGCCGGACGGAGCCGATGCGCCAGGCCCCCGGCTCGCGGAAGGCGGCCGACGTACTCCCTGATGCGCTTCAGGCACTCCGTGTCGTTGGCGGCCCGATAGTGGGCGACCGCGCTCCGCAAGGTATGCGTCACGGCCCCGCCCAGCGTCTCGGCGTCGATGGTCTGTCCGGTGGCGCCCTTGACCAGGTTCGGTCCGCCCAGCCCCATGAAGCTGGTGCCTTCGACCATGAAGATGACGTCCGAGAGCGCCGGGAGGTACGCGCCGCCGGCGATGCAACTCCCCATGACGGCGCTCACCTGGGGGACGTGCAGATAGCGCCGCATGATCGAGTTGTAGTAGAAGATGCGCGCGGCCCCATACTGTCCCGGGAACACGCCGCCCTGGTACGGCAGGTTCACGCCCGCGCTGTCCACCAGGTAGATGATGGGAATGCGCTGGCGCATGGCGACTTCCTGGGCGCGCAGAATCTTCCGGATGGTCTCGGGCCACCACGAGCCTGCCTTGACGGTGGCATCATTGGCCACCACCACCACTTCCCGTCCCTCGACCACACCCACTCCGGTAATCACCCCGGCGGCGGGTGCCTGGCCCTCGTACTGATCGTAGGCGACAAGCAGCCCGAGCTCGAGCCAGGGCGAACCCGGGTCGAGGAGTCCCTGCACCCGCTCGCGCGGCGCGAGCTTGCCCTGCTTGTGCATCTTCCCGGCGCGCGCCGCTCCGCCACCCTGCTGGAGCCGGGCGGCGAGGCGCAGATACTCCTCGGTAAGCGCGCGGAGCCGGGGTGGCTTCAGGATGAAATGTGCTCCGCAGCCCATCCTTCGATGTACTCGATCAGGTCGGAGGTGGGGGTTCCAGGTCCGAAGAGACGGCCAATGCCGAGCTGCTGGAGCGCGTTCATGTCGTCGAGGGGAATGATCCCGCCGCCGGTGATCAGCACGTCCGGGCGTCCCATGGATTCGAGCAGCGTCCGAACTCGAGGAAAGAGCGTCATGTGCGCGCCGGAGAGAATCGAGAGGCCCACGACGTCGACATCCTCCTGCACCGCCGCGGTGGCGATCATCTCCGGCGTCTGGTGGAGGCCGGTGTAGACCACCTCCATGCCGGCATCGCGCAGCGCGGCGGCGACGACCTTGGCGCCCCGGTCATGACCATCCAGCCCCGGCTTGGCGACGAGCACACGGATAGGACGCGGTGTGGCGCGGGAGGTGGTCATATCACCTGAAGCGAAGGAGCGCGGCGAGCCCCCGCACGGATGCGCGGGCCTGGTCTTCGTAGACGACGTTGATCGCCAGCCGCTGGCGCAACGCCTCCTCGATCGCGTCGTCGATGATGTCGAGCACCGGCACCGGTTCGCCTTCTCCCCGGCATTCCGCTTCCGTCCTGGCGAGGCGGCCGGAATCACCGCACCGGTATCCAGGCTCGGCGTCGTCGGCATTGACGAGGAGCACGCGTACCTGTCCCCTGGCCAGCGCGTTGAGCGTCGCGTCCACGCCATTCAACGCCCAGCCGGCTCCCTCGCTCTCCCGCATCTCTTCCACGAGACTCCGCTCGGATGCGCGCTCCCACTGCTCGCGTACGGCGAGCGTGGCGGCGTGTACGATCGCCGGCGTCGCACCCTTCGGGTTGAGCTTGGCGGTCCCGATGACGCGCTCGGCCAGGTAGGTATGCAGAAAGGGCTCGACGACGGCGGCATCGCCGCCACTGGCGGCGAGTACGATGCCCTGGGCGGGCTGGCGCCGGTCGAGCGAGAAGAGCTCGCGGGCGATCGCCTCGTAGTGCCGCTGCTTCTCCTCGCGGATCCTGTTGTGGTACGTGTGTTCGCCGAGGCCCGGCCGCCCGCCGTAGAAACGCTTCCCGCGCGTGCTGTCGGCCCTGAGGCCCGGCAGCTCCTCCGAGGCGTAGGCCGTCACCGCGAAGAACCGTGCGCTCGTGCGATCCAGCACCACCGTAAGCAGCCGGCCGAACTCGTCCTCGACGGAGGCGAGCTCGCGGACGAGCGGCGTCGGATCCACCGCAAGGCGGGAACGGTAGACGGAAGGGAGAGCGATGGACTCGAAGAGATCGATGCCCTCGCACGCGAAGATCGCCACGCCGTGCGTCGGTGGGAGCCGAGCGGAGTCCTGGAGGGATTCCTGGATCCGGGCAAGGTCCCGGGCCACCTCCTCGTGGACGTCGCGGGACAGATCCAGGCGAGGCAGCGACTGCAGCGCCTCACGCATGCGATTCTTGATCTTGATGAGATATTTTCCTCGAGTGCGGTCTCGCGACTCGAGTTTGAGGTAACAGGTGACCACCCGGTGCCTGCCCGGGCGCACCGACGTGAGCGCCGCGAGACGCTCCTGCAGCGCAGGGGCGACCATTCGCGCCCGCCCCCGTCCGGCTGGTGCCTTGCGGCCCTCAGAAGAAGACCGGCTCGCGATAGCTGCCATATATCTCCTCGAGCACATGCCGGATCTCGAACAGCGTGCAGTACGCACGCGCGCAATCGAGCATGGCTGGAATGATGTTTCGGTCCTCGGACGCAGCGCAGTGCAGCGCGGTCAGACGTTCCTCCACCAGGGAGGGATTTCGCGACGCGCGCATGCGGCCCATCCGCTCGCGCTGAATCCGCTCGGCCGTATCCGCCACCTTGAGGATCTCGACCGGGGCCTCGGCCTCCTCGACGAAGTCGTTGACGCCCACGATCGTGCGTTTGCCCCGCTCCACCTCCGACTGGAAACGCATCGACGAGTGGGCGATCTGTCGCTGGAACCACCCGTTCTCGATCGCCGGCACGACCCCGCCCTGCGCGTCGATCTCCGCGAACAGTCCCTCGGCCTCACGCTCCAGCCGGTCGGTCAGCGATTCCAGATAGTACGAACCGCCGAGCGGATCGACGACGTTGGGAACGCCCGTTTCGTACGCGAGAATCTGCTGGGTACGGAGCGCGATGCGCACCGACTCCTCGGTGGGCAGTGCGAGCGTCTCGTCGAGGGCGTTGGTGTGAAGCGACTGCGTGCCCCCCAGGACGGCGGCGAGCGCCTGATAGGCCACGCGGGCCACGTTGTTGTGCGGCTGTTGCGCGGTGAGGGTGACGCCGGCGGTCTGACAATGGAAACGCATCCGCCAGCTCCGCTCGTCCGTCGCGCCATAGCGCTCCCGCATGTGCCGGGCCCAGACGCGTCGCGCCGCCCGGAGCTTGGCGATCTCCTCGAAGAAATCATTGTGGACGTCCCAGAAGAACGACAGGCGCGGCGCGAACCGATCGACGTCGAGCCCGCGGGCGAGTCCATGCTCCACGTAGCAGAAGCCGTTGGCGAGCGTAAACGCCAGCTCCTGCGCCGCCGTCGAGCCCGCCTCCCGGATGTGGTAGCCGGAGATCGAGATCGTGTTCCAGTTGGGCGTATGCTCGGAGGCCCACTCGAAGAGGTCGACGATGATCTTGAGCGCGGGCTCCGCCGGATAGATCCAGGCGTGCTGCGCCATGTATTCCTTGAGAATGTCGTTCTGGATCGTCCCCTGCAGCTGCGCGATCGGCACGCCCTGACGCTCCGCCGCGGCGACATAGAAGCAGAAGAGCATCGCCGCGGGGCCGTTGATGGTCATCGAGGTGGAGACGCGGTCGAGCGGGATGCCGTCGAAGAGCGTCTCCATGTCGGCGAGACTGGAGATGGCCACGCCACACTTCCCGACTTCGCCCTCGGCCCGGGGATGATCGGAGTCGTACCCCATGAGCGTCGGAAAGTCGAAGGCGACCGAAAGCCCCGTCTGCCCGCGCTCCAGCAGGAACTTGTACCGGCGATTGGTGTCGTCCGCGGTGCCGAAGCCGGCGAACTGCCGCATCGTCCAGAGCCGGCCGCGGTACATCGTCGGATGGATGCCGCGAGTGAAGGGGTACCGTCCCGGGAGCTCGAGGTCGGCGGCCGGATCGAGCCGCCAGTCGAGCGCGGTGTAGACCGGCTCGGCTTCGCGCCCCGACACCGAGGTAAATTCGCCGTCCTCGCGCACCGGGAGTCGTGCCGCCTGCGCGCGCCACCTGGCGACTTCGGCTCGCAGGCGCTCGAGCTCTCCCGGTTCCGACGGCGAGTCCCGCGCCGTCACGCCCGCGCCCCCTGCCTGAGGCCGGCAACGACTTCGGTCGCGACATCGTACGGGCTCATCCGCCCATCCGCCACCTCATCGAGATGCATTGCCACCTGACGCTCCGCGTCCGTCTCTTCCCAGAGCCACCGGCGCGTGGCGCGATCCACCACCTCGTGCGTGCGGTCGAGGAGACGTCGGCGCCTTCGCTCGGCGAGCTGCCCGCTGGCGGCAAGCCAGTCGAACTGCCGGTCGAGGGCCGCGATCAACGCATCGATCCCCTCGCCCTTCGTCGCGGTCGCGAGGATGACCGGATGCTCCCATCCTCCGTCCGGCGCGGACATGGCGGCGGCAACGCGCCGCCCGTGATGCGCCCGGACATGCCGGAAGGCGTTGCCCTTCCTGATGCCGAGGGTGATTTCGATCTCCTGGCGGAGCTTGTCGGCGCCCGGCCGGTCGGCCTTGTTCACGACGAAGACGTCTGCCACCTCCATCACCCCCGACTTGAGCGTCTGAATCCCGTCTCCCGACTCCGGAACCATCACGAGCACGGTGGTGTCCGCGATCCGCGCGACGTCGAGCTCGGACTGCCCGACACCCACGGTCTCGACGAGGATCCGATCGAACCCCGCCGCATCGAGGATATCACAGACTTCGCGGGTCGAGGTGGCGAGCCCGCCCAGCGACCCCCGGCTGCCCATGGAGCGGATGTAGACTCCGCGATCGAGCGCGATGGATTCCATTCGAATGCGGTCGCCGAGGAGCGCGCCGCCGGTGAAGGGGCTGGTCGGATCGACCGCGATGACCGCCACCCGGAGACCGGCGGCGCGATAGGCGCCCACGAGACGCTCCACCAGTGTGGACTTGCCCGCGCCGGGGGGCCCGGTGAGTCCGATGCGGCGGGCGCGCCCCACCGAACGGTGCACCTTGGCCAGGAGCTGCTCGAAGCCGGGGCGCGCGTTCTCGACCACCGAAATCGCTCGGGCCAGCGCGGCCGTCCTGCCGGCCAGCAGCTCCTCGAGGAGGAGGTCGGGATCCATGGCTGTAAGGTCGCCACGGCCCGGGGCGGAGGCAAGCGACGCGTCCGCGGCTTTCACGGCTCTTCACGTCCCACGTCGCCCAGATGCAACTCGCGTCGGGTGGCACGATTGACGATATAGACGATCACCACCGCCGCGATGACGGCGCCGAGGAGCCAGAGCTCGATCCGCCGCACCCTGCCCAGCACCGCCTCCGCGCTGTCGCTGACCAGGTAGCCGAGTCCGGCGAACAGCGTGGTGCCCAGCACGCAACCGAGAGCGTCCACCGACACGAACCGGCCGAAGGAGAGCCCGTGTAGCCCCCAGAAAACCATGCTGGCGTTCTTAGTGCCATACACGAAGCGCGCGAGCAGCAGCTGCCAGACCCCGAACCGGCGGGCGAGGTGCTCGATGCGGGAACCGACGCGGCGGTAGAGTCGCCCCTCGCGGAATCGCGGCCCCCGCAGCCGGCCGAGCCAGTACCAGCCGCAATCACCCAGCAGGCTGCCGGCGGCGCCGGCGGCGACAGCGACCGGAAATGGAAAGATCCCCAGATGCGCGACGACGCCCGAGAGGATCAGGGTGAAGTCGCCTTCGAAGATCGCCCCCAGGACGACGGCCGCGGCCCCGTGCTCGATGAGGATCTGCTCGAGACTCATCAGCCCGTCGCTTCCAGGTGCGTGCGGGCGAGGGCGACCGCCTCATCGAGCGTGCCGACCAGATCCTCCCCGGGAATCTCCTCGGCGAAGGCGGAGCGTTGCAGCGCCGCCATCGGTTGCGCATGCACACCCGCGAGGATCACTCGCGTCCCGCTCCGTCGGAATCGTCCCACCACGTCCCGCAACGCCGCGATACCGGTCGAGTCCATCGCCGGAACGCGTCGCATCACGATCACGAGCACCCTGGGTGTTCCCCGCAGTTGGAGGATGGTTTCCTTGAACTTCTCCGCCGCGCCGAAGAAGAAGGGGCCGTTGATCTCGTACACCTCCACCCCTTTCGGCAGCACGCCCACCCGGAGACCCTCGATCGCGGGATCGACCGCGTCTTCTCCGAGCTCGCGAGTGAGTGCGGTGATGTTGGTGACTTCGGACATCCGCCGCATGAAGAGGAACGCCGCCAGCACGATGCCCACCTCGACCGCGACCGTCAGATCCACGAGCACGGTGAGCGAAAAGGTGATGAGCAGGACGAACAGGTCGCTCTTGGGCGCGCGAAATTCGGCCCGGAAGGTGCGCCACTCGCTCATATGATACGCGACGACGACCAGAATCCCCGCCAGCGTCGCCATCGGGATGAGCGCCGCCCACTTGCCGAAGTACAGCGTGATGAGCAGGAGGGTAAGCGCGTGGACGATGCCGGCCACCGGAGTTCGACCACCGTTCTTGACGTTGGTCGCGGTCCGCGCAATGGCGCCGGTGGCGGGAATTCCGCCGAAGAGAGGCGACGCGATATTCGCGATCCCCTGCGCCACCAGCTCCATGTTCGTTCGGTGCCTCCCTCCGATCATTCCATCGGCGACGACGGCCGAGAGCAGCGACTCGATGCCGGCGAGCAGCGCGATCGTGAAGGCCGGCCCTACCATGGCCGTCACCATCGCGAAATCGACGTGGGGGAGCATGGGCCGCGGAAAGCTCGCGTCGATGATCCCGAACCGGCTCCCGATCGTATCGACGCGGAGATGCATCAGTTGCACGACCACCGTGGTGCCCACCAGGGCGACGAAGGGCCCGGGCAATCTGGTCCTGAGCCTGGACCAGACGATGATGATGGCCAGCGTGACACCCCCGACGAGCACCGTCGTCGGGTCGGCGGTGCCGAGACGCCGGAGATACACTCCCCACTTCGGAATGAACTCCGACGGAACGGCCTCGACCTGCAATCCAAGCAGATCCTTGACCTGTGTGGAGAAGATGATCAGCGCGATGCCGCTGGTGAACCCCGTGATCACCGGATAGGGGATGAATTTGATGGCGCCGCCCAGCCGGGCCAGGCCGAATCCGACGAGGATCACGCCCCCCATCATCGTGGCGACCATGAGCCCATCGATGCCGTATTTCTGGACGATGCCGAAGACGATGACGACGAAGGCGCCGGTCGGGCCGCCGACCTGGACTCGCGAGCCGCCGAGCGCGGAGATCAGGAAACCGGCGATGATGGCGGTGTAGAGCCCGCGGTCGGGGGTGACACCACTGGCGATGGCGAAGGCGATGGCCAGCGGCAGGGCGACGACGCCCACCACGATGCCGGCACTCAGATCGGCAGTGAACTGTTCGCGATTGTAGGTCCGAAGGGTCGTGACAAGCTTCGGTACCAGCACAGGGAAGCCCCCGGCAGCGGGTCGATGGACGAACGGTGAGCGGGTGTTCACAACGGCACGCGCAATTTAGTCCGGCCGGCAAGAGGACAAAGGCGGGCGCGTCGCTGGCAGCGTTCTTGCCCTGCGGCGGCGGTATGTTACATCAGCAACCGCCGATGACCGACGCACCCGTGCCAAAGCCGCCGCTGGGCCTTGCCCGCCGTCTCGCCTTTCTAACGGCGGTCATGGCGGTGCTGCTCGTCCTCGGCGCCACCGAGATCGCGTTGTCCTGGTCGGCGCGGACGCGGTTGGAAGACTTTCGCCTCGAATCGGTGGCGCTCGCCAGCACCCTTGCCTCGTTACTCGTACAATTCGCGCCCACCGGCAATCCCGCGGCCCTCACGCAGGGGCTCGAAGGGTGGTCCCGCCACCGCGTCAACGAGTCGCGCGCGGCGGTCTACGTGCTGCGCGGCCGCCGGCTCGCCTTCGTCGCGGCCAGTGGCACAGCCGACTCCGCTGGCCCGGGTCCCGAGGGATACCGCGCACTGGCGCGCCGCGCCGTCGAGGTGCAGCTCCACTCCGGCGCCGACCCAGGCTGGCAAGTGGTGTTGCCCCTGGGAAATCCGCGGCCATACGGCGTGCTGGACGTCCGGGTTTCCACCCAGCGACTCCAGGATTGGGCCAGGCAGGAACACCGGCGGGCCTACCTGCTCGCACTGCTCTCGGCGCTTCTCCTCTCGCTCGGCGTCGCGGTGATCACGGCCCGCTGGGTCGGACGGCCGCTCGACGCGCTTGGACGTGCGATGGCGGGCGCCCACGGCGGTGCGGAGCACGCCCCCACCGCGCCGGAGATCGGCCCGCCGGAGTTCCGGGAACTCGCCCGCCGCTACAATCACATGCGCGACGCCCTGGCCGACCGGGAGCGGGAAAGCGCATCCCGCGCGATGCTGCTGGCGCTGGAAGAACGGGCGCGCGGATTCGACCGGCTGGCGCTGATGCATGAGACCGCCGCCGGCTTTGCGCATGAGATCGGCACGCCCCTCAACACGGTGAGCGGCCATCTGCAATTGCTGCGCGATGACCTGGGGGCCGAGAGCGATGCACGGGGGGTGGAGCGTGTCCAGCTGCTGCTGGCGCAGGTGGAGCGGGTCGCGGGGATCGTGCGAGCCGGACTGGATCGGGGGAGCTGGCCGACGCCGACGGTGCGCATCGTCGATCTCAACGACGTGGCGGCCAGGATGATCCAGTTTCTCGAGCCGTCCTTCGCCGATGCCGGGGTGGTCGCCCGCCTCGACGGCGCGGGCAACGGCGCACGAACTCCGGTGCTTGCCGCGTGCGATGCCTCGATGGTGGAGCAGATCCTCCTCAATCTGCTGAAAAATGCCATCGAGGCACTGGCCGCGGGCAACAGCATCACCATTCATACCGGCCAGTCGGACCGGGAGGCGTTCATCGACGTGTACGACGACGGACCCGGGCTCGACCCCATTGCCGAATCGAACTTGTTCCGACCCTTCTCGACCACGAAGGGCCCCGCAGGGACCGGGCTCGGGCTGGCGGTGAGTCTCCGACTCGCGCGGACGCTGGGCGGCGACCTCGTTCACCTTCCCTCGCCGCGCGGTGCACGGTGGCGACTCACACTTCCCCGGGTGGCGGCGTGACGGACACAGTCGAGCGGTTGAGAGTGGCGGCCCGCCTGCTCCTGGTAGACGATGACGAGGCGGCGTGCCGCCTGCTCGCGGAAGTCCTCGAGCGCGAGGCCTACGAAGTCGTTCCCGTCCTCTCGGTGAAGTCCGCGCTCGAGTCCCTCAACGTCGACGGGCCGTTCGACGCCATCCTGACCGATCTTCGCATGCCCGGCGCGAGCGGGCTCGATCTGCTCCGCGCGGTGCGTGAGCGCGATCCGAGTGCCTTGGTACTCGTGCTCACCGCGTTCGGCGACGCCGCGGCGGCCGGGGAGGCCATCCGCGCCGGCGCCTACGATTTCATCAGCAAACCGTACGACATCGCCGCCCTGCGGGAAACGCTGGGGCGCGCGCTCGGACGGCGCCGCATGCTGACGGTGAGCCGGAGCATCGAGGCGGCGCTGCCACCGGGCGACCCGGCGAAACCGACGGGCGAGCCGGCGCTGGTGGGCCACAGCCCTTCGATCATACAGGTGATGAAGACCGTCGCGCGGGTCGCGCCGTCTCAAGCCACGGTGCTGCTGCTGGGGGAGACGGGCACCGGCAAGGAGCTGGTGGCTCGGACGCTCCACCGCTACTCCGACCGGGCCGACCGTCGGTTCGTCGCCGTCAACTGCTCGGCGCTGGCGGAGGGATTGCTCGAAAGCGAGCTCTTCGGGCATGTGAAGGGGGCCTTTACAGGCGCCAGCGCCTCGCGGCCGGGGCTCTTTCGCGAAGCCGACCACGGGACCCTCTTCCTCGACGAAATCGGCGACGTCTCCCCTTCCCTCCAGGCCCGATTGCTGCGCGCGCTGCAGGAGCACGAGATCGTGCCGGTGGGCTCGGAGTCGCCGGTCAAGGTCGACGTGCGGGTGCTCGCGGCCACGCACCGCGATCTTCCGTCGCTGGTACGGGAAGGCGGCTTCCGTGAGGACCTCTACTACCGGCTGAACGTGGTCACGATCGCACTCCCGGCGCTCCGCGAGCGACGACAGGACATTCCGCTGTTGATCGACCACTTTCTCCGCGCACTGGCCGCTCGACACGGGCGTGACCTCATGGCGGTCGACCCCGAAGCGCAACTGCGGCTCCTCGGGTACGACTGGCCGGGCAACATTCGCGAGCTGCAGAACGTGCTCGAGCGCGCCATGCTGCTCGCCGAACAGGACGTCATCGGGCCTGAGCATCTCCCTCCGGACGTCCTCCCTTCCTCCCCTGGCGTCCCTGGCGGCGTTGCGGCGGGCGACGGCGATCCGATGTCGGACCTGCGCTCGCTCGAGGAGCTGGAACGGGAGCACGTCCGGCGCGTCCTCGCCGCCGTCCAGGGAGGTCGCGAGGACGCGGCCCGCATTCTCGGCATTTCCCGCCGCACGCTCACCCGCATGATCCAGCGCTGGAACCTTCCGCGCGACTGATCGCCGGACATTCTGTCCCCGCCGCGACAGGTTGGCGCGCCATTCACGCTCGACAGCACCGGTGGGGTCGTCAATGCGCGCCGCCATCGGATGATGACGGCTCCCTGCGATGGCACATCGATTGCCTTCTCCTCGACTGCACTCGCGGCAGGGACACACGCAGTCTGCCGCACTCACTCGAGGAGGAATGCATGTTCCGCAACATCGCCGTCGCCACCGCCGTGCTCGCATGTGCAGTCGGCGCCACGACCCTTTCGGCGCAGAGCTCGGCACCCGCCAAGCCGGCGCCGAAAGCGCCCAGCGCCACATCGACGACCACCGCAGCGGCCCCGGCCCAGGGCTCCATGACGCATCACGCGGCGTGGACGAAAGCGCAAGTCGAACAGGTACAGACGGGGCTGTCGAAGGCAGGATACTACAAGGGCAAGCCGACTGGCGAGATGAACGGCGACACCCGCAAGGCGCTCAGGGCGTACCAGAAGGCCAACAATATGCCGACCACCGGCCGGCTCAGCGATAGTGTGCTGGTGAAACTGAAGTCCGCGTAAGCCGTCGTATCTATATCCCACCTCAGGTGACGGGCCGGCGGCTCCGCGCCCGTCGCCTTACGCCCCTCCGCAAGGAGGGGCTCCTTCCATTTCAGGTTACAGCAGAATCGTCCCGGCCAGGCCGAGGAGGAGAAGGAAGCCGCACACGTCGGTAAAGGTCGTCACGAAGATCGACGAGGCCACCGCCGGATCGACGCCGAGCCGCTCGAGCACGATCGGAATGAACGCCCCCGCGAAGCCGGCGACGAAGAGATTGCCCGTCATGGCGAGGAAGACGACGATGCCCAGGCGCGCGCCCTCCCCGAGGAGCGAGGCCGAGACACCGACGACGGAGCCGATCGCCAGCCCATTGGTAATGCCGACCGCCATCTCCTTGACGACGACCCGGGTGAACTGATGTCCCGGGATGAGCCCCAGCGCGAGGCGGCGGACGGTGACCGCGAGCGCCTGCGTGCCGGCATTGCCTCCCATCCCCGCGATGACCGGCATCCACACCGCCAGTGCGACGGTGCGCTGGATCATCCCCCTGAAGAGAAAGACCACACCGCCGGCCAGGAAGGCCGTCCCGAGATTGACGAGCAGCCATGGCAGCCTGCTCTTCACCGAGACGCGCCAGCCCGCGGCGAGGTCCTCGTCGGGTGAGACGCCGCCGAACTTGAGCAGATCCTCAGTGGTCTCCGCCTCGACGACGTCGATGACGTCGTCGAAGGTGACCCGTCCTACCAGCCGCCCGCCCTCGTCCACCACCGGGAGGCTCGGCAGGTTGTAGCGCGCCATCAACCGGGCGACCTCTTCCTGATCGAGGTCGGGCAGGACCGAGATGTCGGCATCCGCCATGAACTCGCTGATGGCCCGCTCGGGTTTGCTGACGATCAGGTCCTTGAATGGCAGGACGCCGACCAGGCGCCGGTCGCCGTCCACCACGAAGATCTGGTAGAACTCGGTGGCCCTCTCCGCCTGCCGCCTGATCTCGCCGAGGGCCTGCTCCACGGTGTCCGTATCGCGTACGGTCACCGTGTGCGTCGTCATGAGTCCGCCGGCGGTTCGCTCGTCGTAGCGGAGCAGGCGGTCGACGTCGGCGCGGTCCTCGACCTCCTTGAGGATGCGCTCCTGCTCGGCCACGGGCAACTCGCCGAGGAGATCGGCCGCGTCGTCGTCTTCCAGCTCCTCGACGATCTCCGCCGCGCGCCCGGCGGCGAGTGCCGCCAGCGTTTCCCCGGCGTGCGCCTCCTCCGGCATCTCCGCCAGCGCCTGGCTCGACAGCTCCGCCGGCAGCGCCTCCACGGCGGTCACGCGCTCCTCGTCGTCGAGCGCCGCGAGCACGTCGGCGAGGTCGGCGGCCTCGAATTCGTGGGCGCGCTTCACGAACGCGGGAAGCTGCCCGGTGCGGACGAGGTCCACCATGCGCTCGATCTTGTCGTCGCCAGCGGTCACTGGATGCCGGGCTGGAGGGGGACCGACGGGAGGGCACCCGAGCGGATGATCAGTCGCTCCACACGGGTAGGCGAAGCCTGGAGCACGTCGAACTCGAGACCGCGAAGCGTGAACCGCTCCCCCGCGGCCGGGATCCGCCCCGCCCACTCGGCGAGCAGGCCGGCGACCGTGGTCGAGCGGCCCGGGGGCAGCGAGACGCCGAACGCCTCCTCGACCGCCTGCAGCGAGAGGTTGCCGTCGGTTTCGATCAACGACGTCCCCGACGTTGCGGCCGCGCGAACGCCATCGTCGTGCTCATCGAAAATTTCGCCGACGAGCTCCTCGAGGAGATCTTCGAGCGTCGCGATGCCGAGAGTGCCGCCGAATTCGTCGAGGACGATGGCGAGGTGCCGGCGCTCGCGCTGCATGTCGAGCAGCAGGTCGCCGCAACTCCGGCTGCCCGGCGTAATCGCCACGGGGCGCACCGGCAGCGGATCGCCGGGCGCGAGCTTGAAGAGATCGAAGGCGTGGGCCATCCCGATGATATCGTCCAGCGTGCCGCGGAAGATCGGCAGCCGGCTGTAACCGCTCTGCGCGAAGACCAGGCGAATGTCATCGAGCGGCGCATTCTCCTCGATGGCGACGATCTCGGTACGCGGCGTCATCACCTCGCGCACCGGCCGCACACTGAACGCCATGACGCCGCCGACCATCGCCATCTCGTCATCGGCGCGAAGTCCGACGGCGGCGCCTTCGCGCCAGATCGCGCGGAAGTCGGTGGGACGCGTGGCCGTCCGCGCCGGCAGGAGGACGCCGAGGATCCGTGACCAGGGCCGGAGCAGCGGGGTGACGCGCTCGGCCACCGACTCGGCGCGCGGTCGAGTCAGCCAGCGGGGCACCAGATACGCCGTGATGAGCACCACGGGCACGGCCAGCAGCGCCAGGATCACCACGAGGCGGGGCGTGCCCGCCCCCGCGCTCGCGAGAATGGCCGGAATGACCGCGCCGACAAGGAGGACGCCGAGCGATGTCGTCGCCGACGCGGCGGTCAGGTAGTAATCGACCTGATTGAGCCAGGCGAGCGATGGCGTCGCGCCACGGAGCCGCCGTCCGACGGCACGCGTCAGCTCCGCTCGGCTCACGGTCACGAGTGCCGCGCCCGCCGTCGCACCGAACATGGCCATCGCGAGGCCGACCGCCGCCACAAGCCAGATCATGGAGAGACACGCGCGGCGACGTCGGCCTGGAGCACCGGTCGGCGAACGGCAACCCGCCGCACCCGTCGCCGCACGACCTGTTCCACCAGCAGCCGGTAGCCTTGCAGGTCGATGGTCTCACCCGCCCGCGGCACCCGGCCGAATTCTGCGAGCACCAGCCCGCCGACAGTGCTGACATCTTCCCGGTCGAAGCTGTGGCCCAGGGTCGCCTCGAGCTCGGAAAGCGCCACGCCGCCGTCCACCCGGAGCTGGTCACCCGCGACTTCCTGGATCGGAGCGACCTCGTCGGTGTCGCGCTCGTCCTGGATTTCCCCGACGATCTGCTCGAGAATGTCCTCCAGTGTCACGATCCCGGCGGTACCGCCGAATTCGTCCACCACCACGGCGAGATGGCTCGGCCCGCGCTGAAAGTCGCGCAGCTGACGGTCGAGCGTCTTGGCCTCGGGGACAAACGCCGCGGGCCGGATCAGCGCATGCCACGGGTCGGGATCGTCGCCATTCGCGGCGAGGACGTCCTTTGCGTAGACGACGCCCGAGACGGCATCGGGATGGTCGTCGTACACGAGCAGCCTGGCGTGTTCGGAATTGCGGAGCGTCTCTACCACCTCTTCCAGCGAGGCGGACGAATCCACCGCGACGACGTCAATCCGTGGCGTCATCACCTCGGCCACCGTCGTGTCGGCAAGGGAGAAGACACCGAGCAGCATGTCGCGCTCGACCGCACCCGTGCGACGCGTCTGCCGCACTTTCGGCCCGGGCCGCGTTTGCGCGTCGGCCCACGCCGCGAGGCGCAGCAGCGGCGCGAACGGAGTGAGGGTGGATTTTGCCGCACGCCGCACCGGCCCGGTCAACTCCGGCGCCACCACCGCGAGCAGCCGAGGGAGGAGGTCGCCGACGACCCACACCATGCTGATGGCGAGCACGAGGCGAATCAGGCTCTGCGCCGGGGACCACGCCCACCATGCCACCGCACCGCCAGCGGCCGCCCCCGCGAGGACGAGCAACGAGAGGTGGGCCACGTGAAGCTGGCGGGAGAGGGTGGCCCCTCCGGCGCCATCGGAAACGTCTCCCCCGAGGGCCCGCGGAAGATCGGCATCCGATTCCGCGGCAAAGGCGAGCAGCGCCGCCCAGAGCGTCAGCAGCGCGGCGAGGAGCGGCGCAATGAACAACTGCAGCATCGCCATCACGTAAGCGCCTCCACGTAGCGCTCCTGGCGCCGCCACATCGGCGATCGGGTCCGCCCCTCGCCCTCGGGATGGTCCCGGCCGAGCGCGTGAAGCGTTCCGTGGATGACCAGGCGCACCAGCTCTTCGCGAAGCGGAAGGCGCCTGGCACGCGATTCTTTCCGGGCGACATACGCGCAGATGTACACGTCGCCGACGGCACGGCCGCCCGGCTCCTTCAGGGCGAAGGCGAGCACATCGGTGGGACGGGGATGGCCCTTGTGGCGGAGATTGAGACGCCGCATCGCATCGCGGCCGAGAAACGTCACGGAGATCGCCGCCGCTCGCCGCTCGCCGCGGAGCACGGCCTCCACCACCCGGCGGACCAGGGAGGCGGGGAGAGGCAGCCGGCGGCCGGAAACCACCACCTCACTGCCGGTCAGCGGTCTGGAATTCCGGAGTGACGCCGCCGCTGGCACGGGGATAGCCGATGCGCTTGTGGTAGGTCCCGGACATCACGCGCGCAAACTCACGCTTGACCCGCTCCAGGTCGCCCAGCGTCAGCGGAGCGTCCTCGAGCTGGCCCGACGAGAGCTTCTGCTGCACGAGATGTTCGATGGCGTCGCGCACCTTATCGGGTGAGGGATCGTTGAGCACGCGCACCGCGGCCTCCGCGGAGTCGGCGAGCATCGCGACGGCGGTCTCCGCCGACTGGGGACGCGGTCCCGGATAGCGATAATCGCCGGCGTTCACCCTGCCGTCCTGCACGGTCAGGCGAGCGCGCATGAGAAAGTAGGTGATCTCAGTCGTCCCATGATGCTCGGGAATGAACGATTTGACGGCTGGCGGCAGCTCCGCGACCTCCGCGAGCGCGATGCCGTCGAGCACATGCCGGCGGATGATGTTGGCCGACTCGAGCGGTGGCAGCACGTCGTGCGGGTTGGGGCCTCCACCCTGGTTCTCGACGAAAAATCCCGGTGTGGTGAGCTTCCCGATATCGTGGTAATAGCAGCCCACGCGAGCGAGCAGCCCGTTGGCGCCGATGATATTGCAGGCCGATTCGCAGAGATTGGCCATTGCCAGGCTGTGCGCCCACGTGCCCGGCGCTTCGAGCGCCAGCCGCCGCAGGAGAGGCCGGCCGAGGTCCGAGAGCTCGAGCAGCGTGAGATCGGTGGTGATGCGCGTCCCCGATTCGGCGAGGGGCATCACGATCATCGCGAGCGACGCGCTGGCCGGCGCCATCAGCACGCCCAGCAGCGCGCTGGCGACGATCGTCACCGTGGACCACCCCTGCATCAGGCCGACGGTAATCGAGGCCAGCACCCCCGCCGCCGCGACCACGCCGATGGTGAGATACAGGTGCCGGCGCCGGCGCACCACGCGAATGCCGATCGCGCCCGCAACTCCTCCCATGAGCCCGAAGAACAGGATGAACGTGTCACGAAGGGCCCACTGGCCGTCGAGCAGCACGGCGAGCGTGAGCGCGGCGAAGACGCCTATTCGGCCGTCGTAGAGGAGGGTGACGAGGATGGCCGCGAACGCCACGGGGATCAGCTCGGGACGCCCGGGCACCAGCTCGGAGACACCGGCCGAGATGAGCAGCACCAGCGAGAAGAGCGCACCGAAGAAGGCCATCTGACGGAACTCGGCGTACGTTTCACGCCGGTAGAACATCATCAGCAGCCAGAAGACGCTCAGCACGATTGTATTGTAGAGCAGCCCGCCGAACGCCCCCGGCAGCCAGAGATCGTCGGTGCCCCTGCGGCGCAGCTCGCCATGGAGCGCCACCAGCTTGGCGCGGGCGTCCTCGGTGACCGGCTCGCCGACCCGGAGGATGCGTTCGCCGGTGCGAACGGTGGATTTGATCGGATCGACGCTGGCCCGGAGCTGCTCCCGGCGCGCGGTAGTGAGCGGGATGTCGGGCACGACCGTCGGCCGGTAGAATGCTCCCACCAGGCGCCGGAGCGCGCGCTGGCCGACCGGATCGCTGAGGACGATCCCCGCCGCTTCCGCCTGCTCCATCAGGTCGGCGAAGGTGAGAATCGAGTCTCGCGGCAGAATCCGCTCCTCGTCGCCCCGCCGCATCGTGACCTTGCGGCTCGGCTCGCCCCGGATGACGCCGGCATCCGCGACCCCGCCGGACAGCGCTTGTCCGAGGAAGTGGGTGACCACTTCCTGCATCTCGCGCCGCTTGGTGGAGTCCGCCAGGTACCGGGTTTCGTCGGGACCAAGGTGGACCCGGGTGGCCGCGACCGCGCGGAGCAACTCGGGCCCCTGCGCGTCGGCCCGCTCGAGCTCGGAAAAGAACTCGCGGGTGGCGGCGAGCGCGGAGTCGTAGGCGGTGGCGCTGAAGCGGTAGACCGGCTGCGCGGTGAGCGCACGCGACTCACCTTCGCGTGCGATTTCCTCGGTGGACTTCCGCACCTCGAAGGGAAACGGCGCCAGGATGGTGCGGGTAGACGTCTGCCCGACTTCCGGCACCCTCGTCAGGACTCCGGCGGGTGGCGGGAAGAGCACGTACGTGAGTAGCGCGGTCGCGAGGAGCGGTGCCCAGCGCAACGCGTGGAACCGGATGCGCTCGGCCACCGTTCCCGCGGGCCATAAGCTCGGAAAGCGTCGTACCTCCCGTCGCGCCATCAGCCGTTCTGGTCCTCTGCGTACGCTCGGATGATTTCACGCACGAGCCGATGCCGTACGACGTCGGTCTCATGCAGGTAACAGAAGGCGATTCCTTCGATACCCGGGAGCACCCGCTCCACCTGCACCAGACCGGAGTCCTCCCGCCGCGGGAGGTCGATCTGGGTCTTGTCGCCGGTGACGACCGTCTGGCTGTTCACGCCGAGCCGGGTCAGGAACATCTTCATCTGGGCGCCGGTGGCGTTCTGCGCCTCGTCGAGAATGATGAAGGCGTCCGCCAGGGTGCGGCCGCGCATGTACGCGAGCGGAGCGATCTCGATGGTGCGGGTCTCGAGCGCGCGCTGCACCCGATCGTGCGGCATCATGTCCTCGAGCGCGTCGTACAGCGGCCGTAGGTAGGGATCGACCTTTGCCTGGATATCACCCGGGAGAAAGCCGAGCGATTCCCCCGCCTCGACGGCCGGCCGGGCCAGGATGATCCGCTTGACCCGACGCCTGGCGAGCGCCTCCACCGCCTTGGCCACCGCCAGATACGTCTTGCCGGTGCCGGCCGGCCCGATGCCGACGACGATGTCATGCGAGCCGATCGCCTGCAGGTAGTCGCGCTGGCCCTGTGTCTTGGCGACGATCGCTCGCCGAAGTCCCGGCAGGACGATCTTGCCATCCGCCGCCGGCGCCACCAGGTCGCCTGTCGGGCCTTCGGAGGCGAGACGGAACACATCTTCGGGTGTCACCGGCTCACCCATACGCGCGAGATCGAGCAAACCCTGCACCACCGGTGTCGCGCGCTCGAGCTGGTCGGCGGCGCCGGTCACCGTCACCGCATCGCCCCGGAACGAGATCCGGACACCGAGCGTGCGCTGGAGCTCGAGCAGATTCGCGTCGTTCACGCCTGCGAACAGGAGCGGATCGGCGCCTTCGGCCGAGAGCCGCTGTTGAATATCGTCAGCCATGAGCGGCCCTTGGCGGATCCATCAGGAGTCGATCCGGAGATGCAGCGCCCGCAGGTCGGACGGATCCACCTGCGTGGGGGCGCCCTCGAAGAGGGCGCGGGCCGTCGTCGACTTGGGAAAGGCGATCACGTCTCTGAGCGATCCGGCGTCGGAGAGCAGCATGGCGATCCGGTCGAAGCCCAGTGCGAACCCGCCATGCGGCGGTGCGCCGGCGGCGAGGCCATCGAGGAGAAAGCCGAACCGCCGCCGGATGTCCGCCTCGGGAATGCCCAGCAACGAAAAGACGAGGCGCTGCAGCCCCGGATCGGTAATCCGGATCGACCCGCTGCCGAGCTCGACGCCGTTGTACACGGCGTCGTAGTGAAGCGCGCGACAGCGACCCGGATCGCTCTCGAGCTTGTCGCGATCGTCGGGATGCGGCGCGGTGAACGGATGGTGCGCCGGCGCATATCGGCCGGTGTCCGGATCGCGCTCGAAGAGCGGAAAATCGACGATCCAGGTAAAGGCGTGCGCGGTAACGGGCGTCGCGTCCGGACGGCGGGTCAGCGCGGAGCGAACCGCGTGCAGCGCCGGCGAGGTGATCGGATCGGGACCCTCCACGGCGAGGAGCAGTTCCCCTTCGTGTCCACCGAGTCTCCCGAGCAACTGCTGCCCAACCGCCTTGACACCCTGCCCTTCCCATCCCGATGCCGCCCTCCGTGCCCAGATGAGTCCTCCCGCCCCCGCGTCCCTGGCGACCGCGGTCAGGCCGTCGAGGTCCTTGCGGCTGAACGAGGCGCCGCCAGTCACGACGATTCCGCGAAGGCGTTCGGCTCTGGACCGGACGTCCGACAGGAATGGCGCCGCATCGCTTCCGATAAGCGGGGTCAAATCGACGATCTCGAAGCCGAACCGGAGGTCGGGCTTGTCGATCCCGTAGCGCTGCATCGCGTCCTGGAAGGAAATGCGGGGAAACGGTGCCGGTACGCTCACCCCCCCCTCGGCCCAGAGATCGACCAGCACCCGCTCCACGACGGCCTGGATGTCCTCCGCCGAGACGAACGACGCCTCGAGGTCGATCTGGGTGAACTCGGGCTGCCGGTCGGCGCGCAGGTCTTCGTCGCGAAAGCAGCGCGCGATCTGGAAGTAGCGGTCGTAGCCCGCCACCATGAGCAGCTGCTTGTAGATCTGCGGGCTTTGGGGCAGCGCGTAGAACTCGCCCGGATGCATGCGACTCGGCACGAGATAATCGCGCGCGCCTTCGGGGGTCGGCTTGGTGAGGATCGGGGTCTCGATTTCGAGGAACTCGAGGGCGCTGAGCGTGGCCCGCGAGCGCTGCAGCAGCCGATGGCGCAGCATGAGGTTGCGCTGGAGCTCGGGCCGGCGGAGATCGAGCACCCGGTGCCTGAGCCGGAGCTCCTCCGCCGGGAGCTCCTCTTTTTCCTTCCGCGCCACCGGAATCGCGGGCGTCTGCGCCGGTCCCACGATCTCGAGCCCGGTGACGTGCACTTCCACCTCGCGCGACTTGAGCACAGGGTCGCGCGAGGGCTCCGGCCGCATCTCGACCGTTCCGATCACGAGCACGACCGATTCCGTCCCCGCCTCCGCCGCCCGCGTCATCACCTCCGCCGGGGTCCAGGCCGGATTACAGGAGAGCTGAACCAGCCCCGCGCGGTCCCGAAGATCGATGAACACCAGTCCGCCCAGGTCGCGTCGCCGGTGAACCCATCCACCGAGCCGAACCTCCTGGCCGACGAGTGCACGGGTAAGCTCACCGCAACGATGGGTGCGAAGCGCGGTGGCGCTCATGTCGTGACCGACGGGATGACTGTACTGACCATGGGTCGGGGGGCCTGGAGGAGAGGAGCGAAGGCGCTCAGCGCGCTTCCGCGTCGAGGAGGACGTTGTAAAACTCATCGGACGTGTGCGCCTCGGTCAGGTCGCGTCGGACACTGTCTGCCCGGACCAGGCGGGCGATGCGGCTCAGGGCCTTCACGTGGAGCCCCGCGGACCCTTCGGGCCCGACGATCATGAAGAAGAGCCGGACGGGCTGGCCATCATTCCCGTCGTAGACGATCGCTTTGCTGCTGACGCCGGCGACCACCGCCAGCTCCCGGACGCCCGCGGATCGCGCATGAGGGATTGCCACGCCGAAGCCGATGCCGGTACTCAACACGGCCTCACGCTCGAGCACTGCCGCGAGTACGTGATCGCAGTCGCCTCCAGACGTCTCCACGAGGTGCCGCGCAAGCTGCGCGAGCACGCCTCGCTTATCTGTAGCGACAAGGGGAACCACGATCCGGTCCGGCGTGAGCAACTCGGTCAGGAGCATGGCTCGGCCAGCAAGGGCATGACACAAACGTAACCGTCGG